>CALHGQ010000143.1 GCA_938030175.1 uncultured bacterium | reverse complement strand
GGCCGAGGCCGGGTGTGGAGATCGCTCGGCCACTCGAGGTTGGGCGAACTCAACGGCGTCCATGAATCCTTGGGCGAAGCGCTCCACTGTGCAGCGCTCGGCCGACTCGCGGCCGAGGCGCCCGATCTCTTCGAGGTCGGTGCGCTCAAGGGCATCCTTGAGGGCCGCAGCGCAAGCGTCTCCGTCAGACGGGTCGAACAAGAGCCCACTCTCGCCGTGGACGACAAGGTCGTCGCTGCAGCCCGCGTGGATAGAGCAGAGCGTGGCCGTGCCACACAGCTGGGACTCGTTCACCACAAGACCCCAGACGTCTCCAAGCGACGCGAAGATGTGCAGGTCGGCGGCGCTGTACCAGTCGGGCACTTCCTGGATAGGAACAGAGCCAACCGCGAGGACCCCTTCCCCCTTGGCGCTTTCGACAAGGTCACGGAAGGGACCGTCCCCCACAAACACGAGCCGCCAGCGGTCGCGAGTGGCCTCGGGAAGCGCTCTCCACGCGGTGAGAATCTCAGGGATGCCTTTGAGGGGAATCAGTCGCCCGAGAACGAGGGCTACCTTTCGGCCGTCTCCCACCTCGTCTTGGATGCGTTCGGTGTGTTCCACACACTCCGGCGACGCGAGCCGCGCCCGCAGCCCTGGGGCGTCGGGGGTGTTCCACGCGTCGAAGATCTTCGAGTCCGGAACGCCGAGCCCCGTCAAGACCGCGCGCGCCTGGGTGCCCATGCCGACGACGGCCGTCGACCGGCGAAGCAGCCAGCGCCAGATCTTGCCCCGTAGCCCTCCGACCCCTGCGCTGCTCGCGTGGCTGTGGTAGCTCCACAGCACGACGGGCACGCGGAAGAGACGGCCGTAGATCACCGCGATGAGGGAGCGCGGCCCCAGCTCGCCCGAGATGATGACGTCCGGCTTCAACCGGCGCAGGTCGCCGAACAAGCCCACGGGTATGTGCTGGCTAACGACTTCTTCGTAGGGAACGGGTTCGGGGTGACGAATGGTTCGACGGCGAGTCCACGTCCGCGACTCACGAACGTCGAGGTCCCCGACGTCCGTTTCCCACTTCCGATCGAATTCGGTGCGTCCGTTCACCAGGATGCTCAGGCGAAACGCGCGAGACAGGTGCTGGAGCACAGGCACCCGGTAGGGGCTCACGAAGTTCGTGAGGAATGCGACCTTCGGCTTCGACACGGTCCTAAGCGGCCTTCCGCGCTTCTTCTGGGGCGGTCACCTGACCACCGGTCTCCTCGGAGCGGAACTCAAGGGGCTCGCGGAACGACTTGCGAAGGAAAACACGTCGCAGCACTTGGAGCCCAAAGAGTCCCATGAACGCCGGGTTCGTCTTCGCGTACCGGCCGAACAGTCGACGCGGCTCGCAGAGCAAGCGGAAGAACCACTCGAGTCCTGCGACCTGCATCCAGCCTGGAGCCTGGCGGAGCTTGCCCGCGTGGAAGTCGAACGCTGCACCCACGCCCACGAAGATGCCGCGAATGCTGTTGCGATGCTCGCGCATCCAACGCTCTTGCTTGGGACAGCCAAGGCCCACCCAGCAGATGTCGAGGCGAGCGGCGTTCATGCGATTGATGAGCGAGCTTTCCTCGGCGTCGTCCAGCGGACGGAAAGGCGGGCTTTCCTTGAACGCGACGTTGAGGTCGGGGAAACGCTCGAGGAGGTTGGAGTGAAGCAGATCAAGGCGATCGGGGTGACCCCCGAAGAGTCCGATCCGCCAGCCCTTCTTCTCTGCGACTTCCAGCGTATTGATCATCAAAGTCGGCCCGTAGACGCGGCTCGATTCCTTGTCCCCGAGGATGCGCTTGGCCCAAACGATCGGCATGCCATCCGCGGTGTTCAGGTCGGCCTGGTCCAGTGAGCTGCGATGGTCCTTGTTGAAGACGCCTTCGACGATGCTGTGGACAGGACAGATGTTGACGGTCTGAACCGGCTCACCGCCTTCGATCCACTCGTCAAAGAGCTCGATGACGCCGTCGTACCCGAGGTTCGCCACGGGCGTCCCGAGGATCCTGGTGGCCGTGTACTTGGGCTCCGCCGCCTTCGGTCCTCGGTTGATGAACTTCCGCAGGATGTAGAGCGAAGTGAGCACGACCATCACGATGTCGTACGCGAGGCTCTTGTGCGCGACGTAGTGGCGCTCGGCCTCCGCACGAATCGTCCAGTCAGCGATCAAGCGATCGTCGAGCTCGTTGTCCATGACGGACACCTGGCCCACGTTCGTCAGCCCTGGACGCACGAGGTGCCGCATGCCGAAGTCCGGAATGTGCTCGAGGAGCTTGTCCTCAAGGGCCATGGGGATCGGCCGGGGGCCGACAAGTTCCATGTCGCCGCGGAGAACGTTGAAGAGCTGCGGCAGCTCATCGAGCTTGAGCGTACGCATCATGCTGCCGAAGCGCGTGACCGTTGGGTCGCTGTTCTGCACGCCGAGCGCGGTCTTCTTCTCGGATCCAACCGAGAGCGACCTCACCTTGTAGATCTTGAACGGGCGCCCAAGGAAGCCGCGACGGCTCTGGCAGAACAAGAACGGACCCGGGGAGGTGATCTTGACCCCGATGTACATGAAGGCAAAGATCGGCGCGGCGGCCACGAGCCCGAGGAGGCCGAGGCAGCGTTGTGCGAAGGCCCATAGAAGGGAGGATTGACGCGGCTGCAGCTTGCGCTCGTAGGAGATCAACCAGGTTTGAAGATCCCGAGTGACCGGATCGTCGAACGTTGCGTTGCGGCCACGTCCCCCGCTGCGAGAGCGAAAGACAGAAGCCAGGGCCCGTCGCACGATGTAGAGCGAAGACAGCCCGATGGAGATCAGGTCGTAGCCCACCGACCTGTTTTCTAGGTAGTGCAGGTCCGCTTTAACGAGCAAGCGAAAGTCAGGGTGCCCCGACGTGCTCGACTCGTCATAGATGGTCGAAACGGACCCGAGGTTGGTGAGGCCCGGCTTCACGCGCTGGCGCTCTCGGAAGTTCTCGATCTTCGACGCGAGGCGCGACGCCACCGAGACCGGCAGCGGGCGGGGTCCCACCCAAAGGAGATCGCCTTTCACGACGTTCCAAAGCTGCGGCAGCTCGTCCAGCTTGAGCACGCGCAGCGCGGTGCCGATCGGCGTCTGCCGGACGACCGCATAGGGCTCCGGCTGACGCGTAGTCCGAACCTTGTAGAGCGAGAACGGTTCGCCGAGGAAGCCCTCCCGCTGGACTCGATGCAGGAACGGGCCTCGGGACGTCCCTTTAACAAGCACCCAGAGCAGCGCGAAGACCGGCGTCAATGCGACGACGGCGGCCAGGGAGACGATGCGCTGGGTCCAGCCCCAGACGCTGGAGTGGGGCAGCGGCGAGACAGGTGACGGTTCAGGCGTCGGGGCATCGGAAGACTCCGAGTCCATCGCCGGCGTTGTCGGGGAGGAAGATGGTTCAAGCATGGGCGGCAATGGGGGCTCCTCCCGGCCCCATCGACCCAGAGCGGGAATTCCTTTAGGTCGATCCCCTCGCGAAGACGGTGAATGACCACTACCCGAGCGGGAGGTCGCCAGGAGCACGTCCTCCGCCTGTTCTCCCCGCCGCCCAGGAACGTCATGGCCTGGGCGCCCGGGACGCACGCTGACGCGTACGAAGTCCCTATTCGAATCAAGAACGGAGCTCCCGGCTCTCGGAACGGACCAATCTGGTCAATCCCTAAGCACTTCCCCGACGCGCACGTCAGTTGACGGTCAGGGGGTGCCGATATCCCCCGTCTACTTGACCCAAGCTCGAACGCGGGAGGAACCGTGCCAAGACTAAACAAGACAGCTGCTGTAGCAGCATGCAGCCTGTTGCTAGCCCTCGTTAGCGGCTGCAGCGGTGGTGGAGATGAAGCGCCAGCAGGCGATCCGATTGCCGAGGAGGGAGCCACTCCCCCCGACGGGTTCCAGTTCTCTACGAGCAGCTCGGTCGACTTCGACCTGCTCGTGCAGCTGGACGGAAACCCGGTCTCGGGCGCCATCGTGCAGCTCGTGGACGTACTCGACCCAACGAACCTCGACGCACTGGAAGAAGCCAGTCTCGGCGGGACGTTCTATGCGGGAGTCTCTGACGCTAGCGGCCGCGTGATTGCGCCGCTCAGCCTTCCGCTCGATCGGGATGACTTCGACCTCGTCGTTGATCTTCCGAGCGCCACCGGTCCGTACGACGAAGAGACGCTTCGTTCCCACTGGGGACTCTTCGCTCCGTCGAGCCGCACTTCCGTCACCTGGTCCGACCTCTCAGGTCTACTCGTAATTGAACTCACGACCCTCTAAGCACATGCAAAAGTCCATCACACTTGCCTGCGGCTTGACGCTCGCGGCTTCAGCGGCAGCCCAGGACCGAACGGTCACCGTACCGGGCGCCGTCATCAATCCGATCATCGAAGTGTTGCCCGAGCGGAGCAACGCGGGTGCCGCCTGCCTCGGCAGCGGCTTCTCGCCGAACCTCGAGGTTCAGTCCGACACCCAGGTGTCCGTGACTTTCATCCACGAAGGTGCCGGCTTCCGAAACAGCCTGGGCTACTTCACGTACCAGGAAGAGGCGAACGGAACGTACACGATTCTCTCGTCGAACCTCATCATCGCGGACGCTTCGTTCCCGCCGCAGGGTTCTATCCAGACCGGCGACACTTGGGATCTACGGGACGCGGATGGCAACATTCGGACTTTCGTGGATGGCGAGAAGATCGGCTTCTTCGTGATCGCGAACGGCTGGAACGCTGAGTCGAGGGTGCGCAACTTCGACGCGAGCGCCCTCGAAATCCCGCGCAACAACGGACGCCTGAACCGGCGCATCGGCTACGGGTGCTATACCACCCTGCGCGAGCTCAACCAGGAGTTCGCCTATCGTGCCGAAGGCGTTTCGCAGCACGCTGCGATGATCGCGTTCGATGCCGTAACCGGCTTCAACAACGACGAGCCCTACACAGTCTGCGGCTTCGAAGATCTCGACCGGCGCTACGGCTCGGACGACGACTTCAACGACCTCATCTTCGTGGTTCGCCCGGAGACCGTCGGAGGCTTGGATCAGTCCGGCGTCTGGGGCTACGAGCCGGGCGACACCGACAACGACGGGGTTCGGGACATCGACGATGCCTACCCGAATGATCCGACGCGCACGACGATCACGAGGCTTCCGGAGAGCGGCCGGCGTACGCTAGCGTTCGAGGACCTCTACCCCTCACTCGGTGACGCCGACTACAACGACGCCGTCATCAACTACAGCTACGAGTACATCACGAACGCTGACGGCTTGATCGTCGACATCCTCGGCGAGTACTACCTGTTGGCACGCGGAGCATCGCTCGACCACGAATTCGGGGTTCACTTTCCTGGATTGCCCGCGCTCGCCACCGGAACCGTCACGACGGAGCTGATCGCTTCGGACGACGACACCACCCGCACGGTGGTTGGGCCGCTGAGCCTGGCCGACGTCATCACGGACGGTCGCCGCGTTTCGGTCTTCCCGTCGACGCAAGCTGCGCTCCCGCCAGGTGGGAGCGACGACTTCACGAACGTCAGGGGCGTCGTGGAACGTCAGGCCGCTGGTGCCCGTGTTCACATTCACTTTGACACGCCCGTGGCTCAGTCTGACCTGGGCTCGCTGCCCTACGATCCGTACCTGAGCTTCATTAAGTTCGGCCTGCAGGCGGACATCCACCTTCCGGGTGTCGACGGCTTCTCGGACCGCCACGAGTGGTTCCCCGAAGAGCAGGGCGCGACCGCGTTCCTGGACGACGCTGGGTACCCCTGGGTTCTTGAGCTGTCAGGCGACTGGCGCTTCCCGCTGGAGCGCAAGCAGATCTGGCAGGGCTACGCGACCTTCAACGACTGGGTTGGAAGCGGTGGCGTCAACAACCGTTCGTGGTTCAACTCGCCGCGGACGACCGGAGGCTGGGTTGCGCCTGAGCTGCCCGACATCATCGGTGAGATGGACTGGACGCTTGATATCCCGCGCTAGTCGCGCCGTCTAGGCTAGGAAACGGACGCCCCGGTTCGAACTGCGTACGCGCAGGTTCGAGCCGGGGCGTCTTTGCGTACTTCAGGGGGACTCGCGATGCCCGAGGGACATGAACTCGGCCGCATGCCGTGCTGTTCTCGACCAGTCGAAACGCTCAAGCGCGCGGACCTGGGCCGAGGCTCCCATGGAACAGAGCGACTCCACGTCACTCGTAGCATGGCGCAAGGCGTCCGCAACGCTGGCTGGCTCGTCGAGCGGGACCGACCATCCGTCGAAGTCAGCCTGCGCAGGCTCGGCACGCAGGAGTCGAAGTGAGTTGGCCAAGCCGGAATCGCTCGAGAGAAGGACAGGCGTGCCCGCACATAGGGCTTCGGCGTAGACGATCCCGAACGCCTCTTCGCGCGAAGGGAGGGCGAACAGGTCGGCCCAGGCCATCCACTTCAGGACGTCCCTGTGGCTAAGGGGCCCCAGCAGCCGCGCTCGCTCGCCTAGCCCCTCCATGGCTTGACGCAGCGCAGGCGGCGGGTCCGTCGCCATCACCAGGACGAGGTCTTCCCGCCCAGCCGCGACCTCCGCAAAGGCCTCCACCAAGCGCTCAAGCCCCTTGCGCTTGTAGTAGTGAGCCGCGGAGAAGACGAGCGTCTTACCGGCGAGGTCAGCCGGTCGAGCGGGCAGCTCCTGCGGTCGCCGAGCTCCGTTCTCAATGACCTGCACCCGAGCGTTCGGCACCACTCGCAGGAGAAGCTCCCGCATCGGCTCCGACACGGTGATCCAACCTGCGCACTTGGCATCGGCTTCTCGGTAAACGTTCCCGAGGGGACGGCGCTCGGCCGCGCGTCGAAGATCGTCAGCCGAGTGTTCAATGATGAACGTATCCAGTCCGCGGATGGACGCAACCTCGGTCCCCACCGCCCCCCACGGATGGGCCCCGTGGAGCAGGAGCGCGTCGGCCTGCGATTCAGCACAGGCTTCGTTGAGCGGTCCAGCCACGGCTCGCCTCAGCAGGCTTGCGGCGAAGGACACGCTGCCGGGAAGGGCGCCGCTCCGCAGCGTCATCGGGAATCCGAACGGGACCTGCGGGGCGAGGACCTTGACGCCACCGAGGCGATACTCGGTCGGTCGAGCCACATGGGACGCCAGTCGCTTCCAAGTTCGCAGACCCAGCGGCACCCGAAAGCCCGGGGCGAAGAGCGTTGTCTCGACCCCAAGCTCACTGAGCGAGGCTGCGTACTCCTGGTTATACAGCCCTTGCTCGGGCCGGTCCGGCCAGGGGCAGCAGAGCGTGCAGAGCAATAGCCTCGACCGCGGCGAAGGTTGCATGCCACTTCGGTTGCCGTCCCCAACCGAGGATTTGCTGTCAGACACTTCCATCATCCCGCTCGGGCCGCATCCTACCGCACAGCGCAACCCCAGCGAAGGCAAACCGTCTCCCTCCATCGACGGGCTTCCAGTCTCCACCACCATCCGAGAGTCCACCCTTCAGCCGGTTCACGGCACGGCGCCCGTTCGTCGGCGGAGCGACCGTCGTTTCCACCTCGGGCGCCCAGACCTGGAAAGACCCAAGAACCACATCGACGAATAGAAATACGCGAGGGGATGCGGCGTAGCCAGCGGAGCCGCCCGTTCTCCACCTACACCCGTCGTGCCCATCATGCTCCTTCCCCCCATCGCTACCGCGGTCGCACTCGCGTGCGCCGTGCAATCCACGGCCCCCACGCAGGCACCGGATTCCACGACCGAGGCTCCGCCCAAAGACGCAGCTGTGACCACCGATTGGAACGTCGCAGGCTCCTGGAGCGGGGCGATCTCCGTTCCAGGACAGAAGCTGGAGTTCCAACTCGACCTATCAGAGGACGGGGAAGGCGTCTGGTCCGGAGCCGTTTCGATCCCTAGCCAAGGGGCTGTGGACCTGCAGCTCTCCGGAGTCGCCGTCGAGGGAAACACCGTTCGCTTTGCGATCACCGAGATCCCCGGCGAGCCTTCGTTTGAAGGAACGATCCAAGGGGACACCGTCGCCGGCCAATTCACGCAGAACGGCATGTCGTTCCCGTTCAGCATGAACCGGGCCGGAGTGGACGCCGCGCGTGCGGGCCAGGCGTTGGAGGGAATCGGCGACATCATCGACGCCGCGCTCGCCGCGCATCATGTGCCGTCCGTCGGTGTCTGCGTTGTCTACAAGGGCGAGGTCATCTTGGCCGACGGCTTCGGGCATCGACACCTTGAGGGACAGCTCGAGGCCACCGGTGACACGCTCTACTCCATCGGCTCGTCGACCAAGGCGTTCACGGCCTTTGCGATGGCCACGCTCGTCAGTGAGGGCAAGCTGGAGTGGGACACGCTCGTGAAGGACGTTCTCCCTTCCTTCGACCTTGCCGACGAGTACGCCGAGGATCACATGACGGTCCAGGACCTGTTGACCCATCGCTCAGGGCTCCCCCGCCATGACCTCGTCTGGTACAGCTCGCCGGACGCGACGCGCCCGGAGCTGCTCTCGGCGATGGAGCACATGGAGCCCAACGCCCGCCTCGGCGAGCGCTTTCAGTATCAGAACTTCATGTACATGACCGCTGGCATGGTGGTGGAAGCCATCTCCGGGGAGAGCTGGGAGTCCTTCATCTCCCAGAAAGTGCTGGAGCCGCTGGAGATGCCCACCACGAACTTTCTTGTGCCGACGTCCGACGTGGACCTGACCGCGGTCGACGCGGCGCTTCCCTATGCGTGGGATGGCGATCAGTTCGAACTGGACGACTTCTACAACATCACGGCGATGGGGCCGGCCGGCTCCATCCGCTCGAGCGCCAACGAGATGGGCCACTGGCTACAGCTGCTTCTTGCCGGCGGTGAGTACGGAGAAAGCACCCTGCTCCCCGAGGATGAGCTTCGCTATCTCATGAGCAGCCACAGCTCGCTCGGCGCGTTCCCGACCGAGACGAATCAGGTGATGGTCGGCTACGGATTGGGGTGGTTCCTTGAGAGCTACAAAGGCCACTACCTCGCGCAGCACGGCGGCAACATCAACGGATTCTCCGCGATGGTCGCGCTCTTCCCCCTCGACGATCTTGGCATCGCGGTCTTCGCGAACGCGAATAGCACCTCCCTCCCGGACAAGCTGACGCGCGTGCTGGCGGACCGGGTGCTCATGCTTGAGACCGACGACTGGCTCGCCGCTCCGAAGAGCGACGAGGATGAGGAAGACGATCAAGAGGGCGACGAGGACTCGGAGGAGACGGGTCGCGTGCTGGGGACGAAGCCCGCGAGAGCCATGGCGGCCTACGCCGGCGAGTACGCCCACCCGGCCTACGGCTCGGTGACCGTGACGGTCAACGCAGACGAGGATGGCCTGACGGTCACCGTGGGAGAGGAGAAGTGGGAGCTGGCGCATTGGCACTACGAAGTCTTCCGCGCCGCCGGTGAGGACCCGCCCGTCAGCCTTGACGACGTCGATCTGCACTTTCGGGCGAACGCCCAGGGCCGAATCGTTGCCCTCGAAGCCCAGCTCGAGCCGTCCGTCGACCCGATTTCGTTTGAGCGCCAGCCCGATCAGGCGCTCCTGACGCCGGAACGACTCGATCGCCTGGTCGGGAGCTACAAGGTCAACGCACAGATCACGCTGAAGATCACGCGGCGCGCACAGACGCTCATGGTCAGCCAGAACGGCGGGCCATCACTGACCCTTGTGCCCGTGGAGGGCACGAGGTTCGAGATCGAAGAGATGGCCGGCTTCGCGCTGGAGTTCGAGCTGCCCGCGTCGGGTCCCGCTCCCTCGATGCGCGCGTTCGAGCCCGGTGGCTCCACGGTCTGCGAGCGAATCGAACCGTAGAGGGCGCACGGCGCTACCTTGGGGGGACATGAAGCGCCAACCCTCATCTCGATCCGCCCTGGGCGGCATGCTCGTCCTCCTTGGTATCTCGTGCGCGGCTGCATCGGTGGGCGGGCCGCCCACCATCGAAGTGGACCCCTCGTACTTCATCCGGGAGTCTCTGATCGAGGACGTCGCGCTCGAGGAGCACACGCTTTCGGGTGGTACGAAGGCGATGTGCTACGTCATCAAAACGAGGTCCAAGCCCCATGAGCACGCCATGGGCCCGTGGGCCCCGAGGACGCTGACCGACGACAAAGAGGCCGGCGGTATCTGGTTCAAGGACGGCAAGGTGTACGACGTGGACGGACCCTTCGTGCGCCGTGTGGCGACCCTCTACGGCGATGACGAGTGGAAGCTCTATCGCGAAGACGGGACCATCCGCGTTACGGAGACAAGAGCCGCCTTCGAAGCGGCCGCTCGACCGGACGTAGCGGCCGAGTTCAACAACTACGTGGTCGAAGGTCGCGCCGAGTGGATCGACGAGTCGGTGACGACCTACATCATTCCGGTCACGCCGATTGATCAGGAGCAGCCCACGCTGCTGGGGGGTGGTGCGCGGAACGGCGCGGACGGCCCTCCTGGCGGGCGCCCCGCTGGACCGCCCCCGGGCGGTCCCCGTCCGCCGCGCGGCGATGCGGCCGCGCCCGGACAAAGCCATCAGGGACAGACTCAACCCGGAAGGGGCGGCGTTGGCGTCGCGTTCAACGGGGTCAATTTCGACCCGCCGGCTCCAGTAGAGGCCATCCTCGCGGCGCACACGATCGCCCCCTTCGACGACGCGGGTGGACACATCAACCCCCATGGGGGCTACCACTACCACGCGGCCACGGGCAAGACGAAAGAGATCGCCCAGCCCGACGGACACGCTCCGATGATCGGCTACGCCCTCGACGGGTTCGGGATCTACGCGCACCTCAGCGCGAAGGGCGAGCCCAGCGCCGACCTCGACGAGTGCCAAGGGCACACCGAAGACACCCGCGGCTACCACTACCACGTGTCGTCCCCCGGTGGGAACCAAATCCTCAAGGGCTTCCGCGGCCAGACCGGTTCGGTCACGGTGACAAAGTCGAACTGACGGCCTCCCTAGGGGTGCGCCAAAGCCGCGGTGATCCATCCCGAGACGCAGGTGAAGCGAAGACGAGAATCTCGCCTGGGGCACCGGTCTCGATGGGGTCTCGCAGATTCATCGGTGGGGTCTAATGGGGCCTGCCGCGGGCCCCTCTCGGGCGCTGCTCCAGCAGCGTGAGCCGCTCGACCGATGGGCACGGGGCCGCACTGGGGCCGCTACTGGGCCGCCAGCCGCGTCCCAGAGAGCTCTCAGCCTGCCCGCGGACGTCGGCGAGGACCTTGAAAACATGAACCGCCCGTGAACGTCAGGCGGGGGCCGCGATCCAGCCCGGCCGGAGGGCTGGATCGAGGGAATCCCCGAGGTTTTCTGCAACGATCCGAATCGACGGGACGCCCACTGTGCACAAGCCCCCTCCGTTCGACGCCTCCATCGCCCACTCAACCTATGATCCGAGACCATCGAGCAAGCGATGACCTCCACCCGACCCCCCATGAGACCTCTCACGTCGCCAAGCCAGCAACGCGCTTCATGGAGTCCGCAGTGAGTGAATCCGAACAGAACCAAAGGGACGACGCCGCGATCGAAGAGGCTCTTACGACGAGCCTCGAGAAGATGCGACCACTTGCCCTAGCTTGCCACGTGCGCATGGGCTCTCCCTTGGGACCGTCAGACCTGGATGAAGCCATCCAGGAAGCGACGCTGGCCGCTTGGAAGAACAAGGACGACTTTCGAGGAGACTCGAGCGTCGAGACGTGGCTCTACGGAATCGCGCGGATCTCGATCCTTGAACAGGCTCGCAGAGGCAGCCGCATCCGGTACTTCGAAGGTACGGATACCGCTGACAGCCCGGACCCCGCGGATCCCAGCCCCGGCCCGGGGACCCAGGCAGACGGTGGCGTATCAGGCGTCATCGATCAGAGCCTCAAAGAGGCAGGCACAACGGTCGCCAAGATCTGCCGCGCCAAGGCCATCGACGGAAAGTCCTTCGTGCAGATCGGCCGAGAGCTGAACGTGCCCGAGACCCGCTTGAAGGCGCGCTTCTACCGAAGCCTCCCGAGCCTCCGCAATCGCCTCCGCAAGCTCCTCGGAGACACGCCCGACGAATAAGCATCAACCACGCCCCTCGCCGACCTTCTTCCCCCCGGAAGGACGGTAGCCCCAGCTGAGAAATTCTTGCCCCGGAATCGCAGTGTGCAGCGAAGTACAAATCCCGACCCCGACCGATTCGGTCGAACGAGCCTCCACCCTCGGTGGCGCCCCTCGTCTTGGTCACTCTCTCAACCTACGGAGTGAGAAGTGATGGAGGCTGAATTCGACGACAGCCTCCTCGGCGGCCGGTACCGACTGAAGCAACAGATCGGTCAAGGCGCCATGGGAGTCGTGTACAGGGCCGAGGATCTGGACTTGGGCCGAGAGGTAGCGCTCAAGCTTCTTCACGGACGCTCGCTCACGTCCCCGAACGCATTCGCAAGGTTCGATCGCGAGGCGGACGCCCTAGCGAAGATCTCCCACGACTCGGTCGTGACCATCTTCGACCGAGGCACGTCGCCCACCGGAGCGCCATTCATCGTGATGGAGCTCATCAAAGGCGCTTCCCTTAGCGAGGTCTTGGCCAGCGCGAAGCTCGAAGGACGCCACGACAACCCGGCATGGCTGCGCGACTCGCTGGGCATTGATGGAATCCAGGAGACAAGCCTTCTGCGCCTCTTCATGCGCTGGTCCGCGGAGCTCGCGAACGGGCTCTCGGCGGCCCACGCCGCGGGGATCTTCCACCGCGACGTTAAGCCCTCCAACATCATCATTCGCCAGAACGGAACGCCGGTCCTGTTGGACTTTGGCATCGCCGCCTCCCTTGCGGATGAGAGCCTGACCCAGGCGGAGTCGACCCTGGGAACGCCGGCCTACATGCCGCCCGAGACGCTCTCGCGCCAGGAGAACAAGAGCCTGCCCGCCCACGACGTGTACAGCCTGACGGCGACCCTCTATCACCTCCTGACCCTGCGCCCCCCCTACGAGGGGAGCCCCCAGGAAGTGCTCGCCGCACTCGTCACGCGCGAACCCGTCCCAGCCGTCAACGTCCGCGCGGGACTGCCCCGCGATGCCCAGGCCATCCTCGACTGCGGACTCGCGCGACAGCCCCAAAAGCGCTACCCGAGCATAGAAGCCTTCGAGCGCGACGTCCGATCGTTCCTTGCCTTTGAGCCCATCAAAGCGCGTCCGATTTCGGCGGCGTCGCGAGCCTTCCGACGCTTTCGTCGATCTAGGGTCGCCGTGGCAGTTGCCCTCGCCGCGCTCCTATTCGGACTGCTGACCGTTGCCCAGACGACTCGCGCACGTCGAGCCGAAACGGCAAGAGCAGCTTTCCACGAGAGCTTCGCCCACGTGCCAGCCAACCTGGGAATCGTCGGCATGGCGAACCGTGTCATCGCAGACGCAGAGCTGGCTGAGGGCGTAGAGGATCGCCTCGATCAACTCGTTGCGGCCGGGCACCAACCTGTCACGTCCTACGCCCTGCGAGCCGCCTTCAGACTGGACCACGGCAATGTCCCGGGATCTGTCGATGACATGAGCCAGGTAGCGGACGCTCTAGGTACCCCCTACGGCCGTGCGCTGGGGGAGCGCTATTCCGCTCTTCCGAGAGACGCCAACAACGCGGGGGAACTTGACCTGGAGGACCTACCGGCGCCCAGCTCGGCCCTCGACCACTACATGGTTGGCTTCCACCAACTGCGCCAGCTCAAGTACGGGGATGCCGCGAAGTGGCTCGAGCACCCAGAGCTGCAGGAAGTTCGGCACGCACAAGAACTGCTGCTGCTGACACGGACTCTGATCTTCGGGCAGCTCCATGGTCAAGAGAAGTTTGACGAGCTCTACCAAGCCACTCAGCTCTTCATCGAGGAGGTGACGGCCATCGAGGGATTCTTCGGCTATCGCAGCGCCATGACGGCGCACTTCTTGGCTTTGGCTAACGTCCACCAGAATCGCCGCGGACAGGCCATTGCCTACTGCGACCAGGGTATCGCCCTCGCCCCCGCATCCCAT
>CALHGQ010000142.1 GCA_938030175.1 uncultured bacterium | reverse complement strand
CTCTGTGGTAGACGCGGCTCAATTCCCTAAGTGCCGATCTGCAAATGATTTAGGGATTTAGGGCCAGTGCTATTGCGGGCCCTTGCGTGGCACGGCAATCTAGCCCTGTGGCACCGAGTGGCAAGAGATGGCAGGCGATGGCAGCGAAGACCAAGCCATGAGCTCATTGTCGAACCGCTTCCTCGGTGCATCGCAGCACCCCGTGGACCAGAAAGGCCGAATGTCGATCGCCAAACGATTCCAGACCGCGCTCGATCGCGATGAAGAGGGCCGCCTAGGCGGTGTCCTCTGCGTCGAGCGTCGCCAGGACGCGCGGTGCCTCTGGGTCTTCAACGGCGCAGGATTCGACAAGCAGATGGAGAAGTTCGACGTGGGGGCCCTCGACATCGAGTCGGACCCGAACCTCGATCACTCCGATCAACGCGACTTCTTCGAGTTCACCGTGCCGTTCACCCTCGACAACTCCGGGCGGCTCGTCATGCCCCAGGCCTTTCGCGAGCTCGTCGGTATCACCGACAGCGCCATGGCCGTCGGCATGCACTCACGCATCGAGATCTGGAGCGCGGAGCGCTGGGAAAGCCGTCAGCGCGGCTCCCGTTCCCCCGCCTATTCGAAATCCAAGGACGCCAAGGCTGCGCAGCAGCCAGGTGACTCCAACACCGGCAGCGGGGCTTCGCCTTCTTAGGAACTGTGCTGCCATGGACATTCTTTCTTCACCATCGCCAGGCCTGTCGGGCCGCGAGGAAGGCAACCAACCCGGATCCCCCCAGGATCCCACGTTGGGCGCCGCACCCACCTCGCACCGACTCAGCGTCCTATCTCATATGACCGAACCGACTAGCGATGGTCCCGTGCACGTCCCCGTTCTGGCCGAAGAGGTCGCGCGTCTGCTGGGGGGTGGACGCAGCGAACAAACCCTCGAC
This sequence comes from uncultured bacterium, assembly GCA_938030175.1. Classification (GTDB taxonomy): domain Bacteria; phylum Planctomycetota; class UBA1135; order UBA1135; genus Saltatorellus. The sequence continues at coordinate 10,834 of CALHGQ010000142.1, read as the reverse complement.
GGACTATTGGTGGACTGCACTTTGGGTGCCGGGGGGCACTCAAATCTCCTGCTCGGGCGTTTCCCGCGTCTTAGCCTCCTTGGGATAGATCAGGACCCCGAGATCCTGTCTGTCGCGCGGGAGCGCCTCGAGCCCTTTCACGATCGCGTTCAGATCGAGCACGCGAGGATGTCCGAATTGACGGACCTCATCGCCAGTCTCGACGAAGCGCCGATCGCGGTTCTGATGGATGTGGGCGCGAGCTCGCTCCAGCTGGATCGGCCGGAGCGCGGCTTTTCGTTTGCGTGGGACGGTCCGCTCGACATGCGGATGGATCCTCGCAGGGAGCGAACGGCCGCTGACATCGTCAACATGTGGGACGAGGGGGATCTAGCGGACCTCTTCTTCCACGAGGGGGGCGAGCGCGGGGCCCGGAAGGTCGCACGAGCCATCGTGCAGGCCCGCCGCCGTACTCCGTTCAAGCGCACGCGCGCGCTCAGTGAGACCATCGCCATCAGCCTCGGCAAGCCCGTTCGGTCGCCGCGCCTGGACGCCGGGCCCAAGAAAGGCGGCAAGAAGGGCGCGATCCACCCCGCGACCCGTGTTTTTCAGGCTCTGCGGCGCGCCGTTAACGAGGAGGCCGAGGAGCTGGAGGCCGGCCTTCAGGCCGCCGAGGACGTCCTCGCCCACGATGGCCGCCTGCTCGCCATTTCCTTTCACAGCGGTGAGGACGGCGTCGTGAAGCGCTTCCTCCTGGACGGCGCCAACCCCGACGGCCCAGGTGCCGCCCGCTGGGACATCGAGACGCGTCGGCCCGTGGAGGCTACGCCCGCAGAAGTTCGTTCCAATCCCCGGTCCCGGTCCGCCAAGCTGCGCGTTGCGCGCCGTCTGCGGGGCCAGAACGTATGACGACCCCACCTCTCAAGGCCCCCCCGAAAGAGCCAGTCATGATCATTCGTAACACTCTCGGACTGTCGTTCGGCATCTTCGCCCTAGCAATCTCGATCAAGACAATCCAGGTCCAGGTAGGGAACTTTGAGCTCGGCGCCGACCTCGATCGTTTGGAGGTGGAGTCCGAATGGAACGCCAGGCGCATCAGCGGACTGATCTCTGAGCTAGAACGATTTGAATTCGACCTGGAAGCACAACAAACTCGTGGGACCAGCGAGGAGCAGCCGCTCACCGACTGGTAGTTTTCTCCAAGACTTGCCGGGAACCGCACACCTGGAAAGTCGCCGAGAAGGACGCACCCGCGAGATCGACGACGCGGGAGTTTGAGGAAAGGCAGAAGCGCCCGCTGAGCGGGCGTCACCTCTGCCAAACAACTGGGCGCCGGTGCAGTGATCGGTGCCACACGGAGGACGGCCGCTCTAGGAATAGGGCGGGCGTTGGTGAGACCCCTTGGAGGAGGGGCGCGCGAGGCTATGGGGGGGAGAAACGCACGTCAGGGAGAAGACTCAGGGATCCCCTTTGAAAGGGCTTCCGCTGCGTCACCCGTCGCGGTTTCCGGGCTACGCCCGGTACCGGTCTTCGTTTGCGTGGCCGTTGTATTTCTGGCCGTTGCTGCGAAGTCGCTCTACATCCAGACCTTCGCCCACGGTCAACAGCCGGATGCGCTGCGGCTTCAGGAGTCGCCTACCGCTGGTTTCTCGATCCTCGACCGAGCGGGCCGGCCCCTGGCCACGAGCGTCGAGTGCTTTGACGTCACCGTCTCGCCCCAGGCACTTTGGCGCTCGCATACGCCCAGCCGCATGTGCCGAGCTATCGCGAGCATCCTCGACGGGGCCCACGTGTCGCGGGGCCCGACGGAGACCCAGTCCTATGGCGAGCGCGATGTCCTTGAGCGCACGATGCCCCACTCGCTGCTCGACGGCGCCTTTGCTGGACGCATCGTTCCCGATGCACCGCGTATTCTCCGGTTCCACGAGGACGACCTCAGGATCCTGCGCGCCTGGATCGACACCGGCTCGATCGGGCCCGAAGTCCTTGCGGAAGGGCCGAGCCACTTGCGTGAGGCCTTTGAAGGCCGTTCCGCGACCCAAGTGATCCGCGGGCTGAGCATCGTTCCAGTGGAAGAGTCCGCTGAGGGGACGCGCGAGGACGTCGAGGTCCCCCCGACATGGACCTTGGCCATCGACCCGGTCGCGTGCCTTGGCCCGCGGACGCGGAAAGAGCAGCTAGGGGAGGTCAAGCGTAGGGACGGCACCTCCGCGGCGCCGCCGCCAGAGCGATGGACCCGAAGGCTCCTGAGCGACCTCGTTGCGATCATCGGGCCGGAGCGCATCCTCGAAAGACTCGAGCCCGAGCGCCGCGCCGAGGTCTCCGCGCTTCAGCCCATCGAACGTCGGCTTGCGCTCAGGGACGTCGTCTGGAACGAGATGATCCCGGACCGGTTCCGCGTCCTCGCCCGTGGCATCGACCCGGTGCGTGCCCACGAGCTGCGGGAGCTCATGGAGGTCGAGGCCGTCTCTCGCTACCAAGTCCAACTCATCCCGCGCCTTGAGCGGCGGCATCCCACCCGCCCGGGGTCGCGACCCGTCGCCCCCGATCCGCGCGCTGGGCTCGAGCGCGAGGGCGACGCTTTTGCGCTGCTCGGTCACTGGGGCGTGCTCGACGAAGATAGGGCAGGCGCGCGCGCGATCCGCGACCGCGCCGCGCGGCCCCACGTTCTTCCCTGGGATCAAGCCAACGATCCGTTCGCTGCCTACCGGCGCGCGCTCATCGTTCAGGAGCGTCCATGGAGTGGCATCGAGCTGCTCTGTCAGACCGAGCTTGAGAACGGTCCGTGGGCGGCCGAGTCGGCCCAGGCCCACGCCGTGGCAGGCCGGCGCTACACGAGGCGTCTGCGCCACGTGGCTCGCGACAGGCGCTCGGCCTGGGATGGCGCCGTGCCCAACTACTTCGAGGCCGCAGCCGACAGCTCCGACGAGCCCGTCATCTCGGTCACCCTCGACGCGCATCTGCAGGAAACGCTGCACCGCGAGCTTGGCGACCTCATGGTCCAGCACGGTCCGGCCCTCGCTATGGGGATCGCCGTCGACATCCAGACCGGCGACGTCCTCGCCCTCGACACTCGATCCCAGTACCCGTACTCGGGTTTCGCGCCGGTGCGGCACGTGTTCACGCCGGGATCGACCTTCAAGGCGATCATCATGGGCCTCGCGTTGGACGCCGGAGTCACGACGCCCACCGAGAGCTTTCCCACGTTCGCGGGTTCCGGTTTGACGCTGGGGCGGCGCTCGATTGGTGAGGCCGAAGGGGCTCCGACAACGGCCCTCGCCACGGCGGCCGAGGGGCTTGCTCGCTCCTGCAACGCGGTGCTGGTTCAGATCGCCCACAGGATGGAGGCGAGCTACCTGCGATCGAAGCTCGTGGACCTCGGGTATGCGCAGCGCCCGGGTGCAGGGCTCGGTCCGGAGCTGCCCGGCACGCTTCCGCCCCTTGTGGACGGGACTTGGAACAAGGCCTACGCCCATGCCTCGGTTGGCTTCGGGCACGAGGTCGGCGTCACGCTCTGGCAGCACGCGGAGGCCTTGGCGACGCTCCTGCGCGGAGGCACCTCTCGACCGCTGAGGCTCCTGCGTTCGATGGAGCGCGACGGGGACTTCCTTGACCACGACATCGATCCGGGCGAGCGCGTCATGTCCGAGAGCGCGTGCCAGTCGGTGCGCGAGATGATGGCGATGGGGGCGAACACCGGCACGGGGCGTCACATCGCCCGCGCGGATATGCACCCTGAGTTTCAGTGGATCGGCACCAAGACCGGGACGACCGAGAAGGTCGAGACCGAGATCTGCGTGCACCTCGAGCTGAACGCGCTGGCCGAGGCCGCGCGGACCGGGGCCGCGTGGACGAAGGAGATGCGCGCCAAGCTGCGCGAGATCGAGAAGCCGCACCCTAAAGGCGTTTGCTACACCTCGTCGATCTGCGCGGCGGGCCGCGCCGAGGTGGACGGCGAGATGAGGGAGATCATGGTGCTCGTGATCGCTGATGACGCCATTGGCAAGGAGCGCTTCGGTAGCCGCGTCACCGGGCCGACGGCGATCGCCGTCTTACGCCAGGCGTTCGGCTTCGAGCGTGAGGCGCCGGTCGTTCCCATCGTGGATGCCGCGACGGGCGGGGCGGGCGACGCGGTTCCAACCATCGACGCCGTCATGGTGCCCGAATTCAACGCCGACTGGCTCACCACGGACCTGCCGTGGGCAGACGAGCCCGAAGATCACATCGGAGGACAGCGATGATGCGCTCAACTAGGGGATCGATGGGGGAAGCCTCGGACTCCCCAACGGAAGCGGCTGGGCGAACGCTCGGCGACTTGGTGAAGGCCCATGGCGGTCTCGTCTTTGAGCAGGCGGCCGTGGACGCCCACAAGGGCCACGTCCCCGGGGAAGACAGCTCCGTTCCCCTCGACGACCCGCGTCTCCAGCTCCGCCCGAGCGACCTGCACGTCCACTCCGGCTCGGTTCGTCCGGGCGACCTCTTCGCGGCGCTGCCGGGCCTGCGCGCCGACGGGGTTCGTTTCATCCCCGATGCTGTGCAGCGTGGCGCGTCCCTCGTGCTCATGTCCAGCGATCGATCGGTCAGGGCGGTTCGCCAGCGCATCGCCGCAACGCCGCCGTCCATCATTCGTGAACCGCTGGAGAGCTGGCAGTCGCCGCTGCTCTGGGTTCACCCGAACCCGAAGCGGATCATGGGGGCCTTGGCCGCAGACGTTCACGGGCGTCCCGCGGACTCGCTAGCCCTCGCGGCGGTCACGGGGACGAACGGCAAGACCTCCGTCGTTCACCTCTGTCACCAGCTCCTCAGCGGCTCGGGCCGAGCCCCTGCGATCCTCGGCACGGCCGGGCATACGCTGCGCGGGCCCCATGGGCCGCTGCTCCTTGAGGCCACGCACACTACGCCTGACGCGACCGGACTTCAGCGCCTCTTTGCGCGCCACCTCCGCGGTGGCGGGGACTGCGCCGTGATGGAAGCGAGCTCCCATGCGCTGGTCCAAGGCCGGCTTGGGGACCTTCAGCTCAAGGTCGCGGCGTTCACAAATCTGACGCGCGATCACCTCGACTACCATCGCACGATGGAGCAGTACGCCGAGGCCAAGGCCAAGCTCTGGGACTCGGTGGAGCCGGGTGGCCACGCCGTGGTCTTTGGCGCAGGCGAGGTGGCGGACGACATGGCGAGGCGCGCCGAGGAGCGAAGCCTCGAGGTCATTCGTGCCATCGTGGATGGGGAGGGCGACCTCGTCGCCCGTGACGTCCGGATGGACGAGCGTGGCGCGCGCTTCCAGCTCTTCGGTCTCGGGTTTTCTGGCGAGGACGTCACGGTTCCGTTGCGCGGCATCCACAACGTGGAGAACGCCCTCGTGGCCCTGGGGATCGCCCGCTCCCTCGGCTCCTCCGTCGACGACTTGGTCCGGGGCGTGGGAAGCCTCAGTGCCGCACCGGGTCGCCTGGAGGCGGTTCCCATGCCGTCCCGAATTTCCAAGTCGACGGGACGCTTCGACGTGCTCGTGGACTACGCCCATACCCCCGACGCGCTCGAGCGGGTTCTCGGTGCGTTGCGCGCGGACATGGAGTCCCGAGCTACCGCTTCCGGCGAAGACTGCGGCCGGCTGATCTGCGTCTTTGGATGCGGCGGCGACCGCGACCGCGGCAAGCGCGCCCCCATGGGGCGCGCCGCGGGGGCGCTCAGCGACGTTTCGATCGTGACCAGCGACAACCCTCGCAGCGAGGACCCCCAAGCGATCATCGAAGCGATCGCCGAGGGCATCGACGAGGTCGGCGGACGCCGCATCCTTGAGGTGGACCGCCAGCAGGCCATCGAGCGCGCGCTGCAGATCGCTCAGCCCCGGGACATCGTGCTCATCGCCGGTAAGGGCCACGAGAACACCCAGGTCATAGGCGGCCGTAGCCTTCCCTTCGACGACCGCGTCGTCGCCGCTGAAGCCTTCGAACAGCTCGCGGGGGCCGAATCTTGATCCAGCTGCCGCTGCTTGAAGTCTTTGACGCCGCGGGCGTGACGTGGACGTCGCCCTCCCTCGGGGGTAACGCGGAGCGGTGCAAAATCGACGCCGTATCGACCGACACGCGCGAGCTGCGGGCGGGCAGTCTCTTCCTGGCGCTCTCCGGTCCGCGCTTCGACGGAGCCAACTTTGCCGGTGCCGCGCTCGACGCGGGCGCATCCGCAGTCCTCGTGCAGGAGTCGAGCCCTGAAGCACGGGCGGAGCTGGTTCGACTCAGCGAACTCCATCAGAAGCCCATCGCTATCTGCCCGGATACGCGCAGCGCCCTAGGGTCCATCGGACGGATGATCCGCCGCCGGTCCAGCGCCCAGGCCGTGGCGATCACGGGGTCCTGCGGCAAGACGTCGACGAAGTCGGTGGTCGCGCACATGCTGCGGGCCGCGGACGGCGCTTCTGCTGCGACGGTCGTCGCAAGCCCCAAGAGCTTCAACAACTTCATCGGCGTACCGCGCACGCTGATGCTCACCGAAGACGCGACGGAGTTCATGGTTCTGGAGGTCGGAACCAACGGCCCCGGTGAGATTGCGGGTCTCGCGGCGATCGCCGAACCCGACGTGGCGTTGATCACGACCATCGGTCGCGCGCACCTTGAGGGGCTGTGCTCGGTGGAAGGCATCGCAGACGAGAAAGGAGCGCTCTTGGCATCCCTCGATCCAAGCGGCGGAACGGCGACGGCGGTGCTCAACGCCGACTGCCCGATGATGCCGCGGCTCCTGGAACGCGTCCCGGAGGGGGCTCGGGTGCTGACCTTCGGCTACCGGTCGCCGGTCCACGGGGAGGGCGCCGTCCCGCCCAGCGTGTGCGCTGCCAACGTCCGCGCGACACCGCGCGGAACGGAGTTTCAGCTCTTCGTCGAGGGTGCGCTGACGCCCGACGTAGAGATCCAGGGTCGCGACGTGGTGGTTCCGCTGCTCGGGGACCACGCGGCCGTGAACGTCTGCGCATCGATCGCAGCCGTGATCGCCCTCGGGGGCGACCTCGAAGCCGCGCTAGGCTCGATCGCGACGCTGGAAGCGGAGCCGCACCGTCTCCAGCCTACGGTGGCGGGAGGCGTGCTCGTGATCGACGACGCCTACAACGCGAACCCCCAGTCCATGGCCGCGGCGATTCGCACGTTGATGGGTGTGGAGCGCTCGGCGGCTTCGACCGAAACGGCGGCCGGCGTGGTTTCTGACCAGCGCAGTCCGCAGCGGGTGCTCGTGGCCGGCGCCATGGGGGAGATGGGGGACTGCCGCCTAGACCTCCACCGCGAGGTCGGTGAGATGGCCGGCGCAAGCGGCATCGACCGCCTCTTCCTCACGGGGGAGCCCCAGGACCAGGACGCCCTCGCTGCGATGGCGGAAGGCGCGATCGCTAAGGGAATGGCCCCGGGAAGGGTCCATCTCTGCGGGAACGTACCCGGCGCGATCGACGCGTTGACCGCATCCGACGTCCGGCTCGTCCGTGGCGACATCTGCCTCGTGAAGGCGAGTCGCGCCGTGGGGCTGGAGCGCGTGGTGGAGGCTCTGACGGAACACTTCAGCGTGGATCGGGCGCCCATGGAGGGCCTTGCGGACGGGACTCACCGCTCGCTCCGCCGTCCTCTTCGACCGGGGGCGCCGACTTGATCTCCGATCTCCTTCGCAGCCTGTTCGACTACGCGGCGCTGGATTCCCTTCTCTTCCGGGGAGCGATGGCCGCCTTTACGGCGTTCGCCCTCGCGCTCTTCACGGGCGCACCGGTCATCCGTTGGCTGCGTAGTCACCGCGTCGGGGAGAACACCGACAAGACGGACGCGCCCGAATTGGCTGAGCTCGCCAAGAAGACGGGGAAGGACAAGACGACCACCATGGGCGGTAGCTTCCTTGTGGGAGCGCTGATGGTGAGCGTGATCTGTTGGTGCGACCTCGGCAACCTACAGGTGGTGCTCGGGCTGATCCTGGTGGCCGGACTCGGTGCCGTTGGGTTCGTGGACGACTACCTCAAGCTGACCGTCAAAGGCTCGAAGGGGCTGTCCTCGAAGGCCAAGCTCGTGGGCCAGACCATCGCCGTGCTATTCGTCGTCGGCGGATTCGCGTGGTACGCCCACGCCTCGGGACGCTACTCGCTGCTCGACGTGTACCCGCCGTTCATAAAAGACGTGCGCATTCCGCTGGGCGAAACGCTCATCGGGACGGCCGTCTTTGTGTTTTTCGGCTGGCTCGTGATCGCAGGGACCTCGAATGCGACCAACATCACGGACGGGATGGACGGGCTCCTCGCGGGCTGCGTGATCCTCTCGGGGTCGGCGCTCGCGGTTTTCTGCTACGTGACCGGGCGCTCTGACTGGTCGTTCTACCTCAATATCCCCTACATCCCCGAGGCCGCCGAGATGGCGGTGGTGGGGGCGGCGCTAGTCGGCTCTTCGCTCGGGTTCCTCTGGTACAACGCCCACCCCGCCGAGGTCTTCATGGGGGACTCTGGTTCGCTGCCGATCGGCGGGCTCTTGGCTTGGATGGCGGTGGTGGCGAAGCAGGAGCTCGTGCTCCCGGTCCTGGGCTTCGTCTTCTTCGCCGAGCTCGGATCCAGCGCGCTGCAGACGTTTTGGTACCGACGCAGCGGTGGCAAGCGCATCTTCACGATGGCGCCGATCCATCATGGGCTTCAAGTCAAAGGGGGCATCTTCAAGCCGGGCAAAGCGCCCTGGGCCGAAACGAAGATCGTGACCCGCGCGTACATCGTGGCCGCCGTCTGCGCGATGGCGAGCCTCGCTCTCCTAAAGGTGCGCTAGGTCCATGGCAGGCACCAAATCTCCCGCGGGTCTCAGCCCGCCGAGCTGGTTCTTACGGGCCGGCCAGGCCATCGCCGACCGGGCTCGCGAGGCGGGTGAACGCGCGCGTGAGAGGGACCCCGCGGGGCCCCGGATCGCGCTCCTTTGGACCGTGTTGGCGCTCATCGCCCTCGGATTCATGATCCAGATGTCCCACGCGGCCACGACGCTGCCCCGGGACGCCTTCATCGAGGAGATGCGTCAGCAGCTCTCCTTTCGCTTGGGCGGGATCGCTCTCCTGTTCATTGGCATGTGGATGGGGCCGCGGCGGATCGAGCCCATGATCCCTGCCTTGACGGTCTTCTCACTCTTAGGGCTCGTCCTGGTTTTTGTGCCGGGCTTTGAGCAGGCAGTGAACGGCTCGCACCGCTGGATCCGGATCTTTGGGCGCGGACCGTCCATTCAGCCCTCTGAGATCGCGCGGGTCGTCTTCGTTCTTTGGGTAGCACGACGCTGTGTCCTGCTCGAGGACCGAGTGATGAGCCTGCGATCGGGCTTTGTCCCGACCCTTGCGTTCGGGCTCATCGCAACCGCGCTGATCCTGAGGGAGCCCGATCTGGGCGGCGCGCTCCTGTTCCTCCTGTGCTTTGGCACCACGCTGTTCGTGGGAGGGGCTCGTATGCAGCACTTGGCCCTCGTGATCGCAGCCTGCGTCTTCCTGGTCTTGATCGCGCTCAATTCGTTTGGGCACGTGGCGGAGCGCTTCGCCGTTTGGATGGGCGACTCCACGAACGACCAGGTGACCCGCGCGGCGGAGGCCATGGCCTCCGGTGACTTCTTCGGTGTCGGCTTCGCCCAGGGCGGTTTTCGCAACGCCGGGCTCCAGTACATGCAGACCGACTACGCGCTGGCCCTTGTCGGAGAAGAGCTTGGCCTCTACGGCATTTGGCTAGTTGTCGGTCTTTTTGCCGCGTTCATCTGGAATGCGCAGTCCATGGTTCTTGGAATCAGGGATAGGTTCGCGGCACTCTGCGCTTTCGGCCTGACGATCTCCGTTGCGTTCCAAGCAATGGTGCATCTTCAGGTTGTGACTGGGCTCGCTCCCCCCAAGGGGATGGCACTGCCTTTTCTCTCCGACGGTGGCAGCGCCATGCTTGCTGCCTGCCTCGCGGTGGGGCTCGCGCTCGGCGCGGCCAATGCTTCACCACACTCTCCTTCGACTCATCGTCTCTAGCCTCTCCGATCCATGCAGCCTTACGAACGCATTGGCCTTGTCGCCCTCATGTTCCTTGTTGTCCTCGTTGCCGTGGGGGCACTCTGGGATGACGGGTCGGCCAAAGAGACCGTTCTGGCCTCCGAGCGCTCGCCGGTCGAGCGGGTCGACGAAGCCGCTGCGGCCCGGGAGGCTGCCGCCAAGGCCCAGGAGGAGCGCGTGCGAGCCGCACGGGCCCGTTTGGCCCAGGCTGAGGTCGACGAGTCGCGCCGCGGGGCGGCCCGGTCGCTGCGCATGGGCGGGCAGGACGAGCTGGAGAACCGCGTCAACCGCGTGACGACGGCCTCCGCAGGATCCGATCACCGAAGCGGCCCCTTGGGCCCCGAAGAGACCTTCGCCACGCCGCCGAAGGCCCAGAGCGCGGACGAACTGGCAGGGTTCGCCCGCCCCAACTCCGGTCGCGCGAGCCGCTCGGAGAGCGATGAAGTGGTGTCGATGAACCAACGGTCGCCGCGCCGCCGCGCGGCGGGGGAAACCTCCAGCAACCGTCCAGCTCGCCGCCAGGCCCCGAAGGAGGAGGCGAATGAGGACGCCAAGGAGTCCCGACTGGCCAAGAAGGCCAGCAGCACCGAGAAGTCCGCGCCTAAGGTCAAGGCCGCGACCTACACCGTCGAGTCCGGCGATGTCCTTCAGCGCATTGCCCTGTCTGAGCTGGGTGATGCAGGACGCGCCGCGGAGATCGCATCCTTGAATGGCCTCGCCAATCCCGACATGATCAGAGTCGGCATGGTACTGACCCTTCCCGCGAAGATCTCCGCTTCGGCGACCCGTTCGAATGGCGTGAGCACGCTTGCGGGCGACCGCACGGCGGAGGTCGACGATCGAGCGCCTGCGG
>CALHGQ010000141.1 GCA_938030175.1 uncultured bacterium | reverse complement strand
GGCTTCCCCTTGCGCAGGCGCGGCACCGGGGGAACCTTCGTCGGAGGTGGTGGCGATGAATTCCCGGACCTTGGGATCAGCGATGACGAGCGGCTCCAAACCGCCGGTCGTCCGAACCTCCAGGACGCCCACCTGCACATGCTCCCCGTGGACCAACGGACGGGTGAAAGAGGTCAGCTTCGTGGACTCCAGTCGCATCGGCATCGGAGGCACGAAGCGCAAGTCATCGATCCAGACGCCGCGGCGGAGCGGCGCGGTCACGCTGAACCGAACCTGCGCCAGGCCGGAGGGCACCTCGACCGCAATGGACCGCAGATCCTTCGCATTGATCTGATCCGTGAAGTCATGGACGACGTCGACGCCGTCGCGTCCCACTAGCGTCACGAGGAACGCGAAGGGTCGCTTGCGTCCGTCGCGCTGGCCGATGAACTCCAACGTACCGCCGAACGCGCACGTGGGCGCCACCTCGATCACCGTGTCCGTGGCCTCGCCGCCCGGCAGGCGCAGGCCGAGCTCGCCCTCCTGCCACACGCGCGGATTCATGACCTCAAGCTCCCCCTCTCCTTCCACTATGAAGCGGCCGATCGGAGAGGCGAGCACGCCGTCCTCTCCCACCTGGGCGGACTGAAAGTCCTCTAGGAATGCATCCGTCCCCTGGCCGGGCTGGACACGGCTCGGATCCGTGGCTGTGGAGTGAGCGCTGGCGAGGCCAGGCGAAAGCATGACCAGGACCAAAAGGCTCCGCGCCATCCCCCCGATCAATTCGGCACTTCCTCGTCGACGCGGGCCTCTTGCCCGCGCAGCACCGAGTTGTCCATGAAGAGCTGCGTTTGATCGATCACCGGCTTGGCGTTCAAAAGATCGAAGTCGATCTGGCCAGAGTGGCCGTAGGCGGTCACCGCGTTCTTCCAGGTCGTCTTCTCGACGGCGTCAGCGGGTACCCCCTGGTCGAGCATCATCTTGGCGGTCTTCGGCACCGACAACGGGTCGCTCACGCCCCAGTCACACGATGAGTCGACAATGAAGCGGTCCGCGCCGTACTGCTTCGTCAGGTCGACCATGCGCTGGGAGCCCATCTTGGTGTTGGGATAGATCGTGAACGCCGCCCAAGCACCCGCGTCGAGAACGGACTGCACCGTCTCTTCGTTGTTGTGGTCGATGACGAGCTTCTCCATGTCGATGCCGACCTCTTTGGCGACGTCGAGGGAGCGAATGATGCCGCGCTTCTTGTCTCGGTGTGGCGAGTGCACCATGACGACCATGTCGTGCTCCCGTGCGAATTCCAGCTGCCACTGGTAAGCCTTCTCCTCGGCGGGCGTGATCTCGTCGTAGCCGATCTCTCCGATCGCCACCACGCCCTCTTTCAATGCGAAGCGAGGCAGGATTTCGAAGACGTCCTTCGCAAGGCCCTCGTCGTTGGCTTCCTTTGAGTTCAGGCCGATAGCGCAGAAATGCTGGATGCCGAACTGGGAGGCGCGGAAGCGCTCCCACCCGACGAGGCTAGAAAAGTAGTCCACGAACGACCCGACGTTCGTACGCGGCTGCCCCAGCCAAAACGCCGGCTCGATGAGCGCGCGGACGCCCGCCTTGGCCATGCGTTCGTAGTCGTCAGTGGTCCGCGACGTCATGTGGGCGTGCGGATCGAAGAAGCGAAAGGAGGACATGACGAAGGGTGATGGTTGGAGAAGCCGGACGTAGGGCCAGCGAGGAGTGAAACGGGAGGCCGCCTAATCTTCAAGCGAGAAGAGCGGGGCACCAGCGGAGCTGCCTTCCTCGTGGTGACGAGTCTTGGGCTCAGCGCCCTCAGGCGGCGAGATCGAAGCGAAGGACGTTTGATCGTGGCGGCCCATGAGCGCCCAGCCAGCGACGGGGCCGAAGAAGGTGCCTCCGTCCGCTTGGATCTCCTCCAGGCGCCCTGCTTGCCCCAGGCGTCCGAGGGCCAGAATCGCCCCCTTGCGCGAGAGTTCATCGCCGCCCGCCAGCTCGGCCTCGATCGCCGTGAGCTTGCGCTCGGTGGCCTCCAGCCCGCTCTCTTCGGACCCTAGGCACATCCAGAGTTCGGGGTAAACCGTGCGGCCCGCGCTACGCCGCTCATCGGCCAGGTCGAGGGCCATGCGGGCGAGCTCTTCGTCGACCCTGGCGTCGAATCCAACGACACGCCAGAGCGGCGACTCAACGAAGAGCGCCTTGACGCAGAGCTGACGCCAAGCGACGCCATCGAAGTGCGCCGCGGGGAACGGCGTATCGCATCCGTTCGCCTCGAAGACCGTCTTCATGTTGGTCCGGCAGCCCTCGGCCGAGCGCGCCACGAAGCGCTCTGGGCCGGGGAGAAACTGCAGCGAACGGTAGAGGGCGCAGAGCTCCCCTTCGTCCGCGAATCGAAAGGCCTCCTCAAGGGCGGCCGCGACGCCGTCGGCGTCGACTTCAGCGCGCGCCACGATCAGGCCAACGCGCACGGCCTCTAGGGCCGTCCAGCGGGAGGGATTCCAACCGGGCAACATGTCCTCTGCGTCGGCCACCAGCTGGTGCGACGGCGCGAGGTCGCCCTTGGGCCCGTAGCGACTCGCCGAGGAAAGCGCCTGGCAGAAGCGGTCGTTGTCGAGCCCACCAGCGATCGCTGCCAGCGTCTTCTCGCTCCACGCGGCGTACTGGCTAGCGGCACCCAGCCCGGGGCACTGGGCCAAAGCCTGCGCCATCCATGCGCTGACCTTCCCAAGATCGGGTAACGGAGACGGAACGGTATTCGACGACATGGGCTAGCGGACTCTTAGCGCCCCTCGGACGGAGAAGGCTCGGGAGAAGGAACAGCTTGGGGGGAGGTCAGCCCCGCACGCAGCGCAAGGACGAGAAAAGAGGTGCTCGCGTTCACCAAATAGTCGGAATCCAAAAAGTCCGAGGTGGAACCGTCGGTCCTTTGGGTCTTGATCAGGTGAGGCCTGAGCCTCGCATGCCACTCCTCGCGCTCCCCCTCCGGGAGGAGATCGATGACTTTGGCCGCGTAGTAGTGGGCAAAGAAGTAGAAGTACCCCGCGTTGGCGTGGAACCCCTCGTGCGGGATGGGACGCATGCGCACGTGATCCAGGAACCCGTGCTTCTTGAAGAAGGCCTGCAGACCCTCGCGGATCACCTCGTCCGTGACGCGCCGATCACCGATGGAACGGCGGGCCCAGTTGCCGACCTGGGTACGGCCTAGGCTGCCCTCCATGAGGTTGATGTGCTCCACGCTGTTGAGTCGCATCACGGGGTTGAGGTCGTAGCTGTAGGCGCCGTTGGGGAGCGCGCAGCGACCTAGGTACCTGGCCGCACGCTCTTTCATCCGAGGCGGCACTTCCATTCCGAGCTCCGAGGCCTGGTACAACGCGGGCAGGACGAGCGCCGTGCAGAAACTCGTCGCCCAGGTGGGCTGTTTGCTGAAAGGCGGATCGTCGTAGTAGGCCCAGCCGCCGGTGGTTGCTTGGTGCCTCTCAAGGACCGAGAGGAACTCACCGCCGCGCTTCATCAGCTTGGCTCGCCATGGCTCCTCGGCAAAGCGCGGGTCTTGCAGGAGGTCGACCACCGAGGTGAAGCCGTACAGCGACGACCAGACGTAGTCGATGTCCCAGTCACTATCCCGCTTGGGCAGCTCGGCGGAGCACAGCCAGCCAACCGACCGCTCCAGCGCGGCGCGGCGCTCTGGCGTTTCCTCGAGGGAGGCCAGGGCCAAGCAAACGATTCCGTGTGCAGCGATACGCCACGAGCGGAACGTGTTGAGCGCGAATCCCAGCTCGGCCAGGGTGGGCGCGTCGTTGCCCCACGATCCGTCCTCGCGGATCTGATCCACAAGGAACGCCGCGGCCTGATCGATCGCTGGCCCCGCGGCTTCGCGGGGCATGCGGTCCGGGACCGGCAACGGCTCCGCTGGAAACGGGTCCTTAGCCGCGGGCAGCTCCTGGGGTCCAGGGGAGTCTTGAGCCCCCGCGGTAGCGCACGCAAGGACCATCGCAGCGCAGACGCGGATCCAAGTCGAAGCAGCCCTCACTTCCTGTCCCCTGCTGCCTTCTTTGGTTTGGCAGAGTCCCCAGAGGTTTTGGCAGTAGCGTTGCCAGTAGCCTTGGCCTCACGCTTCAGCTTCTTCTCTTCCTGGGTCGCCTTCTTCAGCTCGCGCTTGGCCTTGTCGAAGCTATGTTCCGCTTTGCGGACCTCAAGGTCAGCCGCCTGGCGCTTGCGATCCGCGTGGATCTCTTCCGCCTGCAGCTTGGCCTCCGCCGAGCGCACGGCGCTGCTCAGCTTCGCCAGCTTGGCGGGTTGCCTCGCCTCGAGCTCTAGCTCACGCTCGCCTTCCGCGATCGCAAGGCTCTCCCGTGCGAACCGCAGCGAGGTTTCGTAGCGGCGGACGACCTCATCCTTACTCCTGGCCTCGGCCTCCTCGTCCATGATCTCCACCATGCCCGCCAGGTCCGTCTCCGCCTTGAGCACGCGCTCCTGGGTACGCTCCAAGCTGAGGTCCGCGTCGCGCTTCTTCAGCGGCATCTCACGGGTCTCGAACCACGCGAGCTCGTCGCGAGCGATCTTCAGCGCCTCGCGCTTCTCCCGAAGTGACTCAGCCACTTCGATCTCACCCGCACGCTGCTTGAGCTTGGCCATCGCAGACTCGGTCTCGGCGTAGGAGCGGGCCTGCTCCGCGAGGACACGCTTTTCGGTGGCCTCGTCGAGGCG
>CALHGQ010000140.1 GCA_938030175.1 uncultured bacterium | reverse complement strand
ACGAGCTAGGCCTAGCACGTCTCGGTCAACCTCGTCCTTCGGACGAACACCCTGACCTTCGATCGTGCGCCGAAGAGCCGCAAGACGGTCGCGCCAGACCGTCGCCCGCTCGTACTCAAGGGCCTCGGACGCGGCGAGCATCCGCTGCTCTAGATCCGCCGTCAGCTCTTCGGCGTCGCCCGAGAGAATGCGAGCCGCACGCTGCACGAGGTCCGCGTACTCGTTGTCGGAGATCAGGCCGACGCAGGGCGCGCTGCATAGTCCGATCTGATGCTTCAAACAGGGCCGGCTGCGGTTATTGAGCACCGAGTCCGGACAGTCGCGGAGCGGCACGACCCGATGGAGGTCAGCCACCGTCTTGCGTAGCGCGCTCGCGCTGGCGAACGGGCCGAAGTAACGGCTGCGGCCGCCCTCCTTGCCCACCTCGGGTGAGTGGGCGCGCACGTGCTTGAGCCGAGGGTACTTGTCCGAGAAGTCAATGCGCAGCATTCGAAACGACTTGTCGTCCTTGAGCCGAATGTTGTGCGGCGGCTTGTGCTGCTTGATCAGCGTGTCTTCAAGCAGCAGGGCTTCCTGCTCGGTCCGCGTGACGAGGGTCTCGACGCTATCCGCATCCTCCGTGAGGAACCGGATCAGGTACCGACCGTCGCCGCCCGGGCGTCGGTAGCTGCTGAGACGACTACGTAGGTTGCTGGCCTTACCGACATAAAGCACACGCCCGTCGGGGGCACGGAAGATGTAGACGCCCGGCCGCTTTGGGACCTCCTTCGGCCACCACTTGGGATCCTCGATGCGCTCAGCCACGACAAGAGGTATAGAACCCTAGGCGGCCTGGGCCAAGCGCCGCGGCGTCAATCGGAGGCGGGAAAGAGGCGCTCCATCTCCTCGACGAGGCGGAGCTGCACCCGCGCTCGGTGGAGGTTGTGATCCGGGCGGCTCGTCTTGAAGTAGACGTCCCCTAGGATGTGGTCGCTGAGGAAGCGCATCGCGAGGGTGAGCGACACGAGCCGCGCTGAGAAGGCCATGTGCGCCCGCTCGAATTCATTGAGGAAGTGCGACGCATGACGCAGGTAGCCTTCCCGCAAGGCACGGTAGATCTCCATGTCGATGCTAACCAAGGAAAGGTCCCGCTCGTCCTCATCCGCAGTCGCCGCGGTGAAGCGCACGAGGTCGCCGAAGTCGAAGAGCGAGTAGCCGGACATACAGGTGTCGAGATCCACGATGCAGCGCGGCACGTCTTTTTCGGCATCGAACAGCACGTTGTTGAGCTTCGTGTCCCCGTGAACGACGCGGGCAGGCATCGTTCGGTCCCGTAAAGCGCGCTCCATCACGGTCGCCTGGTCGCGCCGCTGGCGAATCGCCTCCAGCTCTACCTGAACGCTCTCCAACCGACCGACCGGATCACGGCGGCAAGCGTCATCGAGCTGGCTGAGCCTCGCCTCGGAGTTGAAGAAGTTTGGGATGGTGACGCGCAGCTCCGCCGGATCCAACGTGCTGAGGCGTACTTGGAAGTCTCCAAAGGCGCTCGCAGCCGCGAACGCCATGCTGGCGTCCTTTGGATGGTCGTAGGACAGCGTGCCCTCCACAAAGTCGTAGGTGCGCCACGGGGTCCCAGCCGCGATGACGTAATCGCCGCCGTCATTCGCATGGACGAGCCGGAGCGCGGTCAGGTGCGCCGTCGCGTCATCCACCGCTTCCACGGGAGCGTCCAGTAGATGCCGCGTCACCACGGCCACGTTGTGCATCAGCGCGGGGATGTCCTCGAACACCGCGTCGTTCATTCGCTGGTGCAGGAAGCGCCGCACCGACCCATCGCCTTGCGTCATGCGCCATGTGGACACGAAGGTGTCGTGGATGTGCCCACGGCGCAGTTCCTGGAAGCCTTCAAGATCCCCTTCTAGGCGAAACTTCCGAATGGCCGCTTCTAGTTCGTCGCGGTTCAGTGCTGGCAGAGAGCTCATGGCAGCGGCTAGGCCCTAGGATCCCCGGAGTTCACGTGGAAGTGCAGGTGCTTCGAATCCTGGTAGCGGCCGAGGTTCGTCAGGACCCGGGCGGCGCCGTGCTCTTCTTCTACACTGCGCGCCACCTGGCGGACGGCGTCCATCAGTTCCCCGAGCAGCCCTTCGGGCGCCTCGCCCAGATTCGTCAAGGACGGAACGTGCAGCTTCGGAATCACCACGATGTGGACCGGCCAGAAGGGCCGCGTGTGGTGGTAAGCCAGGACGGTTTCGGTCTCCAGGACAACGTTGACCGCCGTCTTGCCGGAGAGCACTTCATCGCAGTAGAAGTCATCAGTCACCCGATAATCATGCCAGGGACCCTAGCCCGATGCCTAGACTGATGGCCTAGCTGTCCCGAAAGTGCCCTCAAACGTTTCGATCTGATCCCATGGCCGACGTCATTGACTACGCAATTATCGGCGAGGATTTCCACGCCGTCGTCATCACCCTTGACCCCGGCGAGGCCGTCCAGGCGGAGCCCGGGGCGCTCATGTTTATGGAAGAGGGGATCGACATGGGCACCTCGACCGGCGGCGGAATGCTCTCAGGGCTCAAGCGCAAGATCGCGGGCGAGAAGTTCTTTGTGACGAGCTTCGAGAACGAGGACGACGTCCCCCGTCAAGTGGCTTTCGCCTCCGAGCACCCCGGCAACGTCAAAGCCGTCGACCTCTCAGAGGGGACGGTCTTCTGCCAGAAGGACGCGTTCCTTTGCTGTGCCCGCGGCGTCAAGGTCTCCGTCGCCTTCACGAAGAAGCTCGGCGCGGGCTTTTTTGGTGGCGAGGGTTTCATCCTTCAGAAGCTCAGCGGCGACGGAATGGCGTTCATGCACGCGGGGGGCCACGTGATCGAGCGCATTCTCGGCCCCGGCGAGAAGCTCCGCGTTGACACGGGCTGCCTCGTGGGCTTCGACGAGAACGTCGACTACTCCATCCGTCTCGTGGGCGGCGTGACGTCGAAGATCTTCGGCGGCGAAGGCCTCTTCCTCGCCAGCCTGGAAGGGCCGGGCAGGGTCTGGATGCAGACCATGCCCTTCAGCCGCTTCGCCGATCGAGTCGTAGCCGCGACGCGGCAGGACGTCGGGGAAAACTGAGCCGTTAGCAGTCGGAGTTGACCTCGCCAGGGGTACCGAGGTCGCCGAAGGGCATCGGCTCGGTACCACTGCACCAGGACGAGCCGTCGGCCGCCGCGGGCGACCCGACGAAGCGCGGCGACAAGGCAATGCTGGCCCCGCTCGCGTCGGGCCACCCGCCGTTGCCTCCGTCTAAGTAGTCCACGCGGTCCACGAGGAATCCGCCGGGCGCCTCCAGGACGATCTGGTCCTCTCCATTGCCAAGCGTGAAGCCGCTGTAGACGTCGTCGATGCGCACGCCGCCGTTGATCGCAGCATCACCGTTTCGGCCGAGCAACAGGAAGCCGCCCGCGGGGACCACAATCCCCTCGCCCGTCACATCCCCCACGAGCACGGTGCTATTGCTCCCGTCGTCACGCAGCGTCCAGCCCTCGATATCGATATCTCTATCCGAGCGGTTCTGGACCTCGACCCACTCACCGCGGGCATCGCTGACGGCCATCGGGTCCTTCATGAACTCGGTGACGACGATGGATCCGGGGGCAGGCGGCACGGCCACCGCGTCCGAGGGGTCCTGGGGTGGAAGCGCCACGCTCGTAAACGCGAGGCTCCCCCCCACGCCAGGCTGGTAGGTGTCGGAGATCACCAGCGCGCCTAGCGAGTGCACGGAGCCGAACACTTCGCTCGGCAGCTCAAGCTCAAGGATCTCGCCAGGCATCGCGCTTGATCGCCGAAGGAAGCGGCTTCCCACGAGCCGACTCTTCCAGGACGCCTCCCCAAAGCTGGCATTGAGCGGCGGTGCGGCGAGCTCGAAGTACGCCACCTGCAGTGCGCCGGCACACTTCACGGAGCTGTCGATCTCCAGGACGAGGCGGGTCTTCTCGGAAGCCGACAGGTGCGCTCGCAGAATCGGAGAGGCCGCTCCGTCTGCGCCCGCTGCGGCTGGCGAAGGAGCGGCAGGCCCCAAGGGTTGGAGCATGGAACGGGATAAGACGACAGCGGACGGTGACGTGGGAGGCGCTGCGGGCTGTGCCGACCGGCCCACGACGGCGCCGGGCGACGCCGCGCTGGCGATCACAGAGCCGGCGATGACTGCGCTCAGCGAAGCACCGTGCAGGGCGCGACGAAGCGCCCCGCCGCTGGACAAGCGGTCGCATACTGAGATCGACTTGGCGTAGACGGACGGCGTGGACATGGATTCTTCCTGGGGATGAGCGTGCATCGTTCTGATCTGATCGCGTGGTAAGGGGCCGTTTGGACCCGCACACAGCGCACCGGTCTCAGCGATAGATCGATCTGCCGACGGGCCGGTTGCGCTCCCCCCGTGAACTCCACTCTCAGGCTTGATAAATCGTCCGTCACGCCAGCGGGTTCTTTCGGGATTGTTAGTTCCTCAGGGGGGAACCCAAGGCACTTTTAGTGCGTCCTGAACCCGCGTCCTGGCCTAGTTCCCCTAGTGGGCACCGGCCCCCTTCCCCATTCGTCCCTCGGATCCTATGGCTCAACTCCACTT
Organism: uncultured bacterium; assembly: GCA_938030175.1. GTDB lineage: Bacteria > Planctomycetota > UBA1135 > UBA1135 > Saltatorellus. Next base: position 20,700 of record CALHGQ010000140.1, on the reverse strand, counting down.
CGCCAAACGCAGCGCCGCAGCGCTGCTGGTCATCCCGATTGCCTCCATGCTGGCAGGCGCCTTCGCTGCCCCCAGCTCCCAAGGCACCCAGATCCAGGTCCCCGCGACGATTGACGACTTCTTCGTTCCTGGCTCCCAGCCGAACGATCTCAACACCCCCATCTTCGAGTCGACGAACTGCGCGGCATGCCACGGGTTCTACGACGAAGAGCAGGCGCCGTACGAGCAGTGGGCAGCCTCGATGATGGGCCAGGCCGGCCGCGACCCCATCTTCTACGCCACGCTCGCCATCGCGAACCAGGACGTCGACTTCGGCGGCGAAGCGTGCCTCCGCTGCCACGCCCCGGGCGCATGGCTCGACGGACGCTCCCAGCCCACCGATGGCTCAGCCCTCGACCCGTCCCTTGGGGACCTCGACGGCGTGACCTGCCACTTCTGCCACCGCATGGTCGACCCCATCGGTGACATCGAGAACCCGGCGGAGGATCCCTCCATCCTTGCATCCCTTGCGGTCCCCGCACTCGAGGCTCCCCACAGCGGTTCCTTTGTCATCGACCCCGACGACAACCGTCGCGGCCCGTTCGACCTCGCGGCCAACTTCTTTTACCACGAGTGGCGCAACTCGCCTTTCCACCAGGAAAGCCTGATGTGCGCGACGTGCCACGACGTTTCCAACCCGCTTCTGGAGCTCCAGACGGACGGGACCTGGCAGCTCGGCCAACTCGGCGCTGCCCACCCCACCGGAGAGAAGGGCGACCAGTTCCCGGTTGAGCGTACGTTCAGCGAGTGGGCGATGAGTGTCTATGCCCAGGCCGAGATCGACACCGGCGGCCGTTTCGGCGGCGACAAGCCCGAGGTTTCGTCCTGCCAGGACTGCCACATGCCCGACGTCGCAGGCACCGGCGCGAACCCGGCGTTCGGCCCGATCGTGCGTCCTGACGTTCCGCAGCACGGTTTCGCGGGCGCCAACTCCTGGGTTCTCCGCGCCATTCGCTCGCAGTACCCCGACAATGAAACGGGGCTCACCGCCCAGCTCGTCGACGACGCTATCGCGCGCAACGTCGCCATGCTCCAGGCAGCCGCCGACCTTGAGGCAGCCGTGATCGGCGGACAGCTCCGCGTTCGGGTCACGAACATGATGGGTCACAAGCTCCCCACCGGCTACGGCGAGGGCCGCCGCATGTGGGTCGAGGTGAACTTCCTCGACGCAGGCGGCAACATCGTGGAGACGCGCGGCGGCTACGACGCACTCAACGCAGACCTCGACACCGCCAGCACGACGGTCTACGAGATCGACCATGGTATTGACGCCCAAATGGCAGCCGCCACCGGGCTTCCCGAGGGCAAGTCGCTGCACTTCCTCCTGAACAACACGACGGAGAAGGACAACCGGATTCCGGCCCGTGGATTCAGCAACGGCGCCTACGAGGCCATCGGGGCTGCGGTCGTCGGCGCCCTCTACGAGGACGCGCAGTACTGGTCGGAGACCAACTTCAACCTGCCGGCTGGCGCAGTGACAGCGGACGTCAAGCTGTTCCACCAGACCTCCTCCAAGGAGTACATGGAGTTCCTCCAGGCCGAAAACGTGACGGACACGCGCGGCCAAGAGGCCTACCAGCTCTGGGACATGTTCGGCAAGAGCGCCCCCGTCGAGATGGGCGCGCTGTCCCTCGACCTCAGCGACAACGTGGGCCTCAAGCCTCGCCCGCTCGACCTCGGCAAGGAAACTTCCGCAGGCGTCCGGCCTGACCTGAGCCTCGTGGGCGACACCCTCGTCGGCGCAGCCGGAACCTCGCTTGAGATCACGGGCGGCACGCCCAACGCTCTCGTCGTGGTCTTCCGAAGCAACAGCCAAGGCAGCCGCGACTACCAGGGCGGCAAGCTCAACATCGGCCGCGGCCTCCAGCGCATTGCGACGCTGACCCTCGACGCCAATGGCGCAGCGAGCGTCCCGGTGGCCTTCACGGCTGCGGACGCGGACCAGCGCTACGTCTACCAGGCCCTCTTCCGGGACGCCATGGACCCGACGGGCCTCGGCCTCACGGGCGGCCTTCGCGTCGACATTACGCAGTAGGTCACTGGATGACGAAGTAGGGCACTGGCCGAAAGGCCTCTACACAAGCTGTCAGGAGATGAGCTCCTGGGAACTCCCTAAAGGAGTTGTTTGTTGCGAATGAAGGGTAGCTGACCTCTGGGTCGCTATCCTTCTTTCGCATTCTTCGACTTCCGAGCGGCACCGCTCGACCACTCGCCACCGCACCTATGAAGCTCATCATCAAGCTCCTCGCCATCCTCGGTCTAGGCATCGTTGCCCTACTGATCGCCGGGTACTTCCTGATTCCGCCCGCCGCCGACAAGGCCGTGGACGAAGGCTCCCGCTACGCCTTCGGCGTGCCCGCCACCATCGGCAAGATCTCGGCGTCCCCGGGTGTCTCCGCCACGAAGCTCGGCTTTGAGGACTACGTCCTACAGGGCCCCACCGGCTTCAGCGAGTCGCTCCTTTCCATCGGGAAGTTCAGCCTCGGCGTCGGCACCAAGTCGATCATCGGCGACACCAAAGAGGTCGGCGAGTTCGTCCTCTCGGACGTCAACCTCAACCTGATCCAGGACGGAACCCAGAACAACCTGCTGCCGGTGCTGCGCCACCTCCAAGGGCTCGGCGGGTCCAACGAGGCCCAGGCGCCCGACGGCCCCCGCGAGGGCGGAGCGGGCCCCAACCTCAGCATCGGATCCATCCGCGTCGAGAACGTCGGCGCAACGATCAGCTTCAAAGGCATCCCAGGGATCGACCCCATCGAGAAGACGTTCACCGTCCCGAGCTACACCAAGGACTGGTCCGAGATCACGAAGGGCGGCAAGAGCGTCGCGGAGATTGCGAGCCTCGTCGTACGCGACCTGAAAGATGAGGCCCTCGCCGCAGGCGAAGCCGGTGGTGTTCCTGCGGGCGTACTCGCAGCCCTCGACAAGACGCTGGAGGGTGGCCTTGAGGGCGGCCTCCAGGGCGGTATCGACGCTGCGAAGGGCCTCGTCGGCGATGAGGTCGATGCGGCAACACAGCAGGCCGCGGACATGCTCGACGGCGCCCAGGACAAGGCAACCAAGGCCGTCGACGGCGCACTAAGTGAAGCCCAGAAGAAGGCCAAGGACCTCATCGGTGAGAACGGGGGCGAGCTCCTGAAGGGCGTCGGAGGCGACGCGGCCGACACCGCCAAGAAGGCTGCTGACGAAGCCAAGAAGGGCCTGAAGGGCCTCCTCGGCGGCGGCAAGTAGCCCTGCTAAACAGCCGGGGTGGCCGCGGTCACTTCTGATTCACCGGCAGCTTCTTTCGAAAGGGGATCCAGGTCGAGCAAAACGGCACCTGGGTCCCCGTTCTTTTCATAGTCGCCCAGTGACCACACGTGACGGCGGTAGTTGCGCACGTCCACGAGGGTCAGGGTCTGCACCGCGCGCAGGGTGACGAGCTGCTCGGTCACGCGGGCAGGGTGGCGCAGGGCGGCGGCCAGGCTCTCCTCAGCCAGGGTCTTCGCAGCGGCGGCTCCCCCGGGCAGGGCGTGGGCGGCGCGTACCGCGGCAAGCGCTTCGCGCGCACCGTCCACGTCCGCCTGCAGCGCGCGCCAGAGGGCGCGCTTCACGCGCTTCGTGGTCTTCTGCTGCTGACGCTCAAGCTCGCGCGGAGTCATCACGTCGACCTCGTCGCCGCTGACCGCCAGGACGCCGGAGGAGCGCACGGCTTCTAGGATGCGCTGCTCGCCGCCCTCGCGACTCCACCAGGCGCCAAAGGAAAGCCAGAGCGGGATAGGCGGGAGGAGACCCGTCTTCGGCAGCCCAAACTCCAGCGCGTCGATCGCCGTCTCGCACAGAAGGTCCAGGCCAAAGAGACGCGAACGGATCCCACAGTCGTCCGCGTGAACGAGCACCACCAGCGCCCGCAGCGCCGTGGGATCCCCCTGCAGGTCCTTCCCGAGGATCGCGGAAAGGCGTTCCAGAAGACCATCCTTCGCCGCGCGCTCCAGGCGACCAATGTTGCGCTGCGCACGGGCGCTGAGCGCGGCCACGGTGTCATGGAAGCCAGGGTCGACGTCCAGGAACTTCGCGTCGAGCTCGCACGCCGAGCCGATCGAGTCCAGGTTCTCCTCCGCGTCGTAGAGACCAAAAGGAAGCGCCAGCCCGTGGTACTCCGGGTCGAGGACACCGCGCAGGTAAAGAGCCGCCTGGGCACCTGGGCCGCGCATGCGACCAATCTTGCGGGCAGCTGCGTGGAAGTCCGCCTCGACCTCTTGCCTTGCCGCCAGGGCCAGCTCCGGCTTGCGGATCGCCTTGACCGCGCGTCCGATCGCGACGACTCCCTTGACCGAGAGCTTGAAGCCAATGGCCATGAGTCGCAGCGGGACCAAAAGGATGCGGCCCCCTTCCACCCACTCTCCGTAGACCGCCCGCAGGTTCAGGACCCGCTGCTCACGCGGCATCTTGTGGAGCGGATAGGTCCCAAAGACCGTGCGGACCAGCGAGCGGCGGTCCGATCGGAGCTTCTCCAGCACGCGGTCACCGAACCGTGCGGCGACCTCGGCATCGCGGGACGGAGAGTCGTCAAGGAAGTGCAGCACCGTGAAGGCCGTAGAGATCTCGGGGGCCTCCGTCACGAGCTCAAGGTCGTCGGACTCGCCGCCCTCCTGGATGCCGTCTTCCGGGTCCTCCTTGCCGCCAGCGAGCCAAAAGTCGTAGCGGGCGCGCTCGTGGGGCAACGCCAGGTCCAGCTCGGCCAGCGGGATCGCATGGCCGTTGTAGTCAACGATCAGACGGGCGGCGCGGCTGGAGAGCGCTCGACTGATCGAGTGGAACCAAAGGTACGGGCCGCGGATGAAAGTCCGTCGGCGCTCCAAGTCGATCTTGAGGATCCGCTTGCGCATCGCCTTCGAGATGCGCTTGGACTGCCCGACGAGACGCTGGAGGGCAAGGTTACCGAGCAGCTGGCTGGTGGCTCGCGTGTCAGACTCCGCCAGAAGCGCCCCATCCAAGAGGTCGCGATGGAGCATCACCGCGCGTGCGACGGGATCGAATCCATCCCCGCGGGAAGGCGGCGAGATGCCCTCCGCTAGGAACTGCTGCAGGTGACGGACAAAGCGGGCCACATCGCGCTCCGACGCTTCCTTGGCCCCGGCCGCCTCGAAGAGATTGCGCTCAAGTCGGAAGACCCGCTCGCCGAGCAGCTCTGCATCTGCCTCCCGCTGCCGCGCTTTGATGCTATCGGTGAGGTGTAGAAACTGTGCCCGCGCAACGCGCTCGTGGAAAATGGTCGCGTCCTGGGCCAAACGCTGGAGCCAGACTCCGAGAGCCAACAAGGCCAGGCAGATCGAGCCCACGATCACGAACGCTCCGACCACAAGCTGCCTCAGCTTCTCAAGTGTCCCCTTGAGGAAAGAGACCATCTGGTTGGAGTCAACTGCCTCACCCGAGCCATCCGACAGGAGGTAGACCACAAACTGCAGCAGCAAGACGAGGCCGCCAAACATCAGGAGCCGAATCGCAGGCCTCGATGTGCGGGCCACGAGGGTGGCCCCCACACGCCCCACTAGCTCGCCCGGGGTCATGGTCCCGCGCAGGTCGGCCCACCAAAGAACGCGCTTGTGGGCGCGCCCCAGCGAGCGAGAAACGGCGCGAATGGTGCGTGAAGCCACGCGGCGATCGGGCAGCTCCGCGGCGTCTGCGGGGGCCCAACCGCGAATCAGGGGCAGAGCGCGAAGGGGAGACCGCGCGACAAGCCGAGCCCCACGAGCAATGCGTTGTACAGCGTCGCCCCCCACTCGGCCTTCGACTTCCTCGCTGCGAACCACGGAGAGACGCTCCAGCCAGCGATCGGCCAGGGGCAGCGTCTCCCGGCGCAGCGAAGCCTCCGTGCCCTTGTCCGTGATGGGCACGACCGCGCGGGAGGCGTCACGAAGTGCGCTCACACGCAGTTCCTCGATCCGCGGCCTCTCGTCCTCACCCGCGCTCTCGTACAGGTGTTCGAAGAGCGTGTCCAGCGAACCGCGGAGGCGCCACAGTCGAGCGTCTGGGGACACGGTGGTGTCGCGGCGCATCGCGCGTTCCGCAGGAGTAGGAAACACCAGCACTTCCCCCTCCAATAGACGCGCGTTCTGGCGCACCAGCCGGTCGAGGCCCCGGACGAGAAAGGACACCGCCCGGAAAACGCGGATGATCTTGACCGCCCGCACCAGTCGAAGGAGGCGTGCGGCACGCCCTGTGCCCTCGGTCGCACCGGCAGCAGAGCCCGCTTCGGCACCGAGGCCCAGGAGCAACCCGAACGGCAGCGCTGGAATGAAGTCGGTCACGACGTGGCGCTTGAGCCACGTCGGGTGGAAGCCGACGAGCGACGCCTTCAGAAAGAAGTCGACGAGGAAGAACGCGCAGATCGCCGTGTCCACCGCCAGCAGCCAACCCGGCGTTTGCGAGTGCATCAGGTCGAGCACCAGCACCACCATCACGGCGACGAGACCGAACAAGACCGCGCGGTCCCACAGCTCGACCTTGCGCCTGCCGAACTTCTTCTGCAGGCGGGCCTCGAGGTGCTGCTCAACCCGCTCGGCTTCGACGCGACGGACGCGGCGCTTCAGGCGCCGGCGCTGCTCGCCGGAGCCACGCTCCACGGTGTCGAGGTGCCACTCCAGTGCGCGGCCCGTTTCTGAGAGCTGCCGGGCCGCGATCCTGGGGTCGCGGTCGCCTGCGCCGATGATCGTTTCATCGGCCAGGTCCACCAGGCGGCCCGCCCAGGCGCGCCGGACCGCGGCGTCCGGCGGAGAGGCGTCCAGCATGCGCTTGAAGGCCTTGCGCATGACGCGCTGGACCCGGCTAGCCTCCTCGCATACGGCCCGGAGATCCGCGTGGTTGGAGATCCCGAGGGCGGTGGCCCGTCCCTCGACCCGCTGGCGAAGCTCCTCCACTGCCAGCAGCGCGTGGAAGAGGCGGTTGCGGCCGTCGGCTCCCTGGGCCTCGGCCAGCTCGGCCTCGGACATCTCGAGGACATCGAGCGCCCCGCGCTCCCGCTCCCGCAGGCCGTGGATGAGGATCTCGGCCCCCACGTGCTCCACCTCGTCGGCCGCCTCCGCCGAACCGGCCCTCCGCAGCCGCTCCTCCCAGCCGAGGGTCACGCCGAGGACAGGGTGCTCCCGGGTGCCGGCCGTTCGAACGAACTCGCACTGAACGGCGCAGAGATCGCGTTCTAGGCGGGCCAGGCGGGCGTTCCGCTCGGTCGTCTCCAAGGTCTCCACCTCGCCGCTGAACTCGGTCAGACGGAGCTCCAGCTCGGTTAGCAGGCCGTCAAGGGCCTCACCCTCGAGGGGACCATCAGGGGACTCCGATGGCGTGGGCGTTGGGGAAGTGGACTCAGTCACGTGGGGCACCAATGAAAGAGTCGGCGATTCTGCCCTCTCTCCCAAAGAGTTACCCGAGGTCCCGCGGGATATTGGTCAGGGGGCCAAATTTGCCGGGATCCGGTCGATCCTCGAATGCTGGTGGGATGACTGCGTACCCCGTTGATACCATCCCCACGCCCCTATGAAGCGCTTTCCGAAAGAACGAGCGCGTCAACTCGCCCTTACACCTGAGAGAACCGACTCCACTCTCCGATGACCGATAGCCAAAACGATCCATCTAGCTCGCCCGAGCCCCAGGCGGCAGTGCCCAAGCCCGCGAAGAATCCCTACAAGGAGTCTATCTGGGAGGTGTACTACCCGTTCAACGCCGACGAGGAGAAGAACGCGGTCCCGGTCGCGTCCTTCCCGATGATCATCTACTTCTGGCCGTCGCTGGTGGCGTTTCTAACCTGCGGCCTGATCCAGCTGTTCGGCGACAGCGCGGTCCAGTCCACCACCTTGGGCTGGTGGGCCACCGCCGCCCTGGCGTTCAACCTCATGATCATCGTGACGGACCTGGACCAGAAGAAGTTCATCATCGTCGTGCTCCTGCTCGGCATGGCGGGCCTAGCGCTCAAGATCGGCAAGCTGCAAGGCTGGGCGGTCATCGGCGACGTGGGGCATTGGATCGCAGGCCTGAAGATCTCCTACAGCACCCACGCCTACCTCGCGATTGGAGTCGTCCTGCTGTTCTTCTTCGGCCTGGGCATCACCCAGCCGCGACTGAATTACTGGCGCCTCGAGCCCAACGAATTCGTCCACTACATCCAGCCGTGGGGCCGCGACCAGAGCATCCCGCGCCAAGGCAGCACGGTCAGCCGTGAGGTCCCGGACGTCCTTGAGCTGATCCTCACCTTCGGTGGCGGCACCATCGTCATCAAGCGTGAGGGCCAGGTGGTCGCGCGGATCGAACACGTGCCGTTCCTCGGCAAACGCATGAAGTCCATCGAGCGACTCCTCGGCGTGACCCGCGTCAAGCACACCACGTAGTCCCTCGGACCTCAGCCCCCCCTTATGACCGAGCCGGATCGCAGCACTCATCACAAGACCGCCAAGGACCTCGCGAGCTATATCGACGCGAGCCCTTCCCCGTACCACGCCTGCGCGGAGTCCGCGCGGCGACTGGACGCCGCCGGGTTCCAGGCGGTCGATGAGGGAGCGCCGTGGGGCGCCGACCTCGCGCCCAAGGGCTACGTGCTTCGAGGCGGCGCGATCTTCGCCTGGAGCGTGCCGCAAGGCACCGCGCCGGAGAGGGGCTTTCGCCTCGTGGGCGCCCATACGGACAGCCCGAACCTGAGGGTGAAGCCGCGCCCGGACGCCGGTAGCGCGGGCTTCCGCCAGCTCGGCGTCGAGGTCTACGGAGGCGTCCTGCTCAACTCATGGCTGGACCGTGACCTTGGACTCTCCGGCAGGGCTTACGTCGAGGAAGGCGGAGCGCTCGTAGAGAAGCTGTTCCTGGTGGACAAACCCATCCTCCGCGTCCCCCAGCTGGCGATTCACCTGGACCGCGATGTGACCCCGAACGGACTCAAGCTGGACAAGCAGGCGCACATGTCGCCCGTCATGGCCGTTGGCGACCGGTCGGAAGGCGCGTTCTTGGAGTACCTCAGCGGCGAGCTCGAGGTCGACGCGAAAGCGATCAAGAGCTACGACGCGATGGTCCACGATCTCACCCCGTCGACCCTCCTCGGCGTGGATGAGAGCATGCTCGCTGCACCGCGGCTCGACAATCTGTGCAGCTCCTACTGCGGCGTCGAAGCCCTCCTGCGCGCGACCCAGGCTGGCTCGTCGAGGCCGATGGCCGTCGCTCTCTTCGACCACGAAGAGGTCGGCAGCGGCAGCCGCGGCGGCGCCGACGGACCCCTCATGGGCGACGTGATGGAGCGTCTCGTGCTCGCCCGCGGCGGCGACCGCGAGACCTACCTGCGCGCGCTTAGCGATTCACTCTGCATCTCGGCGGACATGGCCCATGCCGTCCACCCGAACTACGCCGATCGCCACGAGCCCGATCACCACATCTTCATGAACCGTGGTCCGGTGATCAAGATCAACGCGAACCAGCGCTACGCGACCGAGGCGGGCACCGAAGCCCTGTTCCAGACGGCGTGCGAGCGCACCGACGTTCCGTTCCAGAAGTGGGTCATGAAGACCAACATGGCGTGCGGCTCGACGATCGGTCCACTCACCGCGGCTCAGCACGGCATGCCCACGGTGGATGTTGGTTGCGCTCAGCTCTCCATGCACAGCGCGCGCGAGGTCTGCGGGTCGATGGATCCTGAGTGGATGATCGTCGCGCTGACCGAGACGCTGAAGGGCTAAAACAGCCCCTCGCGAACAATGCCGAGGGCGATGCCGAAGAGCGCGGTGGCGCCGGTTCGACCGATGGGTCCGTGGTGGTCGTGGTCGGGGTCGAAGGCACCCGACTCGTCCCTGCTGAGGAACTCATCGAGCTGTTGATCGACCCACTCGGCGTTCCGGGATCGGGACGTACCGGACAGGTCTCGGGTCAGCGCCGCGAACCCGTCGTGGGCCCCTAGCTCTTGGCCGTAGGCGTTGTAGATGAGGTACCGCCAGTTCGTGAAGTTCTGCGTGAGCTTCAGCTGCTCCTGGCGCGTCTTCGGGTTGAAAAGAGCCCGCAGCCGTGGGGTCGTGTCCTTCAACGCCTTGAGGCGCCAGGCCTCGACTTCATCGCGCCCAGCGGGCACGGTGAAGACATCAGCTGGCTTGAGTCCCGCGAGGTAATCCAGCGCAGCCTCAAGACCCTTGGTACCTGCCTCGGACGGAACGCGCGCCAGCTGCTCCCCCAACGCATAGGTCGCGAGCGCGTGATCCAAAACCGCGCCCGGTCCCTCCCGCGTCCCGATGCTCCCGGTCTTTTCGTCCTGCAGCGATAGGATCCATGAGCTCGCACGGTCCGCCGCCGCAGCCATAGGCACGCCTTCCTCGGTGGAGAGGTTCACGGTAAGAGCATGCAGCGCAAGGGCCGTCACCCGCAGCCGCATGGCGAGTGCGACCTCGGGTTGCTCAAGTCCATCGCGCGACCGCCCAGGCCCAAGCCATGAACCATCGGGTTGCTGCTGCTCCACTAGCCACGCAAGGGCCCCCTTCTTCGCCTTGTCGAGGCGCTGAATCGTGCGCGGGATGGAGGGATCACGCAGGTGAGCGGCCGGCACTGCCGGCACAGGCTCAGGGGTCACCTCCCGCGGCTCGCTCACAGCCACCTCCCCAGGCAGGATCGCTGGCGCGGCGGGAGCGGGGTCAGCCACCACCAACGGACCGCTCTCCGCCGTCCCCGAGGGGCGCGTCGGCCTAGCGGCACTCCGAACCTCAGCCCCAGTCCCCAGGGAGACCAAATCAGCCTCCTGCGCCTCATCATCCATCACGGCCGCCGGCTGTTGAGTCACCGGATCCGAACCCATCAGCTCCTCCCCCCCAAAGTCCGCCCCCGGCGGCGTCCGCAACATCAGCAGAGTCCCAAGTACGGCGAGCGCCGCACCAACGGCAAAGATCCAAGCTGATGTCGTTCTGGTCATGGGGTAAGGCGGCCCAACCGCCGCCCGAAGTGACGTCCCACGAAGCTCCGTATTCCGCGGCTGGCACGAGTTCCACGTCCAAGATGGAGCCAAACCGCCCTCGGGAGGATTTTTCAGGGTGTTGCTGAGGGCCCGAACCTGCAGATCCCGCGGTGAGCCTGACGGTCCGCTCTCGGGCTTCGACCACCCCCTCACCCCAGGTCCAGCATGCTGCAGACTCCACAGCCTCTCTCTCCTCGATCACTTCTGGTTGCCATCTTTCTCATGGGCCTTACGGCCTGCGGGGGCAGCTCAACCAGCGCACCCGCGCCCGGTGTTGGATCCACGACGATTCCAGGTGTGGCTTCCATCCCCGCTCTTACAAGCGAAACCGAGATCGTTGTCCGCGGCACGTCCCTTCGGCAAGGAAGCACGATCGATGTTGCCGGTGGAGCAGCGCCCGTGACCACGACTTCCAACAGCCAGCGTCAGTTCGAGGTCTCGGTGCCGCTGACAGCCAACAAGCGGAACCGACTGTTCGTAAGGGAAACGAGCATCGATGGCATCGTGAGCCCGGTGGTGCCGCTAGAGATCAGCTCCGACCAAGCCGCCCCGGTCACCCACGTCGACTCGCCCTCGGATGGCGCAACCGTCTTCAGCACCGTCGTCGATGTGACCGGCCGGGTCAGCGATGTGCTGGCTGGCTTCGCTGGACTCAGAGTTCACGTCAACGGAACCGTCGCAGAAGTCAACGTCGGCCAAGGCACAAACGGAACGTTCATCGCGCGGGGTGTCACGCTCGAGCCAGACCAGGTGAACACGTTCGAAGTGCTTGCCACCGATGCGCTCGGGAACGAGGCCACCGTCCAGGCCTCTGTATTTCATCAGAGCCCGACGGGGGACACGCTCCGCGCTATCGCCGGCGACGGCCAGCTCGGCAACATCCAGGAGATTCTCGGCGCACCGCTTGAGGCGCAACTGATCAGCGCCACCGGCGAGCCACTTGCGGGCCGGCTCGTCACCTTTGAGGTCGTGCAAAATGATGGCCGACTCGGCGGGACTCCGCTCACCGCAACACGTCTGAGCACCACCGTTCCCACGGACGCCATGGGCATTGCACGAGCGTCGTGGAGGCTTGGTGGAACGGCAGGGCAGGGTAACCAGCGCGTTGAGGCTACCGCCTTAGGCGCCGACGGCGTGGCGACGTTCCGAGCCTCGGCGGCCCCCGGCCTCCCATCCCAGATCAACGTGGCCGGCGGCCACAATCAGCGATCCCAGGCAGATGGCCCCGCAGCCGACCGACTCTCGGCATGGGTCAACGATGGCTGCAACGGCGTCACGAACGTCTCCGTTGAATTCAGGGTCGTTGAGGGCGACGCCTACCTAGTGGCACCGGGTTCGTCGGAACCGTCGTCGACGCGCACTGAGTCCACAGACAGCACAGGGCACGCGCAGGTACAGCTTGTGCACGGCCCCGAAGGAGGACGGGCCGTGGTAGAAGCCAACTTCAGCGGGAACGCAACCCGTCCCGCAGTCTTCGAGTGCGTCGCGATGCCGGTGGCACCCGGCAAGGAGACAACGTTCACTGGGCTCGTCCTCGACAACGCCTCTCGTCCCATCGGTGGCGTGGTTTGCGTGCTCCACGTAGGAGACGTGGACTATCCGAGCGTCACAACCGAAACGGACGGCACCTTTCGCGTAGAGAACATTCAGGACTTCGGGTTTGCCGATCTGTCCGTGAATGGCCGTGTCGCTACGACCCTAGCCGGAGACCCGATTCCAGCCGACTCATTCCCGTCGTTGCACTTTGAAATGGTGGTGGTCCCGGAGGCGTCGAACTCCTTGGGCATGCCCATCCTGTTGCCAGAGCTGATTCCTGCGAACGAGCGTGCCTACAGCACGACAAACGACACCGTCTTGGAGATTGCGGGCGTTGAGGGATTGCGCATGACCGTGCGAGCTGGCTCCATGAGCATCGATGGAAGCCCTGCCCCCGACGGGACGACCCTCTCCCTCAACGAGGTACGGGCGGCAGACATTCCCATGCCGTTGCCCAACGGAGCCGCGACGCCGCTGGCGTGGACACTGCAGCCCGGCGGCGCGCTGTTCGACCCGCCCATCGAGATTGACTACCCCAATTTCGCGGGGCTCCCGGCTGGCGCCGTGGCCTACATCCTGAGCTTCGACCACGACACGGGAAGATTCGAGATCGTAGCTACCGGGCACGTGGTCACGGACGGCTCCATCATCCGCTCTGACGCGGGCTCCGGTCTTGCCGTGGCCGGCTGGGGAGGCGTCTGCCCGCCCTACGAAATCACAGGGTCTGGCGAGAGCTGCACTGTCACCATCGTGAACCCAGCGGCCCAGTGCGTCATGCCTGGGGAAGAGATCGAGTTCACCGCGGCGGCCATGCCCCCGGGAGGCGATTTCACATGGCTAGGAGGCACCGCCGTCGGGGCGTCCGACGGCGCAGTCTACCGCGCCACTTTCGAGGAAGGCAGCACGTCCTCAGTGGTCTGCATCTACACGAAAGACGACGTTACGGCCGCCGACTCGGTGCTAGCCGTAACCGCCGCTGATGATATCGTCCTGGAAGCGAAGCTCGGGGACATCGTGGTCGTCGACGCTTCGGGCAGTGGGCTTGAGAACCTCACGTTTGCCTCCATGGAGAGCACCGTCGGACGCGCGTACGATCAGGGCCCGGATGGGCGTACGCTGAGTGAGGGATCCCAGTTCATTTTCAGGCCAACGGCGGAAGGAACGGACTCGATCACCCTCACAGGAACCTGCGCTGGTTCGCCTGCGGGCGCGGAGCCCATGGAATTTGACGTCACCCTCACCGTGGTAGACGGCTACTCCACATCTGGCCCTGACCGGGTGACATTCGGGACGACGCCGCTCGATCTGTTTCGCCAACAGCAGCGCCTTCACTACCTGGGCTTCAGGTCCGCCGACGGCAATGAGCTGACTGTCGACGGCGTCGTAGGTGCCAGGACCCGCCAGGCCATTGGGCTTTTCTGCGCCGTGGTTTCCGATGGCAACTCAACCGCTCAGCGCGCTTCATTCACCCAAACCGGGCAAGACTTCATCAACGCCGACAATGCACCACGCTGGCTGCGCTTGGAGAACATCCCCAACGGCTACCAGTTCAGCGGCAACGCGGAGCGGTGGGCCTCGAGTTGGATGGAAGAAATGCTGATCGGGGCTGCTGCGACGCACCAGCCCCCGGCCACCTTCCGAATCAACGACCTCAGCAGGAGCGGTGGCGGATACCTCTCGCCCCATAGCACCCACCGAGCTGGTATGGACATGGACGTTGAGGAGCCGACGACCACGGACAGCAGCCTCGCGCCTTGGTTCCAGCACCACGGGGACACCTCGCGTATCGTTGTCGCCACGGGAGCCGGAATGAGCGGAACGAACGTGGTCGAAGGAGACCTCATCCAGCGCTTCGTCGGCGGCGTGTGGGAGACGTCCGCCATCGCACACGGAGCTGCCGTTCCACCCAACTGGGCGCGTACCACGAGCCTGCAGCTGGTCGGAAGCATGGCGAGGAACAGTGCGGCCTACGCGTCTGGCCTACCGGTGAAGCGCTCCAACTACGATCGCGACGAACTCAAAGACCAGTTCACGGCGTTGTTCGCGGCGCAGCCGGCTAGCGGAGCTAGCTGTGGACAGGTCTACTGGAACGATCCGTTCTTCTACGACGGCGACTCCAACATTCCCGGACAGAACATCATCTTCGTTTCCGGTCACGGCGGGCACTACCACGTGGACGTCGCTCCCCCAGCCAACGCGGTGTCGAGCAACCTTACGGCGCGCCAGGATGGGCTCGCGGCAAGCCTGGACCAATTCGCTGCTGAACAACGCAGCCAGTTCCCAGACCTCAACAAGGGCATCGTCGACTCCACCGCGCTTGAGGGTGATTGGTCCGTGAACGTCTTCGGTGCCACAACATCCGTTCGACAAGACGGGTCGTTTTCGATCGCCAATATCACTCTGCAGGACCGGTTTGGTCCAGGGGGCCAGGCAACGGCTCCGGACGGTGTATCTGACATGTTCGTCCGCCTCGAGGGCGCTCGCGCCGCTGAGGAAGGTCCCCCGCTCTACGTAGTCGGGGCTCCCTTCAGGCTCAACGCAGACGAGGTCAGACTCATCGGTGACCTGACGATTTCCCCAAACCCTCCGCTCACACCGGAGTCCATCTCCCTTGATCTCAGCACGGTGATCTTTTCCTCCATCGGAGAAACGACCATCGCGGCCGTCTCGGCGCAGCTGACCGATGGCACCACCGTGGATGCAACGGGGCTGGACAACTTCTCCTTCTACTCCACCAGCAATCCGGCCATCATCAGCGTCGACGAAGACGGTCTTGTCACTGCTCGCGGGAACGGTGTCGCGTATCTCCGAGCTTCGAACCAAGGGGCCACATCCTCACGCCTGCTGACGGTAGCTGGCGGCGATCCTCTCACCACGGTTATCGGAACCGTAGTCGACGAGTCAGGCAATCCTGTGGAGGAGTGCTCGGTACAGGCTTCAGGCTTCGCGCCCGTGGCGCTTACGAACAGCCAAGGCCAATTCATCCTGGAGGGAATCCCTACAGTGATTCAGGCCACGCTCACGGTGACGGCCACCAAGGTCGTGGGCACCACAACGCTCACCGGCAGCCTTTCAGGTATCACGCCGGAGCCAGGGGGCACGACCGACGCAGGGACCATCACGGTGGCGGCTCAGAGCTGCGGATTCGACAGCGACTTCGGCGTCCCGCTAGGACTCGCGGACAACGACTTCGTCAGCGTCTCGTTCGACCCTGCTTTCTCCTTCCCGTTCTTCGGCTCAACCTACCTTGACTGTTTCGTTGGATCCAACGGCTACATCTCCTTTGGCGCGGGCGACACGATCTTTGGGTTCAACCAGTTTGCCCTCTTGGAGACGCTACCGCGCATAAGCCCCGCCGCCTCGAATTTCGATCCAACCGCTGGCGGCAGCATCCATGCCAAGGCCCTGCCTGACCGCGTCGTCGTGACGTGGAACTCGGTGGCTGAGAATCTCACGGGCCGCGCAAACACGTTCCAGGTCCAGATGTTCTCGACCGGCCGGATCCTCTTCATCTACAACGGAATGGAGTCCATCGAGCCTGAGACGGCCCTGATCGTGGCGGTCACGCCTGGCTCCAACTCGACGAACACCATCGAGGTCGACTACACCGCCGTGGGTCTCCCCAACCAGGGCGTAGGAGAAGTGATCTACGAGCGTTTCAGGCGCTTCCAGCCTCCTGCATTCCTCGGCGGTGACCTGAACGCCTTCGACCTTGATCAGCAGTGCGTCGAGTGGCTCCCGAATACCGCAGGGGGCATGGACGTCGAGGTCAGATCATCACTCACTGCGCGATACACGAACGGAAGCTTGGACGTCCTGCTCCCAGCCCCCAGCAGCGTCGGCGAGGCCGCCGCGGACCTAAGCTTGGAGATTATCAGCAGCTCCGGGCTCCGCTGGCGCAAACCGGTCCAGAACGCATCCGCCCGCCGAAGCGCGTTCTCCCACCTCCCCATTCCAGGGAGCTACCGAGTCCACCTTATGGACGGAGACCAAGTCCTAGCCACAGGCCAAGCAAACCTCCTCAAGCGAGGAGAACGTGCCCCCCTCACGCTGCATTCAAGAGACCTAAGCGACAACTAACCCATCCGCGCATTCTGAACCAGGTTCCCAGCGCGCGGCTCACGTTCCCGCGCATCGGGAACCTGGTTCAGAATGCGCGGCTAGCTTTCGCGCGCGTTTTGAACCTGGTTCCGAGCGCGCGTTTTGAAGCCGCGGCCGAGGGCTAGGGCGACGACCGCGCCGGCTGCGGCGAGGCCTACCAGGCCCCACGCTATGGCGCTGGCGGCGACTCCCCAGGTGATGAGGCCGAATTGGAGCCAGAGTGCCGCCGCGTCGCCGCCCCGGTAGATGACGGTGTCCACCACGAGCTTGGCCTTGTACTTGTCTTCACGGGACACGACCGTAAAGAGCGCGTCTCGTGCTGGCTTCGAGATGCCGTACTCGGCGCCCCGACGCGCGACCGAGAAGACGGCTAATACCAGCAGCGTCGGTTCGATGGCGAGGGCGCCAAAGCCCACGACGCCGACGAGCGGAACGGCGCACAGGCCGATCCCCACGCCGAGCTTGCGCAGCACCCAGCCACTCGCGAAGAGCTGGAGGAGCAGCGTCACCACGTTGGTCGCAAGGTCGATCTTGCCGAAGAACTCGCGGCGACCGTCGGGATCCCCCTCAAAGGCGACCTTGGCCAAGCGCGCGCCCACGTCGTAAGCCAGCGTGGAGCCGATGACGTAGATGGCCACGTAGAGGCACATGAGGGTCAGGTAGGGCGACCTTGCAACCCGCCGGAAGCCTGCCATCACCGTGCCTCCAATCGGGTCGCTAGCCGTCGGACTAACGGGCGGCGCGCTAGCCTCCGACTGCGCTGGGGAAGAGGTGAGGCTATGACTCGCGCGCTGAAGCGAGCGCTGGATCCAAACGCAGATCTCAAGGCACGCTGCACTCAGGAATGGAAGGTGCCTTGGACCGAGGCCCACCTTGGGCAGCAGCTCGTTCGCAAAACTTGAGATGCTGGAGCCAAAGATCGCGCCGAGCGTCCCGCCCACCGCGACGAACCCGAAGAGCCGGAGTGCTCGTTCCCTCCCGTAAAGGTCCGCTAGAAGACCCCAAAAGATCGACACGCCCACGATGCTGAACACCGACAGCCAGCAGAAGAACACATCGCGGACAAACACACCGGAGGCCCCATCGAGGCGCCCAAGCAGGAACCCGAGCCCGATCGTGATGATGCTGAGCGCGCGGTAGGAAGCGGGCACAATGCGGGGACGGCCGAAGCGCGAGACGAGCGCGCCGAAGGCTGGTTGCACCAGCATGGTCAGCGCAAACGTCCCGAGGAACAGCCAGCGCAGGCGCTCGGGGTCCGCTGCGCCATAGGCGTCGCGCAGGGGCCTCAACAGGTAGTACGAGCAGAGCAGCGTGAAGAAGAACGCCATCGCGAGCAGCAACGGCCGCCCTTCACCCGGCCGTATTAGGGCAAAGCTAAGCGGATGACGCTCGCGCGTTTCGGATCCGTCTGTGTTGGGCAAAGCGTTGGCTCGTCGGGGTTCGAGGGGAGGCGAGATGGCTATAGTGCGATGCATGAGCCAAATCACCACACGTCGAACGTTCCTTTCCCACGCGGGCGCAGGAGCAGCGGCTGCCTCCTTGGCCCCCGACCTGTTCGCGGCGGGTTCCCAGGAGGAAGCTGCACCCAAGCGGCGCCTCTTGATGCTCGGTGGAACCGCCTTCTTGGGCCCACAGATCGTGGAGCAGGCCCTCGCTGCCGGATGGGACGTCACACTCTTCAACCGCGGCAAGACCCGCACCGACCTCTTCCCCGACCTCGACAAGCGCGTCGGCGATCGCAACACCGGCGACTACGCTTCCTTGGCCGAGGGCGAGTGGGACCTGGCCATCGACACGTCGTGCTACATCCCAGGTCACGTGACCGCCGCCATTGAATCCATCAAGGGCAGGGTGAAACACTACGTCGTGGTCTCCACCATCTCCGTCTACGCAGACGATGCCGGGGAAGAAGGGCCCGTCGGCGAAGACGGCAAGATCGGACAGATCCCCGAGGAGCTCCTTCCGGACTTCAAGGTCATCCGCGACATCGGCAAAGAAGGGGGCAAGTACTACGGCGCGCTCAAGGCGCTGTGCGAGAAGGCGGCCCAGGACGCCATGCCCGAGGGCGCCGTCACCGTCGTGCGCCCAGGGCTCATCGTCGGCCCCGGAGACACCTCCGACCGCTACACCTATTGGCCCGTCCGGGTTGCGAAGGGCGGCGAGGTCATCGCTCCCGGCGACCCTGAGGTGGGCGTGCAGTACGTGGACGTTCGCGACCTGGGCGTCTTTACCTTCGACGTGGCAGCCCGCGGCACCGGCAAGGTCTACAACGCCGTGGGCTTCGACAAGAAGGTGACGATGAAGGACCTCGTGGAGAGCTGCATCCCCGAAGGACATGGCAAGCCAGAGGACCTGAAGATCACCTGGATCGAAGATCAGTTCCTGATCGACCAAGGCGTTGGCCAGTGGATGGAACTCCCTCTATGGATCGCCGGTGGCGGAAACCACTACCTGAACGAAGCGGCCATCAAGGACGGACACACGTTCCGCGATCTCAAAGAGACCGCCGTCGCCACGGTTCGATGGCACAACGAGAACCGCGACGAAGACCACAGGTGGCGCGCCGGCCTGGCCGCCGAAAAGGAAGCCAAGGTGCTAGCCGCGTGGCACGCACGCGACAAGTGAGCGGTACGATCACTACGGTACCGTACCGCTCACTATCGTCCTTGGCTCACCATTGCGATCACTGCGAGGATGACGGCGATGAGGAGCACGAAGAGGAGGATCTTGATCCACGAGTAGGGGGCGCGGCCCACGATGCGGCCGGACTGGCCGTGGACGAGCACCGCGTAGGGCTTGCCCTTGAATTGGTAGGTCACGCTCCACATCGGAAGGAGCACGTGCTTCCAGCGCACATCCGACATCTCGTTGCGGACCTTTAGGGCGCGCTGGGTGTCGCCGGGCACGTCGCCTGCGCAGCGCTTGCGCTGCGAAGATTCGATGCGGAGCCGCGCGTTCGCCCAGCCGTCCGCAAGGTCCATCTGGTACTCCTCCGCGCGCCAGCCGGCCAGGTACTCCGGGCCGTAGGGAACGAGCCCCTCCGCCGCGAAAGGCCCCAGGCTCTGCCCCAGCTTGCCGTCGATTCCCTTGGACGCAATCACGATCACGTCGTCATACGAATCGTCACGCTGACCCCATGCGGGACGCCAGCGCACCTTCCTCACCCGACGGGTTCGGCGCTGACTGCGTCCGTTCACCTGCACCGTATAGCGCTCCGTGACGTAGTAGTACGTGCCCGACTGGGCGGACCACTCCGAGTGAACGTCGGCGTCGTAGGTCCAGGCGGGCACGTAGACACCGACGGCGCTGAAGCGCTTCGTCTTCTTCAAGGCGTTCGGTCGGAACCAAAGTCCCTTGATCCAGCTACCGAAGGCGACTTTGACTCGCTCCGCGCCCACCTCCAACGGGATCAGCGACTCGGGGCGCAGCGCCTGCCGGTTCGCATCCTGCGCGAGCACGCCGGGCGACCCACAAAATGGGCACGCCTCCGACGTGGACGCGCCCTCGAAGGTCACCCGCGCATCGCAGGTCTCACAGCTCAGAACCCTAACGTCGCGCCCCAAGCCGCGCGCTGCCGAGGCCACGGCCTTGTCCGTCAGCGGTCGCTCGAGAATGGTTCCCTGCACCACCGCCACCTCCCGGTGGGCACCGCAGTGCTCGCAGGAGAGCGCACCGACATCCGGACTCCAGCGCAGGGGCGCACCGCACTCATCGCAGGTCAGATCTGCCTCGGCCCGGGGCGATTCGGAGCTCTGAAATGTCTCTTCCTTGAGCGGCTCATCCGGGGGGGGCTGAACCGCTGGGCTCAAGCTGATACGCCCCCCACCGCCGCCGTAGGGACGGCCTACGGAGCTGCTTTGGGACGACCCCGAGGCGGGCAGATCTGGGCCAGATGAACTCATGGTTTGAATAGAAAACGCGTTCTGCAGTACAGTGTGTCCCTAGGCAGGCCTTCAAGGCAACTTTCTTACTGCCCCTCGATACCTCAAGACTGAAAAGAGTGTGTGCCCCATGGCTGTGATGGATTGGTTCAAGCGCGGCGTCCAAGAGATGATGGTCGCCCGTCCCGACGGGACGAA
>CALHGQ010000139.1 GCA_938030175.1 uncultured bacterium | reverse complement strand
GGTCAGCCACTCACGATTGGCTGACCCTCTGATGGGAAACGTTGAGCGCCGCCCCCTGCCTTTCTCGGCACCGGGGGCGGCGCTTTCGCGTACTAGCGCAGAACGATGGAGAGGCCCTTAGTGAAGTTCGAGGTCACGGCGCCAAAGGCGTCCACGTCGCGATGCCAAAGCTGGAAGTTCCACTCGTCGCCGGCCACCGCCACCTCGAAGCTCGTCGGTTGCGGCATGGCCAGCAGGTCGATCGCTAGATCGATCTGACCTGCGGGCCCCGAGTCTTGCACCTGGCCCGGCCCCCGGTAGCGGCCGATGGGGTCCGCGAGGCAGATGTTGCCGAAGCTGCCACCTGGGTTAGCGATGAAGCCTTGCATGCGACTCACGATGAACATGCCGAAGGAGTCCGGAGGGAGCTGCGTCGCCGAGAGGGTGATCTGGTTGTAGGCCACGAGCGTGGTTCCGACCGCAGCGAGGTCCCCGGCCAAGCCGGTGGAGTTGACGTTTCCGGAGCAGTAGCTGGTGCCGACGCTTCCGCTGCCCGTCAGATCCACCGCGTAGACCTGGGCTTCACCCAGTGTGTCGCCGGGGACGACGCCCGTTCCCTCGGAAAGAAAAGCAACGGAGTTTCCGTCGCCGGAGAGGCTCGCGCCAATGCTGAATCCGCCGAGTATCTGGCTTCCCGAGTCAGTCAGGCTGACGCGGCGCGTCGAAGCCGCCGCTCGGTCGCGAAGGAAGCAATCCGGGTGGTTGTTGGTGTCGTTCGGCACGAGGCTCCCCGCCGACACGTGGAAGGCGACGAGGTTCCCGTCTGTCGAGAAGGACAACGGCGAGAAGACAAAATCATTGGTCTGGCCGCCGCTGGGGCGCACGTTGAGACGCTCGGTTACGCCATTGCTCAGGTTCTTGGCGAAGAGATCGGGTCTGTTGTTCGTGTCGTTCGGGACGAGGTTCGACGCATTGGAGTTGAAGCCAACGGTCATGCCGTCTCCCGAGATCGCTGGCAAAGAGCTGGAGTCAATGGCCTGGGCACCGTTGGAGGCCGTGCTGACGCGCGTGAGCTCACCGGTTCCCATATCCTTCAGGAAGACGTCTCGGTCGCCGTTCGAGTCCCCCGCGATCAGGTTGGTGGCGACGGAAGCGAAGACGATACGCTGTCCGTCGTTGGAGATCGCGGCTTCGTCGCTCCGGCCGTTGCCCTGGTCACCGTTGTTACGGACGCTCACAACCGCAAGCTCGTTGAGCTCGCGGTCAGCGCGGTAGACGTCGTACTGGGCATTGGTGTCGCTCGGGAGGAGGCTTCCGAACGTGTCGAATGTCACGAAGCGCCCGTCCGGCGTCATACGCGGGTTGCAGCACTCGTTGGAGGCTTGGGCGCCAGTGCTCGTGAGGCTCACGCGCTCGGTGACGCCGAGGAGCATATCCCTGACGAAGATGTCCCGGACGCCGTTGCTATCGGTGGGAACGAGGTCCGAGGCGTCGCTGGAAAAGACGACGAAGCGCCCGTCGCTTGAGACGTCCGGGTTGTAGCTGGAGTTGTTTGCGAACCCGCTGGCATGGAGGCTTTCGCTGACAAGTTCGGTCAGGCCGGACTGCAGGTCGTGGCGGAACACATCGCGTCGGTTGTTCCAATCGCCGGGGACCAGGTTGTCGGCCCAGCTGGAGTAGACGACGTAGCGGCCGTTGTCAGATACACGGGGGGCTTGGCACTCGTCATTACCGAAGTCGCCGCTTGGGGAGACGCTCACGCCGTACGTGATCGCCTGGGGCTTGGCGCCCGCCGCTGCGGTCAGCGCGAGCAGCAACGCAGCGGGAGTGGATCGGAGGATAGTGAGCGAGCGAAATTGGATGGGGTGGTGCATGTGGGAGCACAGATTCAGGGAGGGAAGCAAATGATCGCGCCCAAAGGTATCAGTGCACGGCGTATGGGACCTCTTCTCGCGTGCACCGCATTGACGTATCGAGATATCTAAAATAATCGTTCCGTCGCCCTTGACGCCGCTCCGAGAAGCGGCATACTCCCCTCCGTTACTGCATCAAGAGTTCCGGAGAGCCCTTCCAGGGTCCGGACGGCAACCGAGCAAGGCCTAGCGGCCGCGCCACGGTGCCGCGAACAGCCCCGACGTGGGGATCGATGCGGGTGGGAGCTGGAAACGGCGCTCCACCAAAAAGAGCGTGGCTCCGTTGCCATGTGCCCACGTCGCTTCTGTCGGCCCGCCCGCGCGGTACGGAGAACCGATATGACGAGCACCCAGCGCACCCACTTCGAGACGCTGCTCCCCCACGCCGGCCAGGGATCCCTCGATGGCGAGCCCCTTGTGACCCCCATCACCCAGTCGACGACCTTCTGTCGCGACGGGCTCACGAGCGAGGCGCAGCACTGCTATTCGCGCCAGTCCAACCCGACGGTGGCGGCCCTTGAGAAGACCCTCGGGCAGCTGGAGAACGCTCCGCCGGCGGTCTGCTACAGCACCGGCCTGGCGGCGGAGTCCGCGCTCTTCCTGAGCCTCCTCTCGGCGGGCGATCACATCGTCTGCTCCCGCGCCCTGTACGGCGGCACGACGCGGATCCTCCAGCAGATCTTCCCTAGCTTTGGCGTAGAGACCAGCTTCGTCGATACGACCTCGCCCGAGGAGGTGGAGCGAGCGCTTCGCCTCAACACCAAGCTCGTCTTCCTTGAGACCCCGTCGAACCCGACGCTGGCCCTCACGGATCTTGCGGCGATAACCGAGGTCGCTCACCGCCGCGGCGCCCTCGTCGCTGTCGACAACACGTTCCTGACGCCGCTCCTCCAGCAGCCGCTGGACCACGGGGCTGACTTCTCGATCTACTCGACGACCAAGTTCATCGAGGGGCACTCCGTGGCGCTTGGCGGCGCGACCGTGACCCGGAGCGAGGAGCACCTGGAGCGTCTGCGCTTCGTCAGGACGTGCACCGGCGGCATCCAAACGCCCTTCAACGCGTGGCTGACCCTGCAAGGGCTCAAGACCCTCGGCGTCCGGCTGGAGCGGCAGTGCGCTTCGGCTCTCTCCATCGCCGAGTGGCTGAACCAGCACGACGCCGTGGAGCGCGTGCACTATCCCAAGTTCACGGCCCCGGCCCAGCGCGCGATCGCTGAGCGTCAGCACCTAGGGGCCGACGGTGCCGTCGTGTCGTTCGAGTTGAGGAGCGGCACAGAAGGCGCCAAGGAACTCTTGAAGAAGACCGAGCTCTGCCGCCTCGTGGAGCACGTCGGTGGCGTGGAGACCCTGATCACACACTCCGCGAGCATGACCCATGGCGGCGTCCCCAAAGCGGAGCGCGAGCTCGTCGGTGTCACAGAAGGCCTCGTGCGCATCTCCGTGGGTCTAGAGCCGGTTTCCGCCATCATCGCCGACCTGGAGAACGTCATCGGTAGCCCTAGCAGCCAGCCACAAGCGGAGGTGACCCCGTGTCCAGCCGCCCTCTGATCGTTCTCAAGTTCGGCGGCTCGGTCCTCCGCGACGAGGACACGCTGCGCCTTGCTGTCCATGAGATTCATCGCTGGAGGCGCGAGAACTTCCGCGTCGTCGCGGTGGTGTCGGCCCTTGCTGGGGTGACGGACGAGCTCCTGCGTGCCTGCCGGCGTACCTCGGAGTACGCCTCGGACCACGTGGTGGCATCCATTGCCTCCGGCGGCGAGCTGCAGTGCGCGTCGCTGCTTGGCCAGCTGCTCGATCGGGCCGGTGTGCCCGCTCGTGTCTTGACCCCCGCCGCGATCGCCTTGGTCGCCTCGGGCCCCGCCCTTGACGCGGAGCCGACGTCCCTGAACACAGCGCCCATCCAGAACGCCCTCGACGCGGATGAGGTCGTGGTCGTCCCCGGCTTCGTCGGGCTCGACCAAGAATCGCGTACCGTCGTGTTCGGTCGCGGCGGCTCTGATCTGACGGCGCTCTTCCTGGGCGCCAAGCTGCGGGCTACGCGATGCAGGCTCGTGAAGGACGTCGGCGGAATCTACGAGCGTGACCCGGATGGTCCCGGTGAGACGCCGGATCGCTACGCGCAGCTCTCGTGGAACGATGCGCTGCGAATCGATGGGTCCGTGGTTCAGCGTAAGGCTATTCGATTTGCGCGTAGCCAAGGACTCGCCTACGAGGTGGGCGGCTTCAACGGCACGAGCCCGACCCTGGTCGATGCGGGTCCGACCCGCCTCCAGCCACCCCCATCAGAACGTCCCCCGCTGCGCGTGGCCCTCCTCGGCCTCGGCACGGTCGGAGGCGGAGTCTGGGAGTTGCTGCGTTCGCTTCCAACGATTTTCTGTGTCACCGGAGTTCTCGTGAGGGATCCAAAGCGGTCGAGGCCAGCACCCTTGGAGCCCACTCTCCTAACCAGCGAGCCGAGCGTGGCGATCGAAGGTGCGGAGGTGGTCGTCGAGGCCCTCGGCGGCATGACGCCCGCCCAGGACCTGATCCGAGCCGCCCTTGACTCGGGAGCCCACGTCGTGACGGCCAACAAGGCGGCCGTGGCGGCCGCGTCGGGATCGCTGCACGGGGCGGCCACGTATCGACAGGTGAGCCTCTTGCACGCAGCCGCGGTCGGCGGAAGCACCCCCATCCTCGAGCGGATCTCGCGCGAGTCGGACGGCGTTGCGTCGGTGCGCGGCGTCGTGAACGGCACCGTGAACTTCGTCCTCGACGGGTTGGCGGCGGGCCACGAGTTGGCCAGCATCCTGAAGGTCGCCGTTGCGCGGGGATTCGCCGAGGAGGACGCGTCGCGGGACCTCTCCGGTGAGGACGCCGTGGACAAGCTGCTCGTGACCGCGTCAGTTCTTGGGTGGGACCTCGAGCGGGTGGAGGTGGAGCGGCAAGCCGTGAACGCGTCCACGGCGAAGCTGGCGCGGGAGGCGGCGGCCAAGGGGCTCCGGCTGCGCCAAGTCTCATCCGTTGTCCAAAGGGATGGCTTCATTACGGCGCGCGTCGCGCTGGAAGCATGCACGCAGGACGATCCGCTGCACAGCGTTTCCGGAGGCGCCAACGCGGCTGTGGTCGAGCGCTTCGGTGGACTCTGCGAGATCATTCGCGGCGAAGGGGCAGGACGCTGGCCCACGGCCGAATCGGTCGTCGGCGATCTCTTGGAGCTGGCTCGTGATGCGGAAGCACGCGCCTTGACCCACAGCGAAACGCTGGAGGTGACCAGTGCCTATTGAAGCCCCCCTCGTTGGAATCGTCGGCGCGACCGGAGCCGTTGGCTTGGAGTTGCTTTCGATCCTCGCCGAGCGCGGTTACCCCGCTGAACGGGTCCTCGCGACGGCGTCAGGTCGCTCTATTGGAGACCGTCTGCCGTTCGGCGCGACGGACAGTGTCTTTGTACAGGCAGCCGAGCCCGAGGCGCTGGGCCAAGCCGACGTCGTGATCCTGGCGTCGTCCAGCGAGGTCGCACGTTCGCTTGCTCCGGATCTCGTGCGCCGCGGCTGCCGCGTGGTCGACAACTCCTCGGCTTTCCGCCAGGACCCTGACGTTCCCCTGGTGGTGCCCGAGGTGAACCTTGCGGAGCTTGGGCCCGAGTCCAAGCTCGTCGCGAACCCGAACTGCTCCACGATTCTGCTGCTGGTGGCACTGGAGCCGCTTCGCCGCAGCTTTGGCGTCGAGCAGGTGGTGGTCTCTACGTACCAGGCCGTGTCCGGCGCGGGGCGTGCGGCGATGGATGAGCTGCGGGACCAGACCCTGGAAGTGCTCAGCGGCCGCGAGGCGCAGCCAAGCGTCTTCCCCGAGCCCTGCGCGTTCAACGTCTTTCCCCACGAGTCGACGCTTGATCCGGCAACGGGGCTCTGTGGGGAGGAACAGAAGATCATCCAAGAGACCCATCGGATCTGGGGGGCGACGGCGGCCCGCGTGATTCCTACCTGTGCGCGCGTGCCCGTGGTGCGGTCCCATTGTCAATCCGTGACGGTGACCCTGACCCGAGCGGCGACGGAGCAGGAGCTGCGCCACGCGATCGGACTTGCAGACGGCGTAAGCGTTCTGGACGGAGCAGGTCAAGGCGGGTCCCCCACCTCGTTGGCCGCCACCGGAGCGAACGATGTCTTGGTGGGTCGACTCCGCCGTGCCCCGGGTGCGCCGGAACGACCGAGCGAGAAGACTCGCACGTTCTGCCTGTGGCTCGCGGGCGATCAGCTCCGCAAGGGAGCCGCTCTCAACGCTTGGCAGATCGCGGAGCACATGCTTCGGGCAGAAGCGCTCGCTCCGCAGTGACCCGCAGCGGCCCGATAGCGCCGCCACTGGCCACCGCAGAGTTGAGGCGCAAGGAGGCTACCCCTTCTTACGCCCCGGCTTCGTCTTGCGCGTCTTCTTGAGGAAGTCGAGTGCGGCCTCGAACACCGGGTCGCCTGAGGCGAAGTCCGCTGGACCCACGGCGTCGATGAACTCGTCCGGTGGAATGCCCACGCCCTCGAACGGAGTGCCATCGGGCGTCATGTCGATCCACCGCGGAACGTTCATGACGATCCCGCGGCCGACCTTGACCTGCTTGGGGTTGGCGCTGGCGCCCGCCGTCCGATCCCCCATGGTGGTGACGTTGGGCGCCTGGGCGAGCATCAGCACGAACGACTCCCCAGAGCTCATGGTCGACTGCCCCTGAAGGACAACAACGGGGGCCGTGTAGCGCCAAGGCCCGCGCGCGAGGCAGATGCGTTCAAGCTCCTTGCTGAGGTCCTTGTGCTGGTCACCGTCCCGATACTGGTTCTTGCTGTAGACCGCCTTCTTCTTGAGGAAGCGCCCCGCGATCCGTTGGGCGATGGTCTCATTGCCGCCGCCGTTGAAGCGTAGGTCAATGACAAGCCCCGTCGTATCTCCCAGCGCCTCCAGCGCCTCGTCGACGTCATCGCTCAGTCGGTCGCCCTGGAGGCCATCGATCAGCATGTAGCCCTTGGTCCCGACGCGGCCGTAGACCAGCTTGGGGCGCTGCTCCAGCTGCTCGAGCTTGCCCTTAACCTGTTGGAAGTTGCCGTTCGTGGGCCGGGCCCGCGTGTAGGTGGTGATCCAGCGATCGTCTTGCTTGACCCAGACGTGCAGATCCTCCAG
>CALHGQ010000138.1 GCA_938030175.1 uncultured bacterium | reverse complement strand
TCGCCCTTGTGGTTCGCAGGGACAGCGCAACGGGCGACGCTCCCATGCTTCCAAACGATCGCTCGCACAACCAAACCCATGAACAAGCTTCAACCATTCGCGCTCGCTATCGGCGCTATCGCACTACTTCCCAACTACGCTGCTGCGCAGCGCGACTACCGAACCCACAACAGCCCGACCGACCCAGAGGGGCTGATGGGCACCGCCGTCGCTGCAATTGGCGACATCGACGGTGACCTCGTTACGGACTACGCTGTCGGAGGTCAGCGAATCGACTTCGCGGGCGTCGGCGCCGGTGCGGTCCAGGCTTTCTCCGGTGCCTCCGGGGCCCTGCTCTGGACGGCCAACGGAGAGGGCAACTGGCCCGTCTGCGGGCAAGTGGGTACGGCAGGCGACGGCTTCGGCTCTGATCTCGAGATGGTCCCCGACGCTGACGGAGACGGCATCGACGACCTTGCTGTGGGTAGCCCGCTTGCGGGTTTCCCGAACGGCGCTTGCCGCGATCCCTTCGCTGGCTCTATCAGTGTCATCTCCTCCACAACCGGTGTGCTCATCGGCACGCGCCTCGGGACGGCGGCCGGTGACATCTACGGGCGCTCCATCAAGCGCGCCCCCGACATGACGTTCGATGGCGTAGACGAGTACATCGTCAGGGCCCAGAACTACTTCGACATCATCAACGGTGCGACTTCTTCCGTGCTGCTACGAATTCAGCTTACGTCGTCTGGGAGCATGGTCTGTCCTGCCGGCGACTTCAACGGCGACGGCCTCCCCTGGGAGGTCGCCATCAGTGGAGCCGCTGGTCCGAGCACGGTCGTAATCCTCGACGTGGTGAACGGCACGAGCACCACATTCACCGGCCCTTCCGGCAGCTCCTTCGGCGGACAGCTTGAATTCGTTCCCCCGTCGGCTACCACCGTGGGAGGCATCCTCGTGGGCGCACCTCGCGAGGCATCTTCGACGGGTGCCATCTACTTCGTAGACCGCAACGGAGGCAATAGCCGCCTTGCCTTGGGCACGGTGATCGGTGGAGAGTTCGGCAGCACGATCGCCTACGGTGGCAGCGCGGATCTGGACCTGGCGCCCAACGAAGCTCTCGTGGGCGCGCCATCTGCAGGCTACGTCAGCGTCGTGTCCCTCGTGGGCGAGACCGTCGCGACCATCAATGGACCAGCTCCGTTCAGCTTCGGCAGTTCGCTGGCTTGGATCGATGCTTCGTCCACGACTGGGTTCAACGACTTCATCGTCGGCGATCCCGAAGCGTTCCCTGGCGCCGGCGCCGCGAGGGTCTACTTCGGCGGACCGGACGCAACGCTGGACCCGAGCTTTGGCGCCGGCTGCCATCCTCAGGGTGGCAGCGTGCCACTCTTGACGCAAGATGTTGGCCTCTCCATTGGCATGCCCTATACCGCAACGATCACGAACGCGCCTGCCGCCACGACCCTGGCTCTTTACCTCGGGATCGCGAATTCTAACGGTATCCCAGTCGCAAGCTGCACGTCGTGGATCAACCCTGTGCCTGCCCCGCTTCTCCAGTCGATGGGTCTGACTAACGTTGCGGGGGGGTGGACCTCAACGGGCCTTTCGCTGCCCCTTGATCCGAACCTCGCTGGGCTCGAGGTGGCACTCCAGGCCGTCGTGCTCCTGCCGGGAGGCGGGCTTGCATTCTCGAACGCGACCTCCAGCGTGATCGGCTGGTAGTGCTCGTGTGATCTGGCGAGCTGAGTGCTGACAAGCGCTCAGCTCGCTCCAACGATGGGCTCCGCCCTTTCAACGCCGGACCGCATCGACGCTTCGATCGGTGTTGGTCGGCGGGTCCATCGTTCGAGGGCGTGTGCGGGGACTCTTCATCCGCCCGGTCGCATCAACGCGCTGATCGTCGAAGCCTACATGTAGGGCATCGGGGGCGTGGCGCCCGCGAGACGCGCGTACACCGAGAGCGCTCCGCGGTGGTGGGCGGTGTGCTCTTGGATGCCGCTGACCACTGTCTTCCGCGGGAGCCCGCCCATGACCGGGCCCTCGGGCAGGCTGGAGTCGAGGTTCTCCGTGGACTGCTCGGCGAGGAGCGCGGCGGCGGTCGCGTACGAGTCGCGAACCATGGCCTTCGCGGCGTCCACGGAGGTGAAGGTCATCGCCTCCTTTTCGAAGGCCTCGAAGTCCATGTCGAAACCGTCCTTGCTGCGAAACGCGCCGTCCATGAACCAGTCGACCGTGCGCGCCACGTGCGCGATCTGCTGGGCGGCGGTCAGCGCGCCATCGTTGGGGCGGATGGACGAGTGCTCTTCGGTCAAGACGCTCGTGGTCTTTTCGAAATAGGTGAGGCTGGCCTGGAGGATGCCCTGGAGGGCCTGAATTTCGGGGTTCGTCGTGACGGTCATCGGGAGGATGTCGTGGTGTGGTTTCGGGAGGGGGATCACGGGTGCCGCGATCGTTCGATGGGAGTATCGACAGACCCTCCTGACAGCGTCTTGTCAGGAGCCTTGGGGATTCATTTGAGAAAGTGACCGGTTTCCTTTCGCGCCTTCTCTGGTAGCGGGATCAACGGGTTGGATGGATGCTGAACCCTTGTCTATGGACGCCCACGAACTCCTTGCTGATATGGACTGGCTCTCGCGGCTGGCCCACCGGCTGGTGCGTGATCCGGCCCTGGCGGACGACGCGGTGCAGGAGGCTTGGCTCGCGGCCAAGCGGCGCCTCGATGCCCGTGGGATGGGAGAGAGGCCGGATCGCGGGCTCCTCGCCCGGACGCTGCGGGGGATGATCCTGCACGCGCGTCGGGGGGCCCAGAGGCGACGGTTCCATGAGGGTCAAGCGGCACGTCACGAGGCGCTGCCGTCCACCGACGAGCTGCTGCTCGTGGGGGAGCTCCAACAGAACCTGTGGCAGCACCTTCGGCGGCTCGACGAACCCTATCGCTCGACGTTGCTCCTTCGCTTCCAAGCGGGGTTGACGCCGGCGGAGATCGGCGTTCGCTCCTCCGAGAAGGAGGACACGGTGCGCTGGCGGGTTCGGCGCGGCTTGGAGCTGCTCAAGGAGTCGCTTGAGGTCGAGGAGGGCGGGGCGGGCCTCATGGGGCTGGTTCCGGTCGCGGCCCTTGGCATTCATCCACTGAAAGCGAGCGCGGGGTCCGTTGGGGGCGCCGCGTCGGTTGGTAAGGCGGTCTCTCTTGGAGCCGCGGTTCAGGCCAGTGGAGCCCTTTGGATGACTCACAAGATCCTTGTCACGGTGGGGGCGGCGGTGCTGCTGCTCGTGGGTGCGATGTACCTTCTGCCTTCGGATGCTGAGCCTCTGGTCCCGGGGGACACACAACCCGTTTTGGCGGCGGGGGGGCAGGCTGCCTTGGAATCCGTGTCGGACTCGGATTCGAGGGGTTTCAGCAGCGACGCTCCAGCCGCTCTACGTGAGAGCCTCCCCGTTATCCCGGAGAGCCAACCCGACGCGGTGGCGGTCGAAGGGACGGTCTTGGCGGGACGCGTCGTCGATGCTAGCGGTATCCCCATCGCGGGAGCTCCCGTCGTTGCCAGCGTGCACATGGGCTGGCGCCGCGAGAGCGAGACGAATCAACGCGGAGAGTTCGAGCTGCCGTGTCCGTCGGAAAGCGCACGCGTGCTGCTACTCGTGCCCGCGTTCGAGTTCTACCAGGAGAAGGGCCTCACCCTCGGGTCGGACGCGTCCTGCAGCTTCCCTCCCCTGAGCATTCCGAGGATTGAGGTGGGAGACATCGCGCTCAAGACGGGAGCGGTCATCGTGGGGCGCCTCATCGATGAGTCGGGGGATGCAGTGACGGACGCTACGCTTACGGCGGAGCCAGCCCTCTACGGAGCGAAGCCGAGCGAGAACGGC
The DNA here is from genome assembly GCA_938030175.1 of uncultured bacterium. GTDB lineage: Bacteria > Planctomycetota > UBA1135 > UBA1135 > Saltatorellus. Next base: position 7,203 of record CALHGQ010000138.1, on the reverse strand, counting down.
GAGTTTCGGCTCGAAGGTCTCGACCCAGGCCCCAATCGACTGAAGGTCTTTGCGGACACCTGTGTGGGGGTGTATCCGGCGGTGGAGCTGGAGGCGGGGCGCGTCCTCGACATGGGGGACATCCGATTGAAGAAGCTCCCGCGGTTCCATGTGCGTGGGCGGGTCGTCAACGAGGCGGGCGTTCCCGTGCCGGGGGCTCGCGTCTATTCTCCGAAGGAAGAGGTGGTAGCCGGGGCGGACGGGGCCTTCGACTTCTCACCGTTCAGCAAGGGCAAGGCCATCCTGCACGCGATCGCGGACGGATACCGCGAGTCCGGCCAGACCTACTGCGCCGACGGGGCAGTCGTCGAGCTCGTCGTGCGCGAACTCGGGCCCCTGTATCGGTTCTGCATCGTCGATGGCGAGACGGCAGAGCCCCTGGGGGGAGCATCGCTGCGAGTTCGCGAGAGATACGACTGGGACGTCATCACCCTCGGCAACGGATCGACGCGCTACGGCACGCCGCCGGGGACGAATCCGACGGGGGCGCCGGCGCCTCCGGAGAGCGAGTCGGGCGCCGACGGCAGGCTCGATGTTCATCTGTTGGCGGGCGCGGACGACGTCCACATCAAAGCGCGGGGGTACGTGGCCCAGGACCTCGTGGTGGCCGAGCTGCCCTCTGACGGCGAGGTGCAGCGGATCGAGCTACAGCGGCCCCGCGGCGGCTTTGCTATCGGGTCGGTCCCCGATGAGCTCGGCCTGGCGTTCCCGTGTGCCATTGAGATCCATGCTTTAGAACGCTACGACGTGGCGTCGTCCCCGGGGAGAGATCGGGACGAAGGCTGGAGTTCACCGCCGCCCTCTGCGGTGGGGGCGGCCCAGGCTGACCAGCTCCTGGCCTGGCTCGGGGAAGAGCCAGTGCTTCGACTGAAGGGGCGGCATCGGCTGTATACGGACGCCGCGGGGAAGTTCCGGTTCAGGACCAACGGAAGGACACTCTTGCGGGCGGTGGCGTACCCAAGTCCGACAGAGGGAGACTCAGCGGCCCACGGAAGCGTTGCGGTGTCCGGGCTGATCTGCCCAGGGGTCGATGAGTCGCTCGACGTGGGCCCGCTCGTCGCGACGCAGCTCGGGACGTTGAGGGGACGTGTCGTGTTGCCGGTCCCAGCGCTTGCGCCGCTTGTCGACCTGCACCTCGATGGGCGCGACGACCTGACTCTGAAGCTCACGAACGACGGCGAGTTCGCGCTGGGTGGGTTGATCCCAGGCCGCTATCGAATGCTCCCGCGATCGCTACCTGACGGAGTTCCGGCGGAGAGCTTCCGGCGGAACGTGACTGTGGAACCAGGCGATGGCAGCCCACTCATCGTCGACCCAGGTCTCGGTGAGTTCGGCGAAGTGTCCTTTACCCTCTCTGTGAACGGCGCCCCGCCCGAAGAGTCCTACTGTGTGCGGCTCTTAGTGGATGATGTGGACTACTTCGACTGCAGCGACAGGAACCCGAGGAACGCCGTCGACATGTTCCTGCCGGTGGGGAGCGGCTACCGCGTTTTTGCCGAGCCGGACGCTGGCGAGCTGCACAACGCTGGCTTCGAGCTGTTGGATCGGTTCGAGGTTGTGCCGGGCCAGACCCAGGTGCACCTGGAGGTAGAGAGCTGCCACCTAGTCTGTTCGGTTCCTGCGAAGCGTCTTGAGCGCAGCGCCAGTCGCTGGCAGATGCTCCGTTGGAAAGACAGCACAGGCAAGGAGCGCGAACCCATCGAGGCTGGGATTCATGTGGCCGGTGACCAAGTGGCCAACGCCGCCACGGGTAGGATCGACGTGGAGTTTCCTTACGTCCCCGTGGGCGCCCAGGACCTGCGCCTGGAGATCCAGCCCCGGGGCGACGATGGGGCGACGAACGCCGTTCGGCTGCCCTTCGAGGCTGACCTGGTCCCAGGGGAGAGGGTGCAAGTGGAGCTCGACTAGGGAATTTCCGCGAAGTTCGAAGCCGCTACAAATGGCCCCACGTGCGTGCCGTAGGGGCGTCGAGGACCCAGTCAGTCCTCCGTTTCCATGGCACGCCTCAGCGCCCAGCTCCAGCATCCATGCTGCGTCGTCTCGGACCTGCATCTGTTCACCCGGCGGTCGGACGCCGATCAACAATTGGAGCCCATCAAGGCGGCCGTTCGGCGATCGCGGACCTTCGTTCTTGCCGGCGACATATTCGACTTTCGATGGAGCCGATTCTCGAGCGCAGAGGCCACGGCGGGGGAGGCGCGGCGGTGGCTGGAAGCGCTTCTCGCGGTGGGCCCAGAGACGCAGTTCCACTACGTGCTCGGCAACCACGATCACTCGCCCGCCCTCATCGAACAGCTCGAGTCGTTGGCGGCGGCGGAGCCACGCTTTCGCTGGCACCCGTACCAAGTGCGCATCGGCAACGCGGTGTTCTTGCACGGGGACGCGGGCAATCCGCGGATGAATCAAGAGCGGCTGGAGGCGTATCGCCTCGGCTTTGCCGAAGAACGGCCGGCGTCGATCGCGGCCCAGCGCATGTACGACGTGGCGATGGCCCTGCGCCTTCACGTGGTGGGGGCCAGGCTTCTCTTCCCCGAGCGCTCCGTGATCCGCCGTTTGACCGAGCATCTCCACCGCCTCGGGCCTGAGTGGACGACGGGTGTTCGCAACGTCTACTTCGGGCACACCCATCGGGCGCTCATCGGCGTCGAGTACGAAGGGCGCATGTTCCATAACTGCGGCTCGCCCATGCGTGGGCTCCCGTTCCACATCCTGGAGGCTGACCTGTCATGATCCCGATTCCCCATGATGCGCAGCCCGAGAAGGTGAGCGCGGACTGCTACTCAGGCGGCGAGCGGGCTTGGATGGAGCGTGGCCAAGCGCTGCGCGCACGTGCCCTCGGGCCTCTTCTGCGGGGCCTCGCGGCGGCTGGCGTCCGACCTGATCACCTGACGCTCGTATCCTTGGGCGCGGGGCTCCTCTTCTGCCCCCTTTGGTTTGTTTCGCCAGCGCTGGCGCTGGTGGCCCTCCTGGCCCATGTGTTGCTCGACGGGACCGACGGTCCGCTCGCCCGGCACCTCGGCATCGAGAGTGCCCGCGGCTCGTTCACCGACACGATGGCCGACCAAGCTGTGGTCACCGCCTCGACGGTGACGTTGATCGGTGCCGGGGTCGTCGGCCCCGTCGTCGGCAGCCTCTACATCTACGCCTACCTCTTGGTGGTGGCGATGGCAATGGCTCGCAACGCGCTCCACATTCCGTACTCGTGGCTCGTTCGGCCTCGACTCGTGGTGTACGCGTGGATGGCCGTCGAGGCGTACGCCTGGCACGGCTCGCTGGACTGGGTCCTTTGGATCGCGACGGCCGCGCTGGGCGTGAAGGCCATCAGCGGCTTCGTGCAGATGCGCAAGGGCATGAAGGGCTGATCGTTGGCCGTGAGGGGCTCTCGATGCGCCGCGCGCGGTCGTGGAGGCGAGGTCGCCGAAAGAAGCCGAAGAAAAATCGCAAGGTCGTTCCGGTTTGAACGCCGTTGATACCGCGGCGATGTAGTGACTTCGTGTCGCCGCGCTCGCAGATATCCGATGGTCAAACTTCCAAGTGCACGAGGCACGACCCGCCATGACAACTCAATCTCGCCCCCCAGGACCTGCCTGGCGTAGCTTCATTGGCTGCGCCCTCGTTGCAAGTGCGTGCGTAGGGCTCGCCCCCGCGTCACTCTCACAGACCACCGGGTGGCAGTCAGGAATCCACCTGACCGGATCCCAGAATTGCCCTCCCTTCGTCTTCGTCTCCCAGGAGTTCTCGGATGAACCGAACAACTGGAACGGGTTCGGCCTGGACGCGTTCGACGACGTGGGCGTCACAGCTTTGGGGGCTCCGAATCGCAAGCTCATGTTCATGAGCCAGGGCCGCTCGCAGCCGGAGCTCCTGTTCCCACGCCCTTCGCACCTAGCAGCTCCCCTGAACCTTCCAGGGCCACTGGATCACGGTTCGGTCCATGAGCCCTCCATCTACCACGACATCGAAAACAACCGGTATTGGTGCATCTTCTCCTACGCATGGGATCTTGACGATCGCGCGTTGGATCGCCCATGCGAAATCTACGCTATGGACCTGACGACGGCAGTCGCAAACGGGACGAGCTTCAACCCAGACGCAGCTGAAGTCGTGCAGCTCACTCACTCCGCCACCACGCTAGATGATGTGGTCGCTCGGAGCTTCAACCCCGATCTGACGCCCCAGCACGGCGGAAGCGGCATCAACTGGGAGCAGACGATTCACCGGCATCCCCAGATCAACGCGGGCGCCTGCGTCGTCGACGAAGAGCACGGCCCCGTGCTCTACTTTGCGTCGAACGAGCGCCGCACTGACGGGCTCGGCATGATGGCCGGCGACCTCAAGTTCCAGGCGACCGCGCCAGGCGTCCAGCTCTTGAACTACCGCGAGATCCAGCAGTTCGGCACCACAAGCATGATCTCGTTCTTCGAGACGCCCGGTGGCGCAGGGGGCTCTTACCGGTCGAGCACCGAGTCCACTGGGCAGTGGTCCATGTTCGAATTCCTCTCGGACGAGGCCTTCTGGAAGACGATGAGCGGCTACTTCTTGCAGCACAACATCGCCGACCACAACGGAACGACGGTGGCATTCGACTCGGGCCTCAATGACAGCGTGCTGGCCATCAGCCGCTACTACATCAACAACAACCAGTCGTTCGGAACGGTGATCCTGTTGCCCTACGATGAGGTCGGGCTGAACTACGACAGTGGCACCGACGCGCCGCTTTCGGTTGCCCAGAGGGGAGCCCTTCCGGGGCCTGCTCCCGCGGACAAGCTGAACCTCTTCCCGGCCCTCGGGATGGAGGACGATCTCCCCAGTCCTGTTGGCAAGTTCGCTACGCCGGCGGCGGGGCGCGTGAGTGCTGATCTCGCTTCCGCTTCGCTCTATCTCGCTTATTCGGACAAGCACTCCAAGGGAAACAACGAGACGGACTACCACTCAAAGCTCGTCTACGTGAAGGGGCTCGCTACCCAGATCTCGCCAGTCTCATCTTCAAGCTATTTGAACGTACCTGGGACGACGATGGATCGAGTGCAGCTCGTTCTCTCCCATGCGACCTCCCACGCGTTCTCGATGAAGCCGATCCTCATGCACGCTGAGAGGTTCGGTCGAGATCACCGTGACGTCAAACCCTTGATCGGCCCGTCGACTCCCGCGGCGGCTGGGGACGCGCTCGCTGGCCTCCCCGTGGCGCAGGTGATGGCTGGGCCCATTTACAACACCGATATTCTCTCCTATGGCACTCGCAAGCTGGCAGGGAGCTCCACCACCGATAAGTACGACCCGACGACGGTCTATCGCAATGGTCAGGGCGACGATCGCCTGGGCATGCGCGTCAGCTGCTTGACGAAGCTCCTCGACCATCAAGACCTCGAGGATGAGGTGTGGGGCGTCCGCGTCTTCGTGACCGACGCCAAGTCCCGTGAATTCCTCCAAGGCCCGGATCCTCGGGATCATGAGACGGTGACCCAAGAGGGATCACGCTGGGGCTACATGCATCACAACGGAGACCCGTCCTCCACGCAGCCGTTGTTCGGCAAGCCCATTCACCACGAGCGCTACCGGTTGCTCTCTGACATCAAGGCCTCGGACTCTGAAGCGGGTGTTGGACAGGACGGGCTCGTCAACTTCCTCGTGCCCGCCAACGTCCCGCTGAAGTTCAACCTGTTGCACAATGACGGGACGGTCCTCGCGGCACATCGCAACCACCACTCCTTTGCGCCTGGCCAGCTCGAGCGTAGCTGCGCCGGTTGTCACGATCATACGTCCGCCAGTCCCGGGCCTCCGGTCTACGCGAGCGGTGCTGCGTTCGATACTCTGACCCAAACGGGCCACTACGCGTGGGACGGCGCGGGAACGCCGACTTATACGGTCACAAACGAACCGACGAAGACCGTTCCGGAGTTCAAGGCGGACATCTGGCCACTCATTACGCAGCACTGCGCGAGCTGCCACGACTCGACGCTGGACGCGACCAACGACTTGAAGTCTGGGGTTGCGAAGTTCGACATCAGCATGCCGAGGCCTGCACTCTGGTCCCAGGAAGCGGCTGTTTGGTCATTCCTGCACAACGAGCGATACATCAACCGTCGAGACGGCTCCGTTCGTTCACCGTTCGCCTGGCACTTCACAGGACTCGCCGACGATGCCGAGGTCCGGCTCGATGGGGAGACCAACGCCCGCTATCGAAGCTACACTCCGAATGATCCGAGCCACTACTGGATCACGACGGACTTCCCATCGGGCGTCGCTGGCGAGCCGCATCCCGGGATTGCGGACCGTTCTGCCGCCTACAAGGTCCTCGAATGGATCGACTCCGGCGCGGTCATGGATCATGCTCCTACGGTCATCGGTTCACTCCAAGGCTCCCCTGTCAACGATCCACGGCAGGGAGCGAAGGGCGATGGCTACCAGATTGCACTCACGGCGAAGCTCAATGCGTACGCGAGCCTAAGTCTCCAGATTGGCTTCTGGGACGTGGACGCGAACGTCGACGAGGTCCGTGTGATCGTCGACACGAGCGAGGTCAAGTACGCAAGCCTTGCGACCCTCGGGAACCATAGCTTCTCCCACGACCTGGCCTTGAACGCTGCACAGCTCAGACGAAACCTTGGGGTGGAGGACACGATTGAGATCGTCGCTCGGGACACAGAGCAGAACCGCGTCGTATTCCGCAAGTCGCTCAACCAGCTCTTGTCGGAGTCCGAGACTCACCGCGGGAAGATCAGCATGAGCGTTGACCGGGAAGTGATCACGCCGGGCGCTGGTCAGGGTCAAGGATCGGTGACTTTCTCAGTCGACGCACCCGCGTCCTTCGCCGGGAACTTCGCGGTCTTGGCCATGGGGGGGGCCCTCTACCCGCCGGACCACTCCTTGGCCTTCAACGGAGCCAACGTCTGGACGCTCCCCGTTCCAGATATCTGGCGGATCATTGGGCTCAACCTAGGCTTCGTCGGCCCGCTCAACGGCTCCGGAGACCTTGACTTCACTTGGACGGTACCTGTGGGGACCGCGCCGGGGGATGCGTATGTCGCCGCGCTGATTCCGCTGGCCGATGGCACGATCGGCAAGTCGAACCTCTGTGCGATCCGCGTTGAATAGCGCCATGAGGTCTTGAGGGAGACCAAAGTCTGCCGCCCCTTCGAGCCCAGCTTTGCTGGGCTCGAAGGG
>CALHGQ010000137.1 GCA_938030175.1 uncultured bacterium | reverse complement strand
CGGATGGAATTGAGAATCCTGAATGGCCCCAACTACGGGAACGACCCTTGATACAAACGGGCTCCAACGAAAAGAGCGCACCCAGCCACGAAGACTAGGTGCGCTCAACGCATGTGCGACTCTCTCGACGAGCCGTGACGGGAGAACTACTCGACGATGGAGAACTGCGCGATGGTGCTCGACGCCAGAATGTTCCCTTGAAGGTCCACGAAGAATGCGCAGACCCCAGAGCCTTCCGTTGTCAGGTTCGGCGGAAGGGTATACGTCGTCACTGAGAGATCCTCGCCGGGGAGACGATCGACAATGCTGAGTAGCTCCCAAGTAGAGAGGAGCCACGAGGTACTCGAGTCATAGCTGTTGGAGTAGTAGAAGTGGATCCGGCCCTGGGTAGTGGGAGGCACACCCGCCCACCCTGACGCATGCACGACCATGATCTCGTCCGATGTACGCGTGGGTCGGCAGCGGGTAACGGACACACCGAGCTGGCCAAGCCCGGAGTTCCCAAAGGCGATATCCCTGGGAACGCCGAAGTACACGGGATGCACGGAGTACTCCGGATCGATGATGCAGACCGCGTCGACGTTGTCAGCGGGTGAACCCTCCAGGGGGTCGCGGAGCCCGGCCTTTGTCGTGACGAGGTCACCCGTACTGTCCCTGAAGTCCGCGAGGACGTAATTCTCCTGCGGGTCCTTCCCATAGATCCTGAGCTGCGACCTGGTGGGGTGAATCTGGGTCGAGAAGACCACGGTTCCCAGTCGAGTATCCACCTCAAGAGCGTCGATGTCATCAACACCTGGAACGAGCATGAGGTCGGCTGCCGTCACGTACACGCAAGGAGTCGACCATGTAAACTGAGTCTCGCTCCAATGGATCTCGTACACGGTACAAGCGTCCGCAGGCACGAACTGTCCGTTCAGCATGGCAAAGGCGCCCCCTGTTGCACTGTTGACGTCCATCAAACAGCTGGGATCAAGCGAGAAGTAGACCGTTTCTCGATTCGGAAAAAGCACCGCATCCCGGGTCGACCCCGACTCGCTGAGCACGCCCATCCCGAAGTCCAGCGCGTCGACCTCTTGGGTAGCGGATGCCCCACCGAAACCGAAGCTCTCGGCAGACTGCTCGAGGAACGCAGAGCCAGCGACGCTGTCGTGCAGACCCAGGCTATCCGTTGCGTAGAAGGAGTAGAGGTCCGCTCCCGGTGTCGTGCGGCCACTGGTGAGTCCAAGCCGCCGTGCGATCGGTCCAGTGGGCAGGCCCTGCGCGGCGTTGTCCACCGAGAGAACCGTTCCTTGCCAACGATCTGACGTGCCCACAAGGGGAAGGCCTTGGTTGTCGAGGGGCGCCATCTGCGAGTTGCCCGTGGACTTAGCGTTGAGCTCGATGTCGCCCACCAAGTTCGGGAACATCGCTGCGATCGAATAGTCGGGCACCAAGGGATACCGCAGCGGTGTGAACTCCTGCAGGAGAACCGTGGTGCTGCCGAAGGGAGGGCTGACAAGCGTGGCTTCTGGGGTGTTGGGGGCCCGGCTCGCTTCATCTAGCGAGAGACCTGCCGCCAGCGCAGATCCGGGACCAAGCTCGGGGATGTCACCTGACTGAGCAGCCAGCGCTTGGGGACTGTGAATGCAAGCTGCGAGTGCCGCTACTGTGAAGTAGAGGCGGGGAAGAGATCGTTGGGACATGGCAATAGAGAGGGAGTTGGAAGTAAGGGACTTAATCGCGTTCGACTGCATCGAGCGCGTGCTTTGGAAATCGTTCTTCGAGACGCTTCTGCTCCAGGCTCGCCCGCTCACCGAGAGCGCCACGAATCGCGTCCAGGTAGTCGAGCAAGAGATCAGGATCAAGCTCCACTCGGTGGCGCCTAGGCAAGTCGAGAACATGCGTCAACAGAAAGTCATTGAGTGGATCCGTGATCGCATGTCGGAGGAGCGAGTTCGCAAGGCCCTCCATGTCGTTGTCCGCAATCTTGCGACCGATGATCTCCAACTCGGTCACCCGGAGGGACTTGTCAAGCTGTCGGGCGGCATCGAACGCCTGGACAGCAGCCATCGCCGCCTCGATCGAGCGGTCCGTTTCTCCGTTACGGCTCGCGATGATCGACCGAGTCGCTTCGCAGTGACCCTTGAGGTGAGCCGCCTTCGCAGCTCCCTCGTCGCCAACTGCCGCTTCCATTCGAGCACGGACAGCCTCGGCCCGAGCGATGTCCTTGGCCTCCAGGAACATATGGACACAGTTCTCGTAGGGCTTGACGTTGTGCGGACGAAGCTCGATGGCCCGTTGAAAGTACTGCTCACCTCTGTCGTAGAGGCCGGCACGCCATGCCGCAACGCCAGCGTTCTCGTAGAGCACGTAGCTTTCCGGTGACAGTTCGATCCCTTCGAGATAGACGTCGAGCGCGAACTCATACTGCCTTCGGAAGATCAGAGTCGTCCCGAGCAGGTGCGCCGACTGGGCGGTTCTACCGCCGAGCATCGACTCGAGCTCGAGAGACCTCTGGCGGGCCTCCGCGGTGCGCGCCATCCCCAGGAGAATCGCCAGCTCCTCGGCATAGGGAACCTCGTGCAGACGTTCATCCCCCAGGTACTTGGCTGCGGCGCCGTAGTCGAGCGCGCGCAACCCGTGGTACCCAGCGAGGTACGCGTCTTCTGGGGACTCGGGCTCTGGCAGTCCATCGATCTCCAAGACGGCCTTCTCGTCCGAGGACTCGACTCGCCCATAGGACTCCAGAAGGCCCCTGGCATAGGGGGTGCCCACGAACCGAGCGACGGCCTGCATGTCCTCCTCTGCTCCCCGAGCGTCTCCGTGATCAAAGCGAAAGGACGCCCTCAGAACCCGAGACGGAAGTGGCCCATCCGAGTACTTCACCCACCGATCGAGGGCCCGGGTCGTGGCTTCGCGCTCCTTGTCGTTGGTCGCCCGGCGGTTACTGGGCGCGACGATACTGAAGTTGGCGGGAACGCTCGCCCGTGCTTCGAAAGCCAACCGCTTCGAACGGGCGTGTAGCGCACCACTGAGCTGAAACCCAACGGCGAGTGCGATGGCAAGCAGCGCTACCCCAGTGGCGGCTTGGAGCGGTCGAGAGCATTGAAAGCGCCGAAGCGCCTTGAGCCAGATCGGGAGTGGTCGCGCCACCACAGGACGATGCTCTAGAAAGGCGCGAAGATCCCGTTCAAGGTCAAAGGCAGACGAGTACCGATCACGCACGCTTCGGGCCATCCCACGGGCGACCACCGCTTGCAAGTCCGGCGACAAGTCTGGTCGGAGCTTCCCGATGGGTTCGGGATCGCGGGTTACGACCTGAGCTAGCACACCAGAGGGGGTTCCCGTATAGGGCTGGCGCAGGCTCAATGCGTGATAAAGCGTGGCCGTCAAGCCATACACATCGGCGCTGGGATGGGGTTCGGATCGGCTCGATAGGGACTCAGGCGAAGTGTAAGCCGGAGTGCCGAGCGCGCTGCCCTCCGCTGTGATACGTCCATCCTTCAGGGAAGCGGCGATCCCGAAGTCCACCAACACTGCACCTCCGTCCTCGCGGATGAAGATGTTGCTCGGCTTGACGTCGCGATGCATGATCCGAGCCGCGTGTGCTGCTCCGAGTCCGCTGCAGACTTCGGCCGTCCAAGTCACGAGGCGGCGAAGATCTACGGCTTCTTGGGCATGATCTTCGTCGCCCTGTTCCGTGATGATGTCATGCAGACTCCTGCCGTTAAGCAGCTCCATGACCAGGAACGGCTCCCCTTCCTCGGTGCGCCCGCGATCGAAGATAGGGACGATCGCGGGGTGTTGCACCTTGGCAAGGGCCCTTGCTTCCCGATCGAATCGTTCCTCAGCCTGGGGGCCGTCGATGAGGAGTGCCCGCAGGACCTTGATCGCGATCGGGCGATCCAACTCCAAGTCGTGGGCGCGATAGATCACGCCCATGGCCCCGGAACCGATGCGTTCATCTAGCCGGTACCGCTCGCTGAGGACACGTCCGCGGTAGGCATCTGAGGATGCACCTGCATCCTCGAGAATGCGCAGACGCCGTCCCGTCCCAAGACCCCTCAGCACAGCCGGAATTAGATCCGGGCGAGCAGCGCAGATGGTCTCGACCGACTCGCCGGTGCCATCTTCGTCCATTTCCATCGCACGGGCCAAGAGCTCGGGGAGGTCCGGATCATCGAAAGGGTCGACAGGCGTTGACGAGCTCACTGCTGCTCCTCCCTGTTGCCCGACATGTGCTGGCGGATTCGAACGACCAGGATCGCCTTGCTCGCGTGGAAGGCCCGTCTAGCCGCCGCCTTCGACGAGTAGCCGAGCTGGTCCGCTAGGGTCTGGTAGTGGGTACCACCCTCAATGCGCGCTCTGAGTAGGTACTGCTCGCGCGGCGGAAACGACTCGAGAGCAGAGCGAAACGCAGCCGACTCTTCCGCACTAATCAGATCAGAAGCCGGGCTCGGCGCCGCCGCCGGAGGATCGAAATTGGGTGGAGGTGTCCCTGTGCGGCGGCCATCCCGCTGCGCCGCCTCGTGAAAGCGGATCGCGTCGATGAGCCGGTGTCTCACGGATGTCGCCATGTACCCGACCAAGGCCTCCTCTGTCTCACCGGCGAACGTGTCGAAGGTGGACACTAGCTCCCGGAAGACCTCCTGTACGACGTCCCCCGTGCTGAAGCGAGATTGGAGCCAGGGTCTACCCAGCCGGATGTCCCGTGCCAATTCAGCATGGACAATCTTCTCCACGCGGGGATAGATGGCAGTGAGGATCTGTTCGAGGGCCTCTCCGTCGCCCTTCCGGGCTGACGACAATAGGGCCGAAAAGTTCGGCTCCGGGGCTTTGGAATTCACATGGAGGATCCTCACACCCCCAAGGGCGTACTGTCGAGGCGCTGGGTCGGATGAATTGGAGAATTCCTCCACAACCCCCGCTCACCGTCTGGGTGAAGCACCCGAGGCAGCCCCCAGTGCGCTTCGGATGCCCTGTGCTGGGCACCGCGCCTGGCCGCAGTCACCCAAGCCTTGGCCCCCTCCGCAAGGGCCTCGCCTGTGAGAACTGCCATGGACGAGAGGGCCCAAGAGCCGAACTTCGCGGGGTCCCCATCGAACGCCACTTGTCGCGAGCAACCGCCTCGGTCTCGATGCAGACTGCCGACGCCTTTCCCGTGACCCCTAGGACCCCGCCGGTTCCGACGAACAGGTCCCCAACTGCGCCTTGAGCTGCTCCATGTACGTGGGCAGCTCCTTGGCCGGCTCTTCCTCGAACGAATCATCCTGAACGCGCAGCTCGTCGATGCGATCGGGGCGGAACGAGCGAAAGTCTTCGCGCAGCTCGCACCACGCCATCAGGAGCCAGTTCACCCCAAAGAACGCCATGCCCAGCGGCCGAATGCGCCGCTGGGTACTGGCGCCGGCTGCGTCGAGGTAGTCGATGTCGACGTAGCGCCGGTCCCGGATCGCATGCCGCAGCGAGGCGAGGTCGAACTTGGTGGCCGAGTTCGGACGCATGCTGTGGGCGTAGAGCGGCGTCCCCTCGACGTGGGATCGACGGTCGTCCGGCAGCACCGCCTCGATCTTGCCGAGCACCCGCACCGCGGCCTTCTCGAGCTCTGAGTCCCCGAAAGAGCGCACCATACGCATGCCCAGCGCCAGCGCTTCGATCTCATCGCGATCGAACATGACCGGCGGCAGGTCAAAGCTCTTCAACGCATAGCCCACACCCGCCTCGCCCTCGATGGGCACCCCTGACGCCGAGAGGTCCGCTACGTCTCGGTAGATCGTCCGCTCACTCACTTCGAGATCCACCGCAAGCTCAGCGGCGGTCACCGTGGAAGAACGACGGAGGACTTCGATGATCTGGAAGAGACGGTCGGCGCGGCGCATGGCTCCTACAATAGCGAGGCCGGGACTCCCTGGACACCTGATCTCAAGCCCCGTCCAGTCGACGAGCCTAGGAGATGAGGAGTCCGGGGAGCCCCGGCCTCAGCTTCCTTCAGACGGACGGCCTCAGTTCACAACGACGTCGTCGATGTAGGCGCGTTCGTTGTTGCGGTCCGCCGACGAGCTGAACTGAACGGTCAGCGGAGCCACCACACCGTTCAACGTGCGCTGAACGTCCGTGTAGCTCGTCGTGCCGTTCTGGGTCACTGAGATCGACTGACCATTACCGTCGGTGATCGTCGCCGTCACGGAGTCACTCGACTCGTAGCCCTGCGTCCTCCAAGCCCAGCTCACGGTCACCGATGAGGCGCCGTTGAGGCTGTTGATCACGGTCGTGATGCCAGCGCTGCGGCGCAGCTCAGCCGCATAGGTGCCCGTGTTTGAACCGGTGTTGATGCGTGCGTTGCCGCTCGTGGACCAGTTGCTGAGGGTCCCGCTCTCGAATCCGTCCGCAAAGATGTCGCCGCCGCCTGTGTCGGCGGCCGTCGTGAAGCTCCAGAGCGCCCCCGTCGTGACGCCGTCACCATTCTCGGCGTCCACGCGCCAGAAGTAGGTCGTACCCGCCGCAAGCGTGCCCGGGGAGTAACTGGTTGACGACTGGTTCGACGACTGGAGGCCCGGGTTCGAGCTCGTGCCGAAGTACACGTCGTACTGGGTCGCACCGCTCGCCGCGCCCCACGTCAGGGTCGTCGATACGGAGGCACCGGTGGTGCCGTTCGAGGGCGAGGGGTTGGCTGCCTGGTCAGGGGCCGATCCGCCGGGGCCGCCGCCTTCCCAAGTCGTCAGGTCCACACGCCAGTTCTCCAGCGTGCAGCGCATGCGGAACGCCTGCTCGGAGGAGAAGTTGTCCATGCACGCGTCCTCGGAGTAGTCCATGTAGTTGCGGACCGGATCGGGGCTGCCGCAGGTGGAGCGCTCCGACGGGCTGCACGCGTTGTAGTTCGGTGAACTCTCGGCGTTCGTATCACAGCAGAGGTCGCCGCTCGTGTTGCAGTTGCTCGTTCCACAACCGCCATCGAAGGTGTGGAAGAGACCGAGGTAGTGGCCCACTTCGTGGGTGCCCGTCCGGCCGAGGTTGTAGGGCAGGTAGTTCGTCAAGCCCACCGAGTTCCAGAGAAGGCGCACGCCGTCGAAGCTCTCCCCGACCACGCCGCCGCCGTTGGGGACATAGGCGTAGCCCAAGTTGCCGCCCGCGGTGTTGGTGTAGATGTTGAGATAACGATTGGTATCCCAACCCACGGCCGCCGCGTAGCTGCCACGATCGTTGTAGTAGTTGCGATTCTTCGTACGGGTGATACCACTCGTGGCGTTGCCGTTCGGGTCCTCCGTCGCCAGGTGAAACTGAATCTTGCTGTCAGTGAGCGCTGCGAAGTCCTCGTTTAGGATCTGAACCTGCTCGAAGATGCGCGCGTCCGGGATGTTCCCCGACCCGTTGTTGTTGTACAGCACGTGGAAGACGACCGGAATGTCGTAGACCGTGGCGGATCCACCTTGGGGGTCGTAGATCGCGTCCGGAAAGGAGCTCGAGTTAGAGCAATCGCTCTGTGAACCAAGGAACGCTACCTCCGGCGGGTGTACGAGCTGGTTGAAGCCGCAGCGCTTGCCGTTCCGACGGAAGAAGGACGACCTGATGTATTCGTCCCACGAGCTGTAGACGTAGGTTCCACTTGCGTCGAAGGCGACGATCTCACCGGAGTCGAGTTCCTCCACCGATGAGCGGAATTGGGGAGCGTCGAAGCTGGTGTGTTGCGCGAAGGATGCGCTGGCCGTGGCCAAGAGAGCGAGAGTCCAAACTGGAGCCATCATGAGGATCGGGGAGGGAGTTGTGAGAGGCGCCGACGTTGCGGCGGCAGCGGAGCACGAGGGTCGACAGGACCTGGGCGCTGCGCTTGGACATTAGCGGAGAACCGCTGGACGAGGACCCGAGATTCGCGGCACCTAGGGTTATTCCTCCCTGTCCCGTACCGAGAGTGGCACGTCCCCAACGGATTGTTCATCCCATCCGGTCCTACGAGCGGCGCCGGAGGGCCAATGCGCGTCGCGAAAGAGGGCGAGTCCCTGAATGTCACAGCCAACAACCAGGCTCCACGCCTCCCTAAGGAGGTCCGGTATGATGGCTCCTGGATGAGCGACATTGGCCAAGGAACAGACGCGCCCCTCGCGGAAGACGACAGCGAGCTGCTGCGACTGGCGCGCGTGGACGAGATCGTCACCGAGGAGCTCCGTCGTCAAAAGCCAGGCACGGCCATCGACATCTCGGCCGTCGCACGCAGGCACCCGGACGTAGCGGCCGAGATCCGCGCCGCGCTCAAGGGCGCCCAGAAGATCACGCGCGTCGCCAAGGAAACGGAGGTCGAGCGCGAGCCCCTGCCCAACGAGATCGATGGCTACGAGATCATTCGCGTGCTTGGTCGCGGGGGCATGGGCGTTGTCGTGGAGGCCCAAGACATCGAGCTCGATCGCCGGGTCGCCATCAAAGTGCTGCCGCGGCTCGTCTCTGAGAACGCCGAGTACGTCGCCCGCTTCAAGCGCGAGGCCCACGCGGCGGCGAGACTGGAGCACCCGAACGTCATCCCCATCTTCGCCGTGGGCGAAGCCAGCGGCCAGGCGTACATCGCGATGAAGCTCGTGGACGGGCACGGGCTCGACACGATCGTGTCCGAGGTCAAGCGCGAAGAGAGCTCCGCGCGCGGCGAGGTTCCGCGCTCTTACCCGGCGGGCTCCGGCTCGGGTTCATCCTCTGGCGCCACTGGACGGCGCGTCGCGCTGCAAATCGCTAGCGAACGATTGGAGCGCCCAGAGCACAGCTGGGGCGACAGCGCGTCCGACTCTTCGGGGCAAGCGCAAACGGGCGAGCCCCCCACCGCGATCGCCCTTGGCACGACCTACCACCGCAACGTCGCGAAGATCGGCCTGCACGTGGCGGAAGCGCTCATGCACGCCCACAGCCAGGGCGTGCTGCACCGCGACATCAAGCCTGGCAACATCCTGGTGGATCGCCGCGGCCACGTCTGGGTCGCCGACTTTGGACTCGCCAAGGTTGAGGAGTCCGAGGACGTGACCCGCGAGGGCGACTTCGTCGGCACCCTGCGCTACATGGCGCCGGAGCAGTTCCAGGGCCACGCCGAGGCTCGCTCGGACACGTATGCCCTCGGGCTCGTGCTCTACGAGATGCTGACCCTCGAGCGCGCGATCAAAGGCAACGACCGCGGGGCCCTCGCTTACTCGGTGCTGCACCAGGACCCAAAGAAGCCGCGCTCGATCCGGCCGCAGATCCCAGACGACCTCGAGCAGATCGTGATGAAGGCGTGCGCGAAGCTCGCCGAGGAGCGCTATCGCTCGGCGAACGCATTGGCCCTCGACCTGCGCGCGTACCTCGACGGCCGCCCCATCGCGGCGCGCATGCCGAGCGCGCTCTATCTCACGCGCCTCGCGGTGAACCGCAACCGGCCGCTGTTCTTCGCGATCGCGGTGCTGGCTGCGATGCTGCTCCTGGGAGGCCTCGCCTACATCGCCGAGCTGCGCCGTGCGAGCGAAGCAGAGGGGCGACTCGTCTACCAGTCGAGCCTTGCCGCGGCGTCAGCGGCGCTCAAGGATGCGGACATCCCGACGGCGCGCACCCAGCTCGAAGCCTGCCCTCCCAAGGATCGCAACTGGGAGTGGTCGCACCTCTCCGCTAGCCTCGACCAATCCATCCTCTCCCACGCGAGCCTCGAGCTACCGCTCCGGACTCTCGACCTGACCATGATCGACGGCGAAGAGCGCGTCGTCGTGGGCGACCCGTCAGGCTTCACGCTGTTCCTTCCTGAGGGTCCGAAGAAGATTGAGATCCCCTTCCCCCACGAGATCGGGGGGCACGGCTACTTCGCAGGCCGCCTGACGAAAGAGCACGCGATCATGGCCTCCATCCGCGACGGCTTCGTGAAGTTCCCGCTGGACGAATCGAGCCCCGAGGAAGCGTCGTTCCTGAAGCTGAGCCGCCCCCCCATCAGAATGGACATCACCCGCGATGGACGCATGGCAGCGGCCTACCACGGGCGAGAGATCGAGGTGGTGGACATCACGGCGATGGAGTCCAAGCTGCGGCTCCCCTGCGACGACCCTTCGATCCGCGACATTCAGATCGCAGCCGACGGGAAGACCGCCTGGACGGGGGGACTGCGCGGCCAGCTGGTGGAATGGAATCTTGAAACCGGCGAAGCCGTCACCAAGCTCGAGCTGCCCACGCAGATCCTCAGCATCCATGTGGACCGAGACGGACGCCGCATGATCTGCGGCGGCGTGGACGGTGCGATCTACGTGGCGGACCTGGACCAGCCGGCCCCGTGGAACCAGGCCGCCCGTCAGCTACTCGGGCACACCAGCCACGTGTTGGCCCTCGACGTTTCGCCGAACGGTCGGCTCCTCGCTTCGGCCGGAGAGGACAAGAAGATCTGCGTGTGGGACCTTGAGGAGGCGCGCCTGCTCCAGACGATGACCGGCCATTCGCGCCGTCTTCACGAGGTGGCCTTCCGCAGCGACGGCGAGCACCTCGTCTCCGGTGGCCGCGCTGGCATCGTGAGGGAGTGGCGCCTCGGGGTCAGCGCGGGCCGCGACAGCATCGAAGGCCACTACGCGGACGTGGCTGCCCTTGACCATTCGAAAGATGGCGCGCGCATTGCTACCGGCGCGCGCGATGCGACCGTGCGCATCTACGACGCGAAGACCCACCGGCTTGACGCCGTCCTGATTGGGCACTCGACAGAGCTGACCGGCGTCGGCTGGCATGCAAAGGACCGCGAGCTGACGTCGGTGGATCGCTACGGGGTCGTCATCAATTGGGATGTCGACAGGGCGAAGATCCTGTGGTGGCACAACTTCAAGGGCGTGGGCTTCGGCCCCGCCTACTCCCAGGACGAGAAGACCCTCTACGTGGGCACGAGCTCCGGCACGCTCGTGAAGATCGACGCCGCCACGGGGGAAGAGTTCGTGAAGGTTGTTCTTCCCGACGACGACATTCGCGCCTTGTCGCTCTCCCCGGACGGAAACACGCTCCTCGTCGGCACGATGGCGGGGCACCTGCACCGGATCGACCCCCACACCCTCGCGATTCGCTCGACGGAGAAGCGTCACACCG
>CALHGQ010000136.1 GCA_938030175.1 uncultured bacterium | reverse complement strand
CCGAACAGCATGGGCTCGGTGAGCTCGCTCATTGGCATTGGGTCTTCGTCACTGGCCGCGAACAACATCCGGCTCAGCGGAACCCTGATGCCGCGCTACACCTGGGGCTACCCGATCGTCTCGCAGACGGCCGCGAACGTGCTGCCGCCGGGGGCTGTCGGATTCCGCTGCGTCGGCGGCTCCGTGGGCCGCGATCTCGGCAACGTCTTCAACACGGGCGACCCCGGCACTGCTCTCGTGCCCGTCGACCTGAACTCGATTCCCCAGCCGAACGGGGCCCAGGCGGCTGCTGTGGGCCAAACCTGGCACTGGCAGCTCTGGCACCGCGATTCCGTCGCGGGAATGCCGACCTCGACCTTCTCGGACAGCCTCTTGATCACGATCACGAACTGACGGGGCTGGGGCGGTCTGGTATAACCCGCCGCCCATGTCCTCCTCCGACGAGAGCGCCGTCCAGGCCACCGAGTATCTAGAGTCGATCCTCGACGACTTCACCCGGCTCGCCAGCCTCGACCCCGAGCTGCGCGAACGGCTCCTGAAGGCGGCGGGGCTCATCTCGAAGCCTGATCGTCAGTCGCGCAGGAATCTCTCGCGTGAGCGGCGGCGCCTGAAGAAGGTGGAGCGACGGGAGAAGGAGCGCGCGCTCCTGGACCAAGCGGGCATTCGGCAGCTGCGCGAGAACCCGATCTTCCAGACGCCGCGGCGGCGGGCGCTGAACGGATTGGCCCCCATCGATCCGCTGCAGATCGGCGAGGCCCAAGCAGGGGAAGCCGAGGACGAGCTCCCGCCGCCCATCGGTGAGTCGAGCGAAGACCGCCACTGCTACACCTGCCAGCAGCCGTACCGGAAGATTCATTTCTTCTACGATCAGCTCTGCCCCGCCTGCGGCGACTTCAACTACCGCAAGCGCGAGCCCATCCACGACCTGACGGGGCGCGTCGCCCTCGTCACGGGAGCGCGGGTCAAGATCGGATACCAGGCGGCGATCATGATGCTGCGCCAGGGCGCCCACGTGATCGTGGTGACGCGCTTCCCGAAGGACGCGGCGACGCGCTACGCGGCCGAGGAAGACTTCGCGGAGTGGGGGCATCGCCTCGAGGTCCACGGCATCGACCTGCGTCATATCCCGAACGTGGAGTCCCTGTGCGCGCACCTCTTGAAGACGCACACGCGCCTCGATTTCATCATCAACAACGCGTGCCAAACGGTGCGCAGGCCACCGGGGTTCTACGGTCACCTGATGGACGGTGAGCTCGGGGCCCAGAAGCAGCTCGGCGAGAAGGAGCAGCAGATTCTCAAGCAGGACACTGGCCTCGCCATCGTCGACCACGGACCAGGCCTGCCCGCCGCGGCCCTCAGCCAGGTGCCCCTCGTCGCGGGCGACGATGACCAGAGCGAAGCGCTCTTCCCCAAGGGCTCCCTCGACGCGGACCTGCAGCAGGTGGACCTGCGCGACGTGAACAGCTGGCGCCTCAAGATGGCGGACGTGCCCACGGTGGAGCTCCTTGAGGTCCACCTCGTGAACGCGGTCGCGCCCTTCATTTTGAATGCGCGCCTCAAGCCGTTGATGATCGCCGCGGGCACCCGCGACGCCCACATCGTGAACGTCTCCGCGATGGAGGGCCAGTTCTACCGCACGTTCAAGACGGACCGCCATCCCCATACGAACATGGCGAAGGCGTCCCTCAACATGATGACGCGCACGTCGGCCCTCGACTACATCGAGGACGGCATCCACATGAACAGCGTCGACACCGGCTGGGTCACCGACGAGGACCCCGCGCGCCAAGCCGCTATGAAGCGCGAGATGCACGGCTTCCACCCGCCGCTAGACATCGTGGACGGCGCGGCCCGTATCGTGGACCCCATCTTCGATGGGCTGAATACGGGGAACCACGTGTGGGGCCAGCTGCTGAAGGACTATCGCCCTACGGATTGGTAGAGCCCGGTCGGCTTGATTGAAGGCCTTTGGGGGCATGGACGGCCCCACCCTTCGACAGCGTGTCATCGGCCACCGGCTCCTCGTCTAGGTGGTCCACCACCTCCAAGGTGAGCGTGACGGGGAGGGTCAGAACATCGACGCAGATCGGTATCGCCAACAGGCAGTCGAACGGGTTGGGCATGGCGGCGCCGTCCGGCAACGTAGTCCGGCGACGCTGTCCGGCGAGATCGTGGGGTCACCGCCGTTGAACCGCTCGGCGGCCCTAGGCGAACGAATCGAACACGCGCACCTTGGACCAATTCGGCCACTGCGTGTCGATGAACTTCAGGTGGCGTGGCGCCATCTGGTACTGGTCGTGGGCCGCCTGGCTGTCGAACACAAGGGTCAGCGCAACATGGAACTCCATGTCGTTCACTTCCCGCTGGTGCTGCTCAGCTCTCAGTCCCACACCAAAAGAGACGCAGCCCTCATGCCCTTCGAGGTGCTCGTGAGCTGACTCGATGAACGACTCCAGTGCCTCGTTAGACGAGTCAGTCAGCGTGAAGTAAACGGCGTGGATGAGCTTTGGCGTCGCAGGAGGGGTCATGGGGGGAGCGTACCGGCTCGCTGCCCCGAGAGCTCAGGCCCATCGGCAATTGTGCGGCCGGCGGCTTTGGGTCGAGCCAGGGCACGGCCC
>CALHGQ010000135.1 GCA_938030175.1 uncultured bacterium | reverse complement strand
GCGGGGAGGCCAGAAATGACGTCGCGGTTCCAGCACTGAAAGTAGTAGGTCGCGCCGGGCGTGGCCGCAGTGATCGGGTTGCCTGGGATCATGGTGGTGTCGAAGGTAAGGATGACGGAGCCAGTTTCGCCCGAGTGCTGGATCTGACCGGGCCCCACCAAGCGGCCGATGTTGCCGCCCGTGCAGATGTCGCCGCTGGCGGTGACGCCCGGCGACAGTTCGGTTCCAACGAAGAAGAATGAGAACGCGTAGGTCGGCAGCTCCGTCACGCGAAGGGTGAGTTCGCCTGAGGCCACCTCGCTACTGCCGAGAACCTCCACATGACCTGCGCCGCCCGTCGAGTTCGGAAGTGACTGAGCGCACACGGTGGTGCTGGCTGGGTCGTCCGCGCGAACGAGGAGGATAGACGCACCCGGATCTCGTTCGTACGAGTAAAAGACGTGGTCGCCGTTGGAGTCGAGCGCCAAGAAGACTCCCGAGGAATCTTGAAGGAAGCCGGCCGGTATGTCGGCCGTGCTGACGGCGAGAATGACCCGGGCTTGGTCCTTCACCCTCAAGACTCCAGCGATCTGGCTCGCGCCGCGAATCTCGATACGCGTGAAGTCCTCTACGGTGACATCTCCGCCGAACTGCTTGTCCGTGAACCGCGCGGAGGCAGCGAACTGCAGCGTGAGGTCGCCCAAAAACTCTGTTGGCGGATCTTGGTGATGGCGGAAGCCTGCGATCGTCGCCGAACCAAGCACGCTGCCGCCGTTCAGGGTGACGTCCCCGAGCGCCGTGAAGTCGCCTTCGATGGTCACGTGGCCGCCGAGGGTGACCTCTGAATCGTCGCCCGCGGTCACGGCGCCGACGCTTCCATCGCCGTTGAGGTTGGCGGTTGTGAAGGGGAGGGGGAGGTTCAGATCGCCCTCGATCGTTGCACTGTCTTCAAGGGCAAAGTGAGCGAACGAACCATTGAGGCTCACGGAGCCTGCGACGCTCGACTGGTCCCGCAAGTTGGCGATGCCGCGGGTGAAGACGTTGATCTCTCCGACCCGCGCCGTGCTGGTCAGGACCACGGTCGTGTACGTGAAGCCAGATCCGCGGACGATGATATCGTCCGCCTCGCTCACCAGGGTCTCGTCGAGGATGTGGGTGGTGCCGTCGTCGAAGACGAGCGTGTCGAATAGGGCCCGAGGGACGGTTGAAAGGGGAACCGTGAGGGGAGCCAGTAGGGCGAGAGTGAACGCGTTGGCGAGCATGGTTGAGTTTTGCTGTCGGGTCCTAGCTAGGACGTGGCATGCGCTCCTTGGTCCGGGGAAACCTCGGGAGCTAACGGAGTTCTAGCCTAGGTGAGCCCCACGGATTCAGCAGGGCAAAACTTCGATGCCGCTACTCGCCGTCCTGGCGGCGGAGCTTCGCCCGGGCGGCGTCCCTTAAGGCCCGGCGTGTGCGCCGCCAGCCTTCTTTGGCTCCATCGTGGAGAGGGTTCAGGCTGCGTGCACGAGAATAGGCATCGTGCGCCTCCTCTAGACGTCCGAGGTCTTCCAGCGCCAGCCCGCGGTGGAACCGGTGCGATACCCACTCAGGATCGATCTCGACGCATATGTCAAACTCCTTGAGGGCCTCCTCGGGTTGGTCTCCGTTCAGCAACGCTACGCCACGAAGCTGGTGGGAGAGTTCGCTCTTCGGTTCCAGCTGGATCGCAGCGGCGGTAGTCTCGGCCGCCTCTTCGAACCTTCGCAATTCGATGAGTGCGTGCGCACGGTTGTCGTAGGCCTCGAGGTAGCTTGCGTCCTGCGCGAGGGCGCGGTCGTAGGCTGCCACCGCATCCTCCCAACGCTCCAGTTCGGTGAAGCAGACGCCCCGGTTGTATTCGAGGTCTTCCATGTCGGGGTCGATGCGTCGCGCCTCCTCGTAGGAGGAGAGTGCTTCTCCGAAGCTGCCGGTGTTGGCTAGGAGCACCCCCAGTCGAAAGCGTGCGAAGGCGTGGCCCGGGTCGAGCTCGATCGCCTCGCGAGCGGCCGCGAATGCCGGCTCGTACCCGTCTTCACCTTCGTGTTCAAAGGTTCGCTCCACGAGTTCTTCCACGTACTCCTTGGTCGGGGGCGCAGGAGTGGGCTTGGCTGCTGCGGACTCGACTGCCGCGGGCTCGGTGGGGGCAGGCTCAGCGGGGGCAGGCTCGGTGGGGACAGGCTCAGCAGGGACAGGCTCAGCGGGGGCGAGCCCTTGCGGGGAGCTGGCACAGGCGGCCAAGGCGGAAAGCACTGTGGCAAGCAGCGTGCATGCGAGCGTTGGTTTCATGCCCTCCAGACTATCGAGTCGCTCTTAGCTCGCGCGGCCTAGGGCCTGGGATGCCCCGTCAGTCGACGGCGGCTTGGGATTCGCTCTCCGATTCCTCGGCGAACTTCCGCGACTTGAAAGCGCTTCCCCAGGACTGCATCTGCTGGAGGATGGGCTCGAGGGTGCGTCCGAACGCCGTGACGTCGTATAGCACGCGCGGGGGCACCTCGGCGAAGACCTCGCGCGAGATGACGCCGTCAGCCTCCAGCTCCCGAAGCTGCAGCGTGATCATGCGCTCGGTCGCGTTGGGGGTGAGCCGGCGGATCTCGCCGAACCGCTTGGGGCCGCCGAGCAGGTGGCAGACCAAGATGGGCTTCCAGCGTCCGCCCACGACAGACAGGGTCGCCTCGACGTCACAGCCCGTCTTCCAGTTGTATTTGCGTGTCATGATGGGGAGGGGGGCTGGCCAGCTTCGTGAGCTCCATTACTTACATAAATGTGGGTACTTGTCAATTGGGTGATTAGCTCGCAGTCTCTCGGTCAACCGGCGCCTAGCTGCGATCGCCCCTACCCACCTCCACCGCACGAGCTCCCATGAAAGCCATCGGACTGACCCGCTACCTTCCCATCGATGATGAGGCCTCCCTCGCTGACATCGAGCTCCCCAAGCCCGTGGCGGAGGGCCATGACCTCCTTGTGGCGGTGAAGGCCATCTCGGTGAACCCCGTCGACACCAAAATCCGTGCTCCGAAGGATGGGGTCGAGGACCCTCCCAAGGTGCTTGGCTGGGACGCCGCCGGGGTCGTCGAAGCCGTAGGGCCTGACGTCACGCTGTTCGCCCCCGGGGACGAGGTCTACTACGCCGGCAGCATCCTTCGACCGGGAACCAACAGCGAGTTCCACTTGGTCGATGGGCGCATCGTGGGGCGCAAGCCCAAGAGCCTTGACTACGCCGCGGCGGCAGCGCTTCCGCTCACGACCATCACCGCATGGGAGGCGCTCTTCTCTCGCATGGGGGTGGCGCGCGACGGGGCGCACCGGGGTCGATCGATCCTCATCATCGGCGGAGCGGGCGGGGTGGGGTCGATCGCGATTCAGCTCGCCAAGAAACTCGCTGGGCTGGAGGTGTTCGCCACCGCTTCGCGTCCCGAGTCGGGCGCATGGTGCCGCGAGCTTGGTGCGGATCACATCGTCAACCACCGCGAGGACATGGCGGCCCAGCTCAAGGAACTCGGTCGTGAGCACGTCGACTACGTCCTTTGCCTCAACAGCACGGACAGTCACTGGAGCACGATGGCCGAGGTCGTGGCGCCCCAAGGTCACGTCTGCTCGATCGTCGAGACGTCCGCTCCGGTGGACCTGCGGCTCCTCATGGCCAAGAGCGCATCGTTCAGTTGGGAGCTGATGTTCACCCGCTCGATGTTCGGCACGTCCGACATTCAGGAGCAGCACAACCTCCTGACGGAGGTGGCACGGCTCGTGGATGACGGGACGCTACGAGGCACGAGCGACAAGGCTGCTGGCGTGATCAGCGCGGCGAACCTGCGCGAAGCCCATGCCCAGCTTGAGGGCGGTCGAACGATCGGAAAGATCGTCCTGGAGGGCTGGGACTAGGCGCAGGGGAAGGGCCCCCATGCGAAGAGCCCGGCGCCCCCGATCGGGGAGCGCCGGGCTCTTGGTTTGCGGGGCGTTCAGCCCGGCCCTACTTCAGAATCTCGGGCAGTCGCTTGACGAGTTTCTTCTTGCCGGACTTCGAGATCGGCTTACCGCCAAGGTAGACGTCGAACATCGCCTTGCAGAGCGCCGGCGCCATCAGGTCCTTCTTGCGCACACCGTTCACGACCGTGGAAAGCGTGCCGTCGGGGTGCCAGGTAAAGCGCAGCTCGTTCCCGGTCTTGAGCTTGTCGAGGCTGAAGAACTTTCGGAACGTGTTGAGGTTGGCGAGCTTCGCGGCCTCGCCCGTCTTCTCGGCCTTCTTGAGCGCGAGGATCCGCGGCTTGAGTGAACCTTCGAACGCGTCAACGATGTCGTCTGCGTCGACGTTGCGGCAGAAGCGCATGCGGATCTCCTTCGTGCCGCTCTGGCTGAGCAGCTTGTAGAAGAGCGAGTCGTCTTTGCCGAGGGCCTTGGCGGACTGGCCCTTCCACTTCCCAAGGTCAGCCTTCACGGTCGCCTGGTCCACGTAGAGCACGTACGAGTAGACGTTCACGTTGAAGATCGTCTTCTCGCGAATCGCGAGTCCAAGGAGGTCGAGGGTCAGGGGCTTCACCCCTTCCTTGCCGGTCTCATCGGACTTCAGCGTCGACGGAACCGTCACGGGGTAGCGGTGCCCGCTTTCACCCTCCTTGGCGGTGGCGACCTCTTGGACGATCGGCGTCGAAGCGACTGGCACGGTGGTGGCAGTCGGCGCGGGGCCGGAGAGAGTGAATGCGAGCAGGAGTGGTGCGGTCGAGAAGAGCATTAGGCAACCTCGTCAGTGGGTTGTGCGGAATTGCCAGCGGCATCGCCGTCCTGGCGGATAGTGCGCCATTTGTTGGGGGACTCGTCCGTCTCGCGCTTGAAGGCACGGTAGAAGGTCGAGAGATCTTCGAAGCCGCACTCGAACGCAACGGAGAGCACGGTGCGGTCCGTGGATTCGAGGAGCTTCTTCGCGTGGTCGATCCGTAGCTTACGCACGTAGGCGAGCCACGATGTGCCGGTGACCTCGCGGAAGAGCTGGGTGAATCGACGGCGCGAAAGGCCGAGCATAGACGCCGCTGAGTCGAGGTTGGTGGCTTCGAAGAAGTTCTCGGCCAAGTCTTCGACGTAGCTACGCATGCGCGTGGAGCTATCGGAGCCGCGAACAGGGGACTGCGCCGTTCCCGCCGGCAGTTCCGTTTGAATGAACGTACCGACGCGGGCGATGTCGACGACGAGGCGCAGCGCAAGCGCCACCATCTGGGCGCCGGTGGTCGGCAGCGCGAGCGTTTGCTCAAAGAGCAGCCTGCGCATGCTGCGTTCGATCTTCTCCGCTGAGTGGCTACCGAGGCGCAGCACGCCGGTGGGGAGGATCGAGAGTTCCAAGCAGGCGGTCTCTAGAACGCGCGGGCGAATGCTCACGACGTACAGGGACATGGGCGCCTGTGCGGAGTCTGCGATTTCGTGGAGCGTTCCGGGGGGGATGACCAGGGCGTCGCCCCGCTTGCACATCGTCGACTCTTCGCCGCGAATGAGAGTTCCTTCACCGTCGTGTACGACGACGATCTTGAGGAAGTCATGCATCGCGGCTGGCATGGCCCAGCCGGCGGTGTGATGGCTTTCGAATACGTCGACACCCCATTCGGGGAAGACGTGTTCAACGGGCTGGCTAGTTGGCTGCGTGGATCTGGGGCGAATCGGCATGATGTGCCCAAGATACCAGCAATCAGAATCCCGTACGCAATTCAGGCAACTGCCTCGCCGTGTAGCGCGTAAGTCTATTATAGGAATAGACTTGCGAGGGCGTGTTGGCGCCCATGGTGGCGGTGGCGAAGGCTCTTTTTGGCCGCGCCGAGGGGGCTAGGCCCTGCGCAGCCTCTCCAGGGACGCCCGCTGCTGCTCCGTCACGAACCGGCGGAGCATGCGCTCGTCCTCGTCCCGCCAGCGGGCGGCCGAGGAGGCCCCGGCGGCGATGCCGTAGCGCACGCCACCGGCCCTCGGGAGCTCCCGTCGGTGGCAGATCAACCCTTCGACGGTGATCTGCCCAACGGCGGTTTCGAGCTGGACGTGCACGTCGCTCGCACCCGTCAGCTTCTCGTCGGTGCTCTTCGCAACCTGGACGCCGAGTCCGTCGTAGGACACGTCGAGGATCGTGACGCTGAGCCGTGGCCCGCGAATGCTGGCTCGAGTGCCGCCAGCGCGCGGGGCGCGGGCGTTGGCGGTGACCATGCAGATCTTCGCGTCGGTGACGGCGTTTCGCACGATAGGGAGCCGAAACGCCGCCCTTTCGTTGAATAGCGCCGCTTGGGCGCTGCCCTGCGCGCCGCTAATGAGCGCGCGATTGCTCAAGACGAGGCGAACCGTGCTGATGCTGTCCTGCTCGTCGTTGCGCGTGGCGACCACCGGAAGTCGCAGGCTTGGGTTGGCGCCTTGCAGCTCGAACCCGATCGGCTTGCCTAGCGGGATGCGCCCGCGTTTGGATGCCTGCAGGCCCACGACGATCGCGTTCCCATCTCCGCTCAGGATCTCTCCGTCCAGCACCTCACCCGAGGGCAGGAACAGGGTGACGCCCGGTGGGGTTCCGGGGCGCGTGGCAGAGGGCGACGGTCCACTAGGGCACATAAGGGAGAAGATCGGGCTTGGCCGCGCCGGTCCTTGAGGGTGAGCGCTGTTCTTTCCACGGACTGTCCAGGGAAGGGCAGGGGTTGGCATTCACCGCTTCTCTGATGTGGGAGAAGCGTGGGGAACTGCCGCGACGGAGTCCGGCCCCTGGTGGCGTGTGCGCGCCATCAGGGGGTCAACGTTGGCTTGAGTGCCGCTCTATGGGGGGTCATCCGATTCGGGTGCTCTGGTTGGTGGCGATTTGTTGAAAATACTTCTCGATGTGGAAAAGTGGGGCCTCGATCGGCGGGGGTGTGGGGCTAAGAATCAGTTATCCCCACGTGTTGCGGAATTTGCGGCGGTCTGTTGGGATCTTGGCCGCCCGCCGCGCGGATGCGCGTTCACCCATGGCCTCTCCTCAGTTTCTCGGCACCTACCACGCAACCCTCGATGCCGAGGGGCGGATCCAGCTTCCTGCAGCTCTCAGGGACGAGATCAACTTCCGTCAGCCCGACTTCCGGCTGATGGCGACGCTGGACGGGGACGGCAGCGTCTGCCTCCGCGAGCGCGCCGACTGGGAGCGCTGGACGGCCGGGCTCCTGGGTGCCCGCGAGCCGCTGAGGCAGCAGGATCGACGGACGCTCCTCACGGTCGCAGCCCATTCCTCGCCCGTTAAGTGCGACAAACAGGGACGCGTTCGGGTCAGCGATGCGCTGCTGCGGGTGCTCGGACTCGATCGGTCCCAGGCGAACGCGCGCGAGGTCGTCCTGGCCGGCGCGTTCCAGGAGATCAGGCTCTGGAGCGCCGCTGGGTGGGAAGAATTTTCTGCCTCCGCCCGCGACTCCCTCGGGTCGGACCTCGACGAGCTCTTGAGCCCCGACGGCCTTGGGTCTCAGAGATCCCCCCAAGTGGAGTGATTTCTCCTCATGAATAGGAGGAGGTTGAGACGACGAACCCAGTCACATGTCCCTCCTACGCCTCTCTATTGGATTCGGCCTCGCCGCTGTCGCGGTGGGTAGCTCGCCCATCTTCCAAGCGACGCTGCAGGCATCCCCCCCCGCATCCGAGCCCCTCAGCGCCTCAGCCAAGTCCTTTGCAGGCTTCGAGCTGAGCGGTGGGAATGGGTCGACCAAGCCGGACACGGAGCGTGCCTCCGACTCGGTTCTCGTGGTCAGCGCGAAGGAGCACGCACTCGTGATGCAGGACCCGATCACCGGAGAGCGAACGGCGTTCTTCCGGGTGGGGCTGAGCCCCGACTCCGTCGCGGTGACGGATGACGGACGGACAGCGGTCGTGACGAACCGGGGCGAGCAGCTCTCGGGCAACTCGGTCTGCATCGTCGACCTCCACGCCACCAACCTTGTCCGGACCATTCCGCTCGAGGTCAGCCGTCAGAACCCTGACCAGTCGGTGGTCAAGCGGTCGTACCACCGCCCCTCGGGAATCGCCTTCATCCCAGGGAAGAAGCGCGTCGTCGTGAGCTGCGCCACCGAAGGCGCCCTCTTGCTCGTCGACCTCCACGAGGCCCGTGTGATCGGCGACTGCCTCCTCGACGCAGAGGGCTCGAACGCCGTCGTCGTGGACCACTCCGGCCGATTCGCCTTTGTGGCGAACAGCGGTTCCGGAACGGTGAGCGTGGTCAAGCTCGACAGGATGCGCCTCGTCAAGACGATCGAAGCCGGCGGAGGACCGGCCGGTATGGCGCTGCACCCCGTGCGCAACGAAGTGTGGCTCGCCAACACGGAGACCAACTCGATTTCGATCATCGACGTCGAGGAGCGCGAGGAGCAGATCGAGTTCGCCTGTGGCGCGATGCCCAGCGACATCGCCTTCACGCCCGACGGCAAGTACGCCATGGTCGTGAACATGCAGGAGGGCAACATCTCGGTCTTCGAGACCGAGTCGCGCCGCATCCGCACGCTGATCGACCTCGAGCCCGTTTCCCGCGAGCAGGCGAAGGCCAGGCCTGTTCGCATGACGGGCCACTTCGGTCGCAGTCCACTTCCCACGCGGATCTTGATCGGTCCCGATGGCGAGCACGCCTACATCGCCACGAGGCGCAGCGACCAGCTGCACGAGGTTGACCTCTCCACGTGGGCCGTCGTTAGAACGCTCAAGACGGCAACGGAGCCCACCGACCTCAGCTGGTCGCGCGTGTCATCGGACATCGAGCTCGCGACGAGCCCGGCGTCTGGTCGAGAGCGCTAGGGAAGCGCGCGCCACCAGCTACGCCACCAGCTGCGCCACCAGCTACGCCACCTGGGGCACTTCCAAGCTGGCGCCCAACGCTGGGCACGGCCCCCTCGATGGGCCGCCTAGGTCCTTCGCTCCGCACGGTTTAGGCGCGGGCGAAGCAGGCGGGGGCCCTCCTGTGGTTTCGGCACCTGTAGATCGTCCGTGCTGCGGGCCTTACGTTCATCCGTGCCCAACGTTGGGGACCAGCTTGATAGGGTCCCCGGCCCCATGACCCCAAGCAGCTCGGCCATTCGGCGTTACTCCGTCCCCTGCACAGCGCCCCTCTGGGCCCGCGGGGGCCATCGCCAGACACTCTTCGGCTACGGGCTGTCAGTCCCTGGCGAGCCGCTGGAGGTCCAGCCAGACGGTTCGATTCGCCGCGTCGAGGTAGAAGTCACAGGTGAAGATCGCATCGTCCTGATGGACGCGGCTCCGCTGGCGCCAGGGCGATTCGATGGTGTGGCCGTTCACCTGATGCACGGCTTGACTGGGTCAAGCGACTCGAACTACATCCGGATGGTGGCGGCCGTTCTGCGCCGCGAGGGGGCCCGTGTCCTGGGCTTCAACCATCGCGGGCAGGGCCCGGGGGCGGGGCTCGCCAAGGGCCTGTACCACTCGGGCAGCTTCAAGGATCTCTGGGCGGCGGTCGGCGCGGCCCGCGAGCGCCATCCCGAGCTCATGCAGCTCGCCGTTGGGTTCTCGCTGTCCGCGAACACGGCCTTGCTCGGGATCACCGAGAAGGGAGACGCGGTGGGGGATCCGAGCCTGCCCGATGCGGTTTTGGCGGTGAATCCCCCCGTCGACCTGCGTGCCTGCGCCATCGCGATCGAGACAGGGGTGAACAAGGTCTACGATCGCAATTTCGTGCGCGGCCTGCGCGGAGCCCTAGCGGCGCGTCAATCCCGCGGCTGGCTGCCCCAGGAGATCGTGATCCCACGGGGTGCTTCGGTCCGCGGCGCGGACGAGGCGATGACGGCGCCCCTCGCCGGCTACCAAAGCGCCGATGAGTACTACGCGGACTGCTCGTCCGGCCCTCGCCTCAAGACCCTTCGCCGACCTGCTGTGATCGTTTCCAGCGGAGACGATCCGTTCATCGATGCGGCGGACATTGAACGCGCTGCGGCGGGCACATCGGCCTTCGTACACATAGAACCGCGAGGGGGCCACCTCGGATACTTGATGCGGTCGACCGCAGCCTTGCGGACCCACGCAATGCAGCTTCCCGGCCTGGGTCGGCGCTGGCTCCCGGGGGCGATCGCCCACTACCTGTCCGAGCTTGTCGCGGCAAAATCCTCGGGCTTTTCCATCATTCATGAGGCCGTGGAACCCGGATGAGCGAACATCCATAGCGATGAGCGTCCAAGCCTTTGAGCGAACCGTTGCCTGCCCGGAGTCCGCGGGCGAAGTCTTCCAGTGGCACGTGCGCCCGGGCGCCCTGCGGCGGCTGCTGCCGCCCTGGGACAATGCGACCGTCAAAGTGGGCAGTGGTCCGGAGGAGCGCCTGACCCAGGGTGCCCAGACCACGATCCGCCTCGGGGTGGGACCCATTGGGATCGATTGGAAGGCTGAGATCGTCGAGCTCAACGAGGAGGGCACCTACTTCATCGATCATTCGCTCTCCGGCCCCTTCAAGACCTGGGTCCACCGCCACCAGGTCACGGCCGATGGCGAGGGCGCTTCGACGCTCACGGATCACATCGACTACGAGCTTCCGATGGGGCTGCTCGGGCGCATGTTCGGCGGAGGCTTCACCACGTCCAAGTTGGAGCGCATGTTCGCGTGGCGCCACCGCGTGATGCTCCACGATTTGGATCGACACCGTGAAGCGCGCGCGGCTGGGTTCACCGGCAAACGGATCGCAATCACGGGCGCGAGCGGGCTGGTGGGGCGATCCCTCTCCGCGTTCCTGCGAACCGGTGGTCACCGCGTGCTCGAGCTGGTCAGGCGAGAGGCGCGTGCGCCCCACGAGGTCCAGTGGGATCCGCGGGGCGGGACCGTGGATCACGCCAAGCTCGAGGGCGTCGACGTGGTCGTGCACCTCGCCGGCGAGTCCATCTTTGGCCTTCGTTGGACCGCAGAAAAGAAGCGTCGCGTCGCAGAGAGCCGCGTGCTCGGGACCCGCGCCATCGTGGACGCGATCGGCGCGCTCTCCAAGCCCCCCGAGGCTTTTGTCTGTGCGTCTGCCATCGGCTTTTACGGGGACGGTGGGGAAGAGGTACTGACCGAGGACTCGGACTCCGGAGAGGGCTTTCTCAGTGAGACCTGCTCCGCCTGGGAGGCGGAGGTGGACCGGATTCGCAGCGGCGTTCGCGCGACGAAGATGCGGCTTGGGGTGGTGCTCGATCCCGGCGGCGGCGCGTTGAACACGATGCTCCCGGCGTTCAAGGCTGGCGTGGGCGGACGGATGGGCAACGGCCAGCAGTGGTTCCCCTGGGTGGGGCTGGATGACGTGATCGCCGCGCATCACCGTGCGATGTTCGACACTTCGCTAGTGGGACCGGTCAACGTCGTGGCCCCTGGGGAGGTGCGCAACGCAGAGTTCACCAAGACCCTGGGCAAGGTGCTTTCCCGACCGACGATCTTGCCCGTGCCGGGCTTTGCTCTCAAGGCGGCCGCTGGCGCCGAGCAAGCGAAGGAACTCTTCCTGTTCAGCGTCCGCGTGGCGCCCAAACGGCTGCAGCAGGCGGGCTTCGAATTTCAGTACCCGTTGCTACACGGGGCGCTGATGCACTGCCTGGGCAAGCAGCGCTAAGGGCGGGAGCGCGCCGATTCAGCTGGAACCGAAGAGCTCGGTTTGGTTCCCCGCCTCGGCGTACTCCGCGATGTAGTTCTTGACTCGGATCTTGCGGGCCGTGTTCTCGCTCGTCATGTAGCGCACCTTGCCGAAGATCTCGCGCTCTGGACCCCACGCGCGGTCATAGCGTCCGAGCACCCACATGATCCCGCCCCAAGAGTTCGGGTCGCGGCCGTCGAGCCCATACTTGTTGTTCAGCTCGACCATGATTCGGTGCGCTTCCTGCGGTGTCTCCGTCCAGTGCAGGATCTTCTTGCCCCAGAGCATGCGAAGGTAGTTGTGAATGATGCCGTCGCGGCGCAGCTGGTTCTGTGCGGCGTTCCAAAGGTTGTCGTGGGTGCGAGCGACCTCGAATTCCTCGAGTGAATAGAGGTACGGACGCTTGTCGCCCGCGTGCTCATGAAGCGTCTTCTTCGCGAACTCCGGCAGCGCCTCGTACCGGCCGTAGTCGCGGGGGCGGTTCTGCGAGGTGTTGAAGCAGACCTCGCGCCATGTGATGAGCTCGTCCATGAACCCCTCGGCGGCTTCGCTCATGCCCCACCAGCCGGCGCGCTTGCCGTTCGCCTTTTGCCCCTCGATGACGCTTGGGTCCCAGCCCTCAAGGTCGGCGACGCGCTGGAAGATCTCGTGCGAC
>CALHGQ010000134.1 GCA_938030175.1 uncultured bacterium | reverse complement strand
GGCCGTAGACTTCCTGCCACGGGACCCAGCGCTCGAGGGTGAGCTCGTTGGAGAAGTCCTTGAGCTTCGTGAAGGTCACCCGGATCCGAACCTTCTCGAACGGCTCCTCGGGCTCTTCGCCGTCCTCATAATCTTCCTCTTCTTCGTCCGAGCGGTTGCGCTCTTCCCAGTCGCGCCGAGCGGCGAAGTTGTCGAAGGGACGATCTTGGTCGTCAGTGTCTTGCTCTTCGAGGACGTCTTCCCCAAGGGCGAGCTCCCAGAAGAAGTCGGGCTCATCTAGCTCGGCGAAGTTGCCGGTCATGCCCGACTCCAACTCCTCGCGCCAAAGACCCACGGTCACTTCTCCCATGAGGCCCACCGCCAGCTCGTAGGCCGTCTTCTTCTGGCGCGTGTGGTACGCGCTGAGCTTGGCGCCTTCCATCCCCTGGAGAATGGTCACGAGCACAAGGGCGACGATCGCCAGGGTGATGGCTGCCTCGACGAGGGTGAAGCCAGCGCTTCCCACCGCGGCGGTGGGACGTCGCAGTGGCCGACGGCGTAGGAGACGGCTCGTTGCACTCATCGCTAGTTGAAGTCCCCGCTATCGGGGGCTTGGCGAACGAAGATGCCACGGTGGAATTTGAATGTCCCGGTGAGGGCCATGATCTCCACGGTGTAGTAGTTCTCGTACTTCAGCTGAGCCAGGACCACTTGGTGGTCAGAGGCTGCCCCGCGGGGGTCGAAGCGGGCAAAGCAGCGCCCATCGTCAAAGGACTCGCCCGTGATCGTGACGCTGATGAGCTGAACGCCCGGAGGAAGCGGCTGCCACTGCATGGCAAAGCGTTCCTCTTCGTCCATCTCCTCCGAGTCGAACCGCTCGCCATCCCGGGCGAACGGGGTTAGCATCCGGTAGCGATCCCCGTCGATGTCGTACTCGATCAGGAACTCGAGGCTCCGACTCACAGCCTCGGTACGGGCGTTGCGGAGGATGGCCGTGAGGTTCCGGACGGCGGTGTTCAGCCGCTCTTTCGGAAGGAGAGAGTCGAGGCTCCCCCCTACGACAACGCTGACAAGGCCAATCACGGCCACCACCAGCATCATCTCGGTCATCGTGAAGCCGCGACGCCGGCTTCGCTTTTGACCGGCGCCGCGGGGCGCCAACGATGTGGATAGAGGTGGCTGTTTCAAGATGACGTCTGCTGTCGCTCTAACGCGTCGGCTAGATCTCGCGGTTGATGATCATCTGGGTGTTGAAGTCGAGGTTCTCGCCCTCGCCGCCTTCAACCCCGTCGGCGCCAAGGCACCAGATCAAGGGCTCGCCGTCTTCGTCGGTGTCGAGAACGTACTCGTTGCCCCAGGGGTCCTTCGGGACCACCGTGGCTGTGAGGTACGAGACGCCCTTGCTGTCCTTCTCGACAAGCCGCTCAAGGGAGTCTGGGTTCTCGCCGTTGTTCAGGCGGTAGTTGGTGATTTCTTCAGACATGGTCAACATGTCGGACTTGGCCGCCGAGACCTGCGCCTTGCCCAGCTTGTCGAAGAGCTTGGGTGCCACCACCGTGGCGAGGAGCCCGATGATCACGATGACGACCATGAGCTCGGCAAGGGAGAAGCCGGCTTGGCGGCGACGGGTAAGAGGATGGCGTTGAGTTTTCATAACGGGGGTCAATACGCCGCGCGGGCGCGAAACTTTCCAAGGGGCAATGATTCGTCGGTGTTCGGAGGGGAAGCCCTCAGATCTCGCCAATCTCCAGGATGGGGACGACGATGGCGAACACGATGTAGCCTACAACGGCCGCGAGAACGATGATCATGATCGGCTCTAGGACGCTTGTGAAGCGATCTGCGGCCACTTCGATCTCTTCATCATAGGCTGTCGCGATTCGATCCAACATCTGCTCTAGCTCGCCGGACTGCTCGCCCACAGCCACCATGTAGCCCACAGTAGAGGGGAACACGCCGCTCTTCTTGAGAGGGGTGGCAATGTCGGTGCCTTCCATCACCCGTTCGCGTACGTGGGCTGTTGCGTCCTTGATGACTCGGTTGCCCACCACGTTCTCGGTGATCTCAAGCGACTGGATCACCGGCACGCCGCTCTGCAGGAGCGTCGAAAGCGTACGAGTGAAACGTGCCACAGCGGCGCGGCGAAGCAGGTCGCCGAGGACCGGGGTCTTCAGCATGAACTTGTCGATCCTGAGGCGACCGTTCCCGCCCTTCGCGTAGATCCGCTCGAAGATGAACGAGAGGACCGCGATGCCCAGGAAGATCGCCCACCACCATTGCTTGAGGAAGTCACTCGCGCCCACGAGAATCCTCGTGGCGGGCGGCAGCTCCTTCTTCTGGTCGATGAGCATCTTGGTGATCTCAGGCACGACCTTGGCCATGAGGATGGTCACCACGATCATGCCGACCGTCACCATCATGAGGGGATAGGTCAGTGCGCCGACGATCTTGCGCCTGAGCGCTCGCTGGCCCTGGAGGTAGTCCGCCAGGCGCGTCAGGACGCTGTCCAAATTGCCGGCCGCCTGGCCTGCGCGCACCATGTTGACGTACAGCGGGGAGAACCAGCCCGGGTGCTTGCTCAGGGAGTCCGCCAGGTTGGCGCCCTGCTGGATGTCCTCGCGGATCTCGCGGCAGAGGGTCTCCACCTTTCGTTGCTCTGCTTGATCCACCAGCGCGGAAAGAGCCTCGTTGAGCGCGATGCCGGAGCCAAGGAGTGTTGCCAGCTGGCGCGTAATGCCCGACACGATGTCGATCTCACGGGAGCCGGGTCCCTGGGCGCTCGCGCGCGCTGACTTCAGCTTGGTGATCGTACTCGTCCGGTCGCCATCCTTCTTCGATCCAGTCGCCTTGAGTCGACGGCCGCCGCGGGTCTCGTTGAGCTGCGACACCAGGAGGTCTTGGCGCCGCAGTTTCGTGCGCGCATCCTTCTCCGTGTCCGCATCCACGATGCCGGATTTGACGCTGCCACCGGGGGCGAAGGCCTTGTACTGGTAGATCGGCATGCTTAGACGTCGAGCTGGGTGACGCGGAGGACCTCGTCGGGTGTTGTCAAGCCATCGCGGACTTTCTCACGTCCGTCAGAACGGAGCGTTTGGAACCCTTGAACGGTTTGCTCTCGCTTGACGTCGGTGGCGGAGGCGCCCTCCATGACGAGGGTGCGGATCGTCTCGTTCACGGGCAGGAACTCGTAGATAGCGGTTCGTCCGGAGTATCCGGAGTGGAAGCACTCGTCGCAGCCTGGTCCGTAGGCGATCTCTCCGTTGAGCTCGGAGCCGTTCATGCCCACCTTCTTGAGCTTGGCCTCCCATTCGTCGTTGATGGGGACCACTGTCTTGCAATGGGGGCAAATGGTTCGCACCAGTCGCTGGGCAATGATGAGC
>CALHGQ010000133.1 GCA_938030175.1 uncultured bacterium | reverse complement strand
CCTACGGCCTTCCAGGTCACCCCAACGGGAATCAGCGCCAGCGGCGATGTGATCGCGGGCAACTACTTCGACGTAGGGGAGGAATTTGCCTTCCGCTGGTCGCCAGAGTCAGGCATTCGTCAGATCGATCGCCTGCCGAGCGATCAACCTGGCATTAGGGCCGTGGCTCTGAGCGCCGATGGACGCGTCGTCGTCGGCGGTGTGAGAGCGGACGGGAATGGCTCGCCCAACGTACCGTTCGAGCCCTATCGCTGGACGCTGGAGGGGGGAATCGAACTGCTTCCCATTCCCCAAGCCGGTGTCAGGCGGGTGAGTGCGAGCGCTGTGGACGCCACAGGAGCGCGAGTGGCGGGGGAGGCCCGCCTAGGCTTCCCGTTAGGTACCGATGGCTTCGTCTTCGAGGAGGGCGTCCCCCTCGTCTCGCTGCAGTCGTCTTTGTCAGCGAGGATCTATGTAGTCGACTACTTCAGCGCCGACGGAACGGTGGTCGTCGGCACCTTTGCCGAGAACAACTTCGGGTCGGAAACGACCGCGTTCCTCTGGACGGAGACGCAGGGCGTGGAAGTGATTCCCCTGCCTAACCCAGGGGATTTCGCAGTGAGAGATCTCTCGGTGAGCGGCGATGGTCAAAGGGTGATCGGTGCGTACTGGCGAGCGGCAGGAGAAGGCCGCTCACTGTTCGTCTACGAGCGCGGGGCCGCGTCCTCCACCGACCTGAGAGATCTACTCAGCACGCTGGGCGATCCTCTGACCGAGGATATCGACTTCTCGGGGGGCGCGAGAATCTCGGTGGATGGGCGTGTCATCGTTGGTTACGCATCGAACGAGGCCAGGGGCTTCGGCTACCGGGTGGTGCTCGAACCGGCAAGCGGAACGCCGCAGTCGACGCCGTTCTGCACGATGCAGCCCGCGAACAGCACGGGAGCGGTCGCTTCGCTAGAGGCAGCCGGAACGAACCAAGCGCGCCTAAACGCCCTTGAGCTTGTGGCGACGAACCTTCCCCCAGAAACCTTCGGCTACTTCCTCGCGTCGGAAACGGCGACGGCCGGCAGCACGCCGGCTGGAAGTATGGGCAGCCTGTGCCTCGGCGAGCCCCTGCGGGGCCTTCTGCTAACGCTCATGCTGAGCGACGCGTCCGGAACGTCCACTGACTTCGTTGACCAGCAAGCCCTTCCGGGTTCCATGCCCGTCGTTGCAGGTCAAACGCTGTCTTTCCAGGGATGGTTCAGGGACGTAGGCGCGACTTCGCGCTTCACGACAGCAGCCTCGGTGACGTTCGAGTAGCGCTGCGGTTTTGTCACCGGCACGCCGCCGCCAAGCGGCGTGCCATCTCTAGCGGCTCTCGCACTCGCGACTGGCTGCGTGGCAGCGTTGTACCGGCATCAGTCGTGCGTTCCCGTTCACGCCCGTGGCTGCGTTGTTCTCGTTGTCTGCGCCTACCACCAGAGAGTCCCCATACACCGAGACGGATAGTCCCCATGCGCAGCTGGTAGTGGAGGCCTTCCCATTCGCCTGCTTGACGACAACCCAGCCCGGCATCCTCCGATAGCTTTGCGTCGTTGGTGCCGGAATGGCTTCATCCAGCGAGCGCGCTGCCCTCCGCGCTCACAGCTGGCTCGCTCAAGGAATCGATCTCTTGAGACTCGATGACAGTGAGAGTCACCTGCGTAGCGGCCGGTCATGTCAGCATCCCCGCAACGAGGAGCTGTGCGACGATCATGGGCCCCGGAACGGGGTTGCCCCAGGCCAGCATGGATTCAGTCGAGCAGTAGGGTCGAAATCGTGCGTGAAGGCCCAGCGGGCGCGCACAGGGCTCCTCGCTCGAAGTCAGGGAGTGGGCTACGTCAAAATGGTCGCCAGCTCTCTGGCGCACCAGGCGTTAGCGCAGCCCCCGACGCCGTGGCTGGGCCCACTGCTGGGCCAACGGCTGGGCCAGCGGCTGGCATCCGTGGCGGCGGGCCGCCAATGGGAGCACTGGCACGGCAAATGGGCCTTCACCGACCGGTCACTCGTTCTTGATCGGCGCTTTATATTTCGCCGATATACCACGCGCTCTCCTCACACATTTGACTGGATCTTGACCCCCCCCCAGAGTTCATGAGAACCACGAAAGCACTCTTCCTGTCACTTATGGCCGCTAGCGGCATCGCCCATGCCCAGGAGCCTGGAGAGTCGGGTGCACCCGCATCTCGGCCCTACGAGCTCAGCGATGAGCAGCTCGACGAAGCAATCCAACGCTACTTCAAGAAGGATGAGGGCGTGCGGGCGAGCTATGGCAGCAAAGGGGTTCGCTTGGAGAGCGCTGACGGCAATTTCCAGACGAACCTGCTCTGGCGGGCGCAGCTGCGTGCGACGAATCCGTACCGCAGCGATCCCCGCCAGCTTAGCTCCTTCGACAACGAAGAGTTCACCGCCGAAGGGCGGCGACTTCGGATGAAGATTGGCGGCCACGGCTACCGTCCTTGGCTGAAGTACTACTTCGAGGTGGACCTCCAGCCGACGCGCTCCTCGGGCAGCTCTAGTTCGGGCTCCAGCGCGCGGGTCATCGATTGGCGCATCGACGTGGCCAAGAACAAGAAGTTCGGTGTCCGCGTCGGTCAGTGGAAGATCGACTACAACCGTGAACGAGTGGATTCATCCGGACGCCAGCAGTTCGTTGAGCGATCGATCATCAACCGTACCTTCACGATCGACCGCCAGGTGGGACTGAGCTTCCGCGGACGCCTCTTCGAGGGCACCGGCGCGGATCTTCGCTACTACGCGGGCGCCTTCACTGGCGAGGGGCGCGGCGTTGCGAACGACGACGAGAACCTGATGTACGCCACGCGCCTGCAGTGGAACTTCATGGGCAGAGACCTTGCGCTTCGGCAGACCGACGTCGAGCGTACCGAGAAGCCGACGGGCACCTTCTCTCTTGCTGGCGCGACACACCGGGGCCGGGCGACCCGATGGTCCTCAAGCGGCGGCGGCAACCTCGACGGGTTTAGCAGCGTCGGTGCTGCGGCGGACGGCCAGTACCGAGTCAGCCAAGCAGTAGCAGAGCTCGCGTTCAAGTACCAGGGCTTCTCGACCCAGAACGAGTTCCACTACAAGCACGTCCAGGACACGACGCTGGGCGCAGGGAACGCAGCCCGCAACAGCGACCTCTACGGCTACTACACGCAGTTCGGCTACTTCTTCCACGAGATGAACCCGTCGTTCCCCGAAGAGCTCGAACTAGCTATCCGCCACGCTTGGCTCACCGAGCCGAACGCGAGCGACTTCAACTTCGAGAACGAACGCGAAGAGACCACACTTGCTGCGAACTGGTTCTTCAACGGTCACAACAACAAGTTGACCCTCGACTACTCGTACCTGACGCTAGATGACGGCGCAGTGGACGACTCTGACCACGCACACCGCGTTCGCCTGCAGTGGGACGTCTCCTTCTGATTCCTGCGCAGGGACGTCCCGCATCGGTCTAGTTGCTCAGCAGGTTTGGCGATATTGATTCGTCGGGGTGTTCGTATGGGAGCACCCCGCCTGCGGACTCCCCAGTGGATCGTGAGGTGCCGGATCGATCGGGACGCAGGGTAGGGGAAGCGGCTCCCTCAAGCCGCTCATTGACCGCAGCGGCGTTGCGATCTTGGGGCGTCCGACTCCTGGCGCTTCGGACAGCGCCCGGGGCTTCGGGCTCCTTTCCGTTTCGGAGGACGGCAGGAGCTTGATGCCCGCTGATCCGGGGCGTCGTCGGCTGGGGCAATACGGAGGGGCTTCCTTGTTCCGATCTTCTGCCGGATGGGAGCCGCTCTCAGGATTCCGGATCCCGTGACGATATTGCGCCGACGCTTAGATCCTTAGGACTCGCCGGTAGGTGACCCTAGCGCCGGGCCCATCGGCCGAACTCTCTAAGCCGTGACGACAAGGGGTGAAGCCTCGCAGACGGGCACGGTTGTGCGCAGTGGGGGACTTGCCCCCTTGGAGGGCGCTCCGCGGGCTGGAGCTAGCTCGTTGGCCGGGGCGTCGCGATCGAGAGAGGCCCCGGCGCATCAGGCGGCCAGGTCGAGAAACCTGGATTCCTATGTAACGGCCAGCGTTCTACGTGGATGGAGAGCCTGCACCCGGGCCGAGACGGTTCCCGGCATCCCTCTCTACTCCTTTCGTGCTATGGCTTCAATTCTCCTCGTGGCGGCCGTTCTAGCGGCCACTCCCCAGTCGGCTCAGGCTGAGAAAACGAATCTCCTTCCCTCTCTCGGTCTCTCGATGGAGAAGCTCGCCCAAGCCCGCCAGGAGCTGATCTTCGATGAGCCAGGTGACGGCCGCACATGGGCGAGGAGTCCAGGCTGGAAGGCCTCCTTTGGTCCGGAAGGCCTTACGTACGTCCCGTTCTTCGGCTCGACGGCTCCAAAGAGCTTCCCCCTGCGGCTGAACCTCGGGAGCGTTTCGGTTAGCGGTGAGCCTCTTGGCCTTGAGTCACGCGAGCGCCGTCGCAGCGGCTCGACCGTGACCCTCGACCGGGGAACGGTTCGCGAGGTCTACCACCTAGATGAATTGAACGTCGAGCAGACGTTTGTATTCGACACACTACCCGCCACTGGTGAGATCGTTCTGGACATCGACTTGGAGACCGAGCTCGCTGGAAGGCAGCACGCCGATGGCAGCCTCGAATTCGGCAACGAGTATGGACTCGTGCGCTACGGATCGGCGACCGCCATCGACGCCGCGGGCAAGAGCCTCGCCCTCGAGCAAACTTTGGACAACGGGCACCTGCGCATTCGCGTGCCGGCATCCTTCGTCGCGTCCGCGACATTCCCGCTTACGGTGGATCCGATCATCAGCACGTTCAGCTTCGGCACCGGTCCCCGCAGCGTGACCAATCTCGACGCTGCCTACGACGCCAAGAACACGACCTACCAGATCGTCTTCTCCGAGCGCCAAAGCGCGACCGACTCAGACATTCTGACAATCAACTACAACGCTCCCCTTGGGCTTCTCGTCAGCCTCTCGTCCATCGACATCACATCGAGCAACTGGATCGAACCAGCCAACGCGTCAGCGCACCATGAAGAGCAGTTTCTATGCGTCGGGCTCAGGGGCTCTGGCGTGGGGAACCGTGAGGTCTGGGGGCGCACCAGGAATGCGGACACGGGTGCCAGAGGGCCTCAATTCCGGATCAGCGGCTTTGGCGCAGACGCCGTGGACGTTGGCGGCAAGGGCAACGACGTCATCTCGGTGTACGACTACATGGTGGTCTGGCAGGAAGCGGACATCATCAACCAAGACTTCGACATCGTTGCCCAGGCTGTGAACGGTGACAGCACGCTGACGAACTCTCGGATCATGATCGACGGGGATGCGGGGGACTATGACACGAACCCATCCATCTCGAAGAGCTCCGGCCGACCCGACACCCCTAACGGTACCAATGAGTACATGATCGTATGGCAGCGCGAGGTCGGCGCCGACAACCGCAACGTCCGTGCTCAGGTGATCGAGTACACGGGAGACATGGGCGGACACAGCCAATTCAATGCATATACCTTCAGCGATTCGATCAACGCGGACGTTTCTACCGTGGGCAGCAATATCCACTACGTCTCTGAACGTCACTGGCTCATCGCGTTCGAGCGGCGTACTGGCACGGACTACGATATCTTCACGGTCGTGGCGACCGACGGCGACGCCGACAACGCCCGCAGCCTTCAGACGATGCAGAACCTTGAACAGGACCTCGACCACCGCGATCCCACGATCTGTTTCAACGGCGTAGACCATCTGATCCTCTACCAGACGGAAGCACCGAGCGGGGATCGCAGTGTCCACATGACCGCAGTCAACGTGGTGCTTGATGGATCGGAGCTCCGGACGGGCCTCACGCTTCGCCGCGAAACGCTCGCTCTCTCGAAGGACGCTCCGGCAAGCTTTGGGCTGGCTTCGCATTGGGATGGAGGGAGTCCCGACGGCAGCGGTGAACCGGGCAGCGGACTCGCCATCTGGACGACACGTGACGCTGCAACTGGCGACTACGACCCGGCAGGAGCGGTGGTGACCGAGGGGTCCCGCTACAACTTGGGGAGCCAATACTGCGCGGCCGCGCTCAACTCCACCGGCACATCGGGCCAGATCTATGCACGTGGAATATCGTTCGATAGCGCCTTCAATTTCCGCCTCGAAGCAGCCGAGATTGCCCCGAACTCGTTCGGTCACTTCCTCGTGTCCAACCAATCGGGCTTCGTGGTCAACCCGGGTGGCAGCGCAGGAAACCTGTGCCTCCAGGGAGCCGTTGGCCGCTTCAACCGCTCCGGGGAGATCATGAACAGCGGCGCCGATGGGTTCTTCGACTTAGACGTGAACCCGGCGAATCTGCCGTCTCCGAACGGCACGGTCAGCATTCAAGCTGGCGAGACTTGGTACTTCCAGTGCTGGTTCCGCGACCTGGGCCCCACGTCAAACTTCACCAACGCCATCCAGGTGGGCTTCGACTGAGCGAGGTCTAGACGCTGAGCGCCGAACGAAGCTGGTGGGCGAGGGCTCAGATCTAGGCGGCCATAGACATTCGGTTTCCTCCGATGCTGCCCAGGGCGCCAGACGGAGCTTCGACCCTGGGGAAGCCATGGGCGCTAAGGTGGTCTACACTCGATGACGGATGGTGAGCTCCAATAGGCGTGAGCAAGCGCGTCTGCTGCACGGAACCGCTGTCCGTGGGAGGTCAGGAGATCGGACAAAGCCGATGGAAGAAGGAGTCGGCTTTCAATCAACAAGGAGGAGGTGCGATAACACCTTGCGCCGGGACAAGACAATGAGCTGTGGGCGCTTACGGACGTTCAAGTTGGGCGCCGAGGAAGCGGACGCCGCGGTCGGCAGCAACGTCTTGAATCGCCTCCTAGCCGACGGCGAATGATGCTGGCTCGGGGGACTGGTTTGCATGGGGGACCCGCGCCTTCGATCGGCCTTCATGCACGCAGGCCGTTAGGCGCAACGAGCTGATGCGGATACAGGCTCTGGGTTTGGGGAAGAGCTCGTGCTGACGCTGGGGGAGGTTTTGGAGCTGCATCGCCGGTCGACGCATTCAACAATGACAGCGCATGAACTCCAGCAGGCTCAACCCACGCGACGACAACCACCGTGTTCTGGCGTGGTGGGAGGCCACTGGGAATGAACAGGGTGATGTTCTGCTTCCCGAACCATAGGGAGACAGGATCGTCCCGGATTCGAGCAAGACGTCACTTGGTGGGACACGACTGGGCTCCTTATTGAGAGGTACGCCTGAAGCCTGCGATTCCTCAAAGGCCTAGCCCCCCCGGGGGACGATCGGTCTAAGCGACAGGAAGGTCTGGCCCCACTCCATGCGTCGATCAGACCAGGGGTCCAGCACTGAGTTGTCAGGGCATCATGAGGTGTGTATGAGTCAGTTTGTGATTGGAAAGGGGTCCCCGGGACTGAGGAAGCGTGGCCGCCGGCCGACGCTCGGGATAGTCAACGAAGGCCCCCTAAGGAAAGAGAGGGAGGGAACAGCACTCATCGCGGCGATGATTACGTTCGTGGCCGTCGCGGGTGTCGTAATCGCGTCCGTGCAGCTGTCTACTAAGGACCTTCAGGGGTCGCGCAGGACCATCGACGACGTTCGAGCGTCTGCACTCTCCGAGTCCGGCATCGAGGTGGCGAAGGTCCAGCTGGCGGCAGCGGCGAAGCGCACTTCGATCAATGATCCGCTCAGTGGAATTCGATCGTTCTTCCAAGCCGACGCATTCAACTCGGGCGTTGCGACAGTCTTCAATAGTGATGTCGTTCTCGCTGACGCGACGCCGCTCATCAGTGATGGTGCCAATGTCGGAGAGTACACGACAACAGCCAACATTCTAAGCTCGACAGCGCGGCAGGTCATCGTTGAAGTCGTCTCCACGGGCTACATCCCCGCTGCGCCGCAGAACCTGCGCCCCGGCGAAGCTCTGCAGTCGTGGGACTCGATCACCGTCACGATGAGCTATGAGGTTGCCTCGAGCAGCGTCTTCGACAACGCCTACTTCGTGAACAACTGGGGCTGGCTCTACGGAGACACGATCACGGTCAATGGTAACGCTCGCAGCAATGGTCAGATGGACATCGGTGGGTATCGACCGAAGATCACCGGCCAGCCACTGTACGATTCCCTCGCTTGGGATGGGACGACCGCGACGCTCGGTGCTTCGACCGGAGAGGGCGGCCTCGTTTCT
Organism: uncultured bacterium; assembly: GCA_938030175.1. GTDB lineage: Bacteria > Planctomycetota > UBA1135 > UBA1135 > Saltatorellus. The sequence goes on along the minus strand of CALHGQ010000133.1, from coordinate 2,519 downwards.
GCTTGGGATGTAGTTGGCGCCAGCAACGTGCAGGGCACGGGGCCAGGTGGCGTCAACCAAGAGTCATTTCAGGAGAAGGTGGAGATGCCTAACCTCACGGATCTGACGCGCTACGAGGACATGGCTAAGTCTCAGCACTCGACCATCACGATCGGCGGCACGGTCGTCGCCAGGGGCGTCGTTGGTGACACCCATGGCGAGGCCCAGAACCTCTACCTCGTGGGCACGAAGAGCAACCCGATCGAGCTCAACGGACCGATTGTTGTTCGGGGTGACGTCATCATCAGCGGGGTCGTGACCGGACAAGGATCCATCTACACGGGTGGCAACGCCTATGTGCCTGATTCCATCGAGTACGCCAATGGCCCTACGAGCAGCCGTCCGGCGCAGAACTCCCGCCAGGCCACCGAGCAATGGATTGAACGCAGCATGGACAAGGACTTCCTTGGCCTGTTTGCTGCGGAGAACATCGTCGTGGGGGACTTCACAAACCGTACCTGGGACTACTACGTCGATGGCTGGCTGGGTAACGAAATGAACTCTTCCAAGGAGGATGCGGGCACCGACCTGATCCCCCACACCAGAGCCGGACGCGACGGCATCCTAGGGACAGCCGACGACGACGGCCTCGAGGGCGACGGAATCTTCAGCGTTGAGTACTACTCGGATGCTGATGCGGCTGCCGGGGTCATTCCACCAGGCTTCAGCGTAGGCGATGCGATCCCCGGAACGGGCGAAGACATCGATGGTGATGGGCAGTTCGATGGGACTCTCTCGGTAGACGACTTCGCGTTCAAGGAGGATCTCAATACCGCCAACTGGGAAGGCAACATGCCCTCGGGCGGCGTGTCGGACTACTCCGACATCTCGTCCATGGAAGCCAACAACCTCGATGGTGTCTTCTACACGAACCACGCATTCTCTTGGGTGGTCATGGGCCGCCAACCGGCGCGCCTCAATGGCTCCATGGTGGCGCGTAACGAGAGCATCGTTTACGGAACCTCGCAGCTCCAGTTCAACTACGACGCTCGGATGATCGGCGGGGGCTCAGGACTTCTGGGAGACATGCTGCCGCTCACGCTCCGTCCTGTCGAGGTGGTTCAGTGGCGCCGGAATCAGGAAGACCCCCACCGTGCGGCGACTCTTCTCGCCGACGGGGGCACCAACAACGCGAATGACAACGCGAATGACAATGCGAACGACAACTCACAGAACGATTCCGGTGGTTCTGCGGGCGGTGGAGCTGGCGACGACAGCGGCACCTCCGGCGGGGAAATAACCACAGGCACTCGCGGTGGCCGTGGCAACGGCGGCGGTAACGGCGGTGGTAACGGCCGCGGCAGGTAGTCGATCCAGGCGTCGAGCGAGTATGGGCGCGCAGCCGCCAGCAACTCGCGCCGCCACGAACAGAGAATCCAGAGTCGTCATCAGGGGCTGGGCCATCCAAAAGAGGGTGGCCCAGCCTTACCATTTGGCCATGGCCCGGGGCCGTTGGAGTTGACCGGCGCAGTTCCCTGCAAGGCTTGCGTTAGCAAAGGGGCAGCGCCTTGATTGAGCGATCCTTTCGTACGCTAGCGCAGTCTAGGAAGTAGGGATTCGCGGGAGTCATCAACCGTAGTTGCGCTCCCGATGTTGGGTTGGATTCAGGTGATAACCTGTAGAAAATCCCAACCCTGCTCGCCGGCATGTCCCGTGGCTAGTTTGCCGCAATGGAGGTATCAAAGAGATCCGACGTGAGCATCGCTCACTCCTCTCCGTAGACCTGCAATAGATACCGTTCATCATGAAACAGATCGCATCCTGGGCCCTCGCCGCCCTGTTCGCTACCCCGGTCGTCGCACAGTCGACATTCTCCTGCGACGAGCTCGCGTCGTTGTCCGAACTGGGTTCAATCGTCAATGGCGAGGTCGCCCTAGGCGGGGACATTGACCTGGCGTTGACCCTCCCGTCCCTCGAACCGGTCAGCTTCAACCGAAATCTAAGGACGGGCAGCCCTTGGGCCGGTGGCGCACAGGAGGACGGCCTTCCAGGTTGCTGCCGTCACGTCATGTGGGGCGGGATCATCGACAACTACTCATCTGCTCAGCCTGCTGGCCCGGAATTTGCGTGCCCAGGCCCTGAACTTCAAGCGTTCTATCCATTTCCGACGCGCAACTTTGATGGCGAGCAAGCCTGCAACCGGGTCTTCATGCATACGTTCGAGAACTTGCCCGGCAACATCAAGAGCGCGCAGCTACGCATGCGTCTCCGCGGCGACTGCAACAATGACGATAACCTAATCGGTCTAGGTTTCGACACCGCCACCAATTGGTTCAGCTACACCGATTCTGTCGGGAACCTAACCAGCTCACCGTGGACCGCAGGCTCGACCAGCGGGATTGGGTTCGACCTGAGTAACCTGTCAAACGGCATGAACCTGTTGCCGCAGCTCAACGCCGACGGCCGATTGGATATCCTCATCGCCAACGACACCTCCGTCGACTACTGCTGGTTGTACATCGAGACTGAGGCGCCACCCC
>CALHGQ010000132.1 GCA_938030175.1 uncultured bacterium | reverse complement strand
CTCGGAGCCGAGGTCTTTCGGTTCGAACTCGACAATGGTGTGGTCCTAGCTCGCCCAGGCGCAGCGGCGGCCCACTCGCTTCTGACCGCCCGCTTCAACCGCAAGCGGATGCGCCAGGTCGCCCGCTTCCTGAAGGAGACGCGCGCGGACATCGGGCACGTGCACAACTGGTTCCCGTTGTTTAGCCCGTCGATCTACGCGGCCCACGCCCAGTGCAAGGTCCCTGTGGTCCAGACGCTGCACAACTACCGGTTGGGGTGCGCCTCGGGGACGCTGACGCGGGACGGTGCCCACTGCACTCTCTGCCTGACCGGGGGACGCGCTCCGGCCCTCGAGCATCGCTGCTACCGGGACTCCGCCACCTTCACTCGGCTTTGGAGTCGGGTCATGGACTACGGATGGCGCACGGGGGTTCTGCACCAGGACGTCGATCTGTTCCTCGCGCCGACCCAGGGAGTCGCGGACGTCCATCTGGGGCTCGGGCTGCCCACCGACAAGGTCCGCGTTCTACCCCACGGCGTTCCGGACCCCGGTGCGTTTCCAGCTCCAGGGGAGAACGCCGGAGCGCTCTTTGTGGGTCGCCTTTCAGAAGAGAAGGGCGTACGAACTCTCCTGAAGGCCTGGGCCGAGCTCGACGTTCCGCTGACCATCGCGGGATCGGGGCCCCTGGAGCCAGAGGTGCTTGAGGCGGCGGACCGCCACGCTTCCATTCACTTCGCGGGATCCAAGTCCCACGCCGAAGTTGCCCAGCTGATGGCCGACTCGGCCTTCCTCGTCTCGCCGCACATCGCACCCGAGACCTTCGGCTTGGCGGTGGTGGAGTCCATGGCGGCTTCTCGCGCCGTGATCGCCTCCAGCGTAGGCGGTCCGTCCACGATCATCGAGAACGGTACCTCCGGCTTGCACGTTCCCCCGGGCGACGCGGATGCGCTCGCGCTCGCCGTCCGCGAGCTTTACGGCTCCAAGGAGCGCGCCGTTTCCATGGGCCAAGCGGCGCGCCGCGCGTACCTCGACCAGTTCACGGAAGAGGTCCACGGAAGAGCGCTCATGGGTGCCTTCGAGGGCCTGCTCGCCCAGCCTCCGCAAGCCCAGGCCGCCTAGTGAAAGGCAACAAAGACAAGTACTTCGCGCTCGGCTCTGAGGCGCTTCGTTCCCTCTCTCGGTTCGCCCTCGGGATCCTGGTGGCCCGCTGGCTGGGGCCGGAGGGCTACGGGGTCTTTGTGCTGCTCCTAACGGCCGAGATCGTCATCCACACCTTGGCCAATAGCCTGTGGGCCACGCCCATGGCGAGCCTGGCCCCGGGTCTTCCCGAGCCGGCGCGCTCAGGCATGATGCGCGTCGCAGGCAGGCGGCAGTGGATCGCTTGCGCCATCGCGGGCGCGCTCTCGGCCCTCGGCGCGGGCCTCACGGTCTCGGACTCAGTGGGCTTAGCCACGCTCGCAGGGTTCGGCCTCTCCGTCGCATTCGGTGGCGGTCTCCTGGGAGTCCGTGCCCGGGTGTCGGCCTCGTTCCGTTCCCGTGAGGCCGCGGTCGCCGATGGGGTCGCCACCTTCGTGCCTGTCGCGGCCGTGGTAGCTGCCGCTTTCCTGAACGGCGACGTAGCCGCCACGTACTGGCTCTCCCGTGCGATCTCCCAAGGTGTCGTCGCGCTCTGGATCGAGCGCCGCCTTCCATTGCGCCCCATGGAGTCCGCCCTCGACCTCGCCGAGTTCCACGAAATGGGCCGGTACATGGCGATCGGCTCTTTCGCGAACAGCGTTTGCACGCGCGTGCAGCCCTTCGTCCTCGCCGCCGTCGCCACCCCGATCCAGCTCGGTCTATTCGGCGCGGCGCTGTCCGTGATGGGACCCCTGCGCATGGGAACGGCCGCCCTCAGCGGCGTGCTCCGACCGCGCCTGGCGCTCCACTTCCGCGGCGGTAACGAGTCCCGCGGATGGAAGACGGTGGCCGCTTCGCTCGGCATCGTCGGCGGCTTCGGGCTCCTCACCTGCCTGACCGTCGCGCTCTTCGGCGAGTGGCTAGGCACGCTGGCCTTTGGCGAGCGCTTCGTCGGCCTGGGCCCCCTCCTCGTTTGGTCTTCGATCTACGCGCTGCTGGCTTCCGTGAACTCCATCATCGTGGTGGTCATCCAAGTCGTCGACAGCGCGGCCCGCACCGCCAAGCTCCGCATCCTCGCCAGCGCCGTATCCCTCGCCACGATCGCACCACTCGCCATCCTGTACGGAGCACAAGGAGCCTTCGCCTCCCTAGTCCTCTCCGAAGCGTTCTACGCAACGGCCGGCGCGGTGCTGCTGCGCAGCGCCAAGCGCACCCCACGGATGACGCCCGTTGAAGACTGCGCAAGCAAGTCAGCAGCGGCGTAGCCGAGAACAGTCGACAGGAACGGGCTGCCTGATCGGGCTTCGATGGCACATGTGCCCTAGCCGTACAATGCACGCGACCAGTCCTTCCCAGGAGAGATCTGGTCTCGGCACGGGGAGCCGGTACCTGGTTCAAGGGAGCGGACATCCGGTTCACTACGAGCATTGTCAAGAGCGAGAATCCGCCCTTGGGGAGGCCCAACGCCTGGCTTGCCAGTTTGTTGCTCAAATCTTCACCGGCCACATGGAAGGCTATCTATCGTCCTAGTCTTCCGATCCATCGGCGGGTGAGACGACCTACGGCGCGAATATGAACACCGACCTCCCCGAAGAGCTTGCCCCGAGCTTCGCACCGCAGTCACTTGGGGCCCTCGTCGATGGGCTCGACCTCGCCTACGAGCACCTTCTTTCAAAGGATCAGGTTCCGGCGGTCGAGCAGCTCCAAGATTCATTCGTGCGTCCGCGGCGTGAGCCGCACGAAGGCGCAGAGGTATGAGCCCTGACCATCGACGGCGGTTCTATCCCCAACGCCTGACGCTTGCTCGGGAGCTACGCGGGGTCACCAAGACGGAACTCGCCAACCGCATCAACAAGACGGCGGGAGCGATCTCACATCTTGAGGGCGGTCGGAGTCAAGCTGATGCAACGACGGTTGGAGCACTGAAGCTGGCCCAAGGCGCGCCTGATGAGTCCTTCGCGGCGTCGCTTCACTCGGCGCGACCTGGGCTCGACGACTGCAACTTCCGAAGTCTTCGCTCAGCGTCGCAGCGCAAGCGAAGGCAGCTGCTTGCGGAGGCTGAAGCTGTTCTTTCGGAGCATGTAGAGCTGCCTTCGGTGAACCTTCGGACGCGTCCGACTGGTGATGCACCTGAGATTGAGAAGAGCGCAACTGAGCTCCGCCGCGCTGGGGGACTCGAGGACGGACCTATCCATGAAGTTCCGCGATTGCTCGACCGGTTCGGGGTTCGCGGACTAGAGCTAGACGCACTGCTCGGGGGCCGTTTGCGGGAACCCTGAGCGGGCTCCACAGCTTGCTCACACTTCAATGGAAGAGCTCTCAAGAGCCGTCTAAGCTAACAGACGAAGAGTTCATCGTCCTCCTCACTTCGCCGTCGAACAACACCCGTGACGTCCCCCAGCAACACGCCTCGCCAAGCTAGGCGCTCTCAAGGTAGGCAGAGACGCAGGAGTCTCTTCCGCCGTCAGTTCACAGAACTTGGTGCCCCGCCGGGATCCATGACCGAGTCTGATTCGGCCGTTGAACCAGCCATCTTCGTGATTTCCTATGACGCTGACACCCTCCAGGAGAATCAGTTCTCGCAGGTGAGCAGTATCGAGTCCCTCGACGACCATCGCCTCACTACGTGGGTTGATGTGCGCGGCCTTGGTGACGGGTCAGTCGTCCAGGAGCTCGGCGATAGGCTCGGGCTGCATAGGCTTGCACTCGCCGATGTCGTCAACATCGGCCAGCGACCCAAGGTCGATGTGTACGACGGCGTTGTCTTCGTCGCCCTACGCATGGTCACTCTTGTGGAGGGAGGTCGACTGCACTGGGAGCAGGTAACGCTGTTTGTAGGCGCGAACTATCTCCTCACGTTCCAAGAGTCACACGACGACTGCCTTGAACCTCTCCGTGAACGTTTACGCAAGGGTCGCAAGCTCATTCGCGGCGGTGGCCCCGACCAGTTGGCCACGTCGGTCATCGATGCAATCGTTGACGGCTACTTCCCTGTGCTCGAGCACTTCGGGGAGAAGCTTGAGGAATTCGAAGAGCAGATTCTCCACGAGAACCGCACGGATACGCTCGCTGCGCTGTACCTGGCGAAGCGCGACCTCTCTGGTTTTCGCCGTGCCACCTGGCCGCTGCGCGCTGCGTTGACGCAACTTCAGCGCGATGAGGAGGATGGCTTCCATGCTACTGCTCGCCTTCACATGCGCGACACTCTGGACCACGTCATGCAGGTCGTTGACGTCAATGAGAGCTATCGTGAGCTTGCAGCTAGCCTTGTCGACATGCATCTCTCCATTGTCGGGCAACGCACGAATGACGTGATGCGAGTGCTGACCGTAGTTTCCGCTATCTTCATTCCTATGACCTTCGTTGCTGGCATCTACGGAATGAACTTCGACACCTCGAAGGCGCTCAACTTGCCTGAACTCGGGTGGTCACACGGGTACCTCTTCTTCTGGTGCGTGTGTCTGTCCATCGCTGTGAGCTTGCTTGTCCTCTTTCGTCGCCTCGGATGGCTCGCGCGGTGAGGCCTCAACGAACCCAACGCGGGACTCCACCCTTGCTTGCCCCAAACAACCTGCTCGTGGAACTCTCAACCGCGGACTGCTCGAGCAAGAGCACATCTAAGGCACGAATCTCATGTACTCTTCTCTAAAGATAAGGCAGCTAGCTGCAGCTTGGGGCGTCACGCTGTTCACTGCGCTCTCGCCACTGGCCGCCCACCCACCGCAAGAGGAAGGGCACCCTACGGTCGCACAGGTAGAGCAGCTGATCGAGCAACTCTCCGAATCAGAGGCGGAAGATACTCCGGCGCTACTCGCAACCTACGAGCAGACTCTTAAGGCACTGCGCGCGGCGGAGTCTTCGAGAATCCAGGCGCTACAGTACGCAGCAGAAGTTGCTGAGGCTCCCGCACTACTCGATGCTGTACGCGCAGATTTGGAGCAGGAGGGCGGCACGGGGCCCCTCGTCGCGGATTCCTCCCTGCCCCTTGCTGAGCTTATTGCCGCAGCTGAGCGCTCTGAAGCAGAGCTGGATGCTGCGCGTGCCCACGTCGACGAACTTGAGTCGATAGCCGACCAGCGCACGAATCGCAAAGCTGCGTTGCCCGGTGATATCGCGCAGGCACAGCAAGCTCTGAGCAGCACCGAGGAGTCGCTCGCAGCAACTCCATTGAATGCGGACAATGCACCAAGACGGGGGCTGCTTCATGCGCAGGCTGCGCAGCACCGTGCTCGATTGGAGGCCTTGAAGGCCGAGCGCGGCGCTTACGAGGCGCGCAGTGAGCTCTTGCCATTACGCCGGGACCGCGCCGCTAGGGAATACTCAGTAGCGGAGGCTCGCTTCAACGCGCTCCAAGATCAGCTTGGCTCGCGGCGGGAGCTTGATGGAGAAGCAGCGGCTACAGAATCTAACGCGCAATTCGCCGCCGCTGCCGCAAGCATCCCGCAGCTCGCTCCCTTGGCTGAGGCCAACCTGAAAGTTTCTGCACTGCGTTCAGGCGAAAACTCCGTTCCCCGTGCACTGAACACTGCCAGGGAGAGCCTCAAGCAGGACAGGGAGATACTGAACGAGATTGCCTCACGCTTTCGTTCGACTTCACGACGAGAACGTGCCGGTGCTCTACTCACCGAGGGCGCTGGTTTCGTGCTTCGCCGCGACTATGAGTGGCTACCGCGAGAAGCCTACCTACGAGCGCAGGCGACCATTCACGCCAAGGAGCTCTCAGCTGCCCAGGTGCAGCTGATTCTTCTCGAGGAGCAACGCTCCGAGCTACGCGACCTTGAGAGCGCGTCATATGCACTGTTCTCGCCGGATACCCCTGACGAGGAGAGCCTCGATACCGTTCGTAGGCTGCTTGGGGTACACCGCGATTCGCTTGATGCTGTCATCAAGGAGCTCGGCGCACTCACCAACATTCTCGACGAACGTGTTCACCTCGGAGGTGAACTGCAGGTCGCCTCAGCGTCGTATCGAGGCTTCATCGAACAACGCATTCTCTGGGTGCGAAGCTCATCTGACAGCATCGTGCAGAGCCTGGTATCAGTGCCTGAGCACCTAGGTGAAATGTACCGTTCGGTCTCGGCTCGCAAGCTGTGGAGCGACCTTCGCAACGCAGCAGCCTCGCGCCCTCTACTGAGCTTCCTGCCGCTCGCTTTTGCGCTCTCCTTGCTGGCGAGTCGCAGGTTCCTCAGACGCACGCGTGAGCAGATGGGCAAGGAAGTCCGCTCATACAAGAGCGACCGCTACATCTTTACGGTCCGCGCTTGCGTTCAAACGCTACTCATTGCACTGCCTCTTCCACTGCTTGCGTGGACGCTTGCGCAGCTCTTAGAAGTGTCTTCCCAAGAGCTTGTCCGTGCCGCGGGCAGTGCCCTTCGAGAGACAGCCTGCGTTTGGCTCACGCTCAGCTTCCTGTACGGCCTTCTTGAAGAGAAGAGCGTGGGGCCCGTTCACTTCAAGTGGCCCATCGCCAAGACATCTGCGGTTCGTGGCACCCTGCGTTGGTTCATTCCGGTGGCGGTTCCGCTTGCATTCGTAGCCCTTGCGCTCGATCGACAGAGCCACACAAGTTGGTCGGACTCGGTGGGCCGGTTGTCCTTCATCGCGGCCATGATAGCGCTCGCTTCTGCGCTGCACTGGCTACTCCGTGAAGAGAGCACCCTGTGGGGTACTTCGCTGCGGAAGGCCGAAGGTCTGCTCTCTCGCACGCATCGGATCTGGTCGCTTGTCGCCACTGGCCTTCCCATCGCGCTCGTTGTTCTCTCCCTGACGGGGTACTACTACACAGCACTACAGCTTGAGCTGCGCGCCAGATACTCTCTGGCCCTCGCTCTTGGCTTGGTTGTGATCAACGCCCTGATGCTGCGCTGGCTCTTTATGACGCGAAGGCGTCTTGCCGTCAGCCAGGCACTCGAGGCGCGCGCGCAGAAGGCCAAGAGTGCGAAGGCTGAGGGTGTCGTTGGAGAGTCCGGGCAATCAGCCTTGGACGCCGAAAAGGTCGACATTCCAGCTGTCGATGCGCAGACGAGACAGCTGTTTCGCAGCAGCATCACGCTTGCTGTGGTTCTCGGGCTCTATCTCATTTGGGCGGCAACGTTGCCAGCCCTGAAGGGACTCAGTCGGGTTCAACTTCTGCCCCATCCCGCCATCGTGGATGTGGCCAGCCAGCAAGAGGCTCTACCTCTCGTCGACGCTTCAGCATCGGTGACGCAAGGCAATACGAACGCGGGACCATCACCGAGCCCTCTTCTGGCCCCAGGAGCTAGCTCCACCAGCGACTCCACGGAGCAGTCCGACGGCTTGCCTTCGGTTCTCACCCTCGCAGACGTGTTGCTTGCGACCATTTTCTTGCTGCTCACGGTCGTAGCCACGCGGAACCTTCCTGCGCTCCTAGAGCTCGCGGTGCTCCAACGCCTACCACTCGATAGTGGCTCGAGGCACGCACTGAGCACACTGATGCGTTACCTCATCCTGATGATTGGGGTGAGCGCGATCTCAGGTGCACTTGGCGTTGGGTGGCAACAGGTTCAATGGCTCGCAGCTGCACTCACGTTCGGGCTTGCGTTTGGGCTGCAGGAGATTTTTGCCAACTTCGTCTCGGGCGTCATCATTCTCATCGAACGCCCAGTGCGAGTTGGAGACATTGTCACCGTTGGGTCCACCGAGGGGCGTGTCACCCAGCTGCGCATGCGAGCCACGACCATCCTCGACTGGGACCGCAAGGAGTACCTTGTGCCGAACAAGGAGTTCATTACTTCCAGCGTGGTGAACTGGACACTGAGCGACCCTATCACGCGCATCGTTATCTCGGTTGGAATCGCCTATGGGTCCGACACGGCGCGTGCCCGCGCGCTCTTGCTTGAGGTCGCACGAAGCAACGCCCTGGTCGCCGATGACCCCGCTCCCTCAGCCCTATTTCGTCGCTTCGGAGATAGCACACTCGACTTCGAGCTACGTGTGTTCGTCGAAAACCGGGACCTGTGGCCTAAGCTCATCGATCAGCTGCACTCGAGCATTGACGCCGCCTTCCGCGACGCCGGCATAGAGATTGCCTTTCCGCAGCGTGACCTCCACATCCGCAGCGCGGCGGGGCTCTCGAGTACCGTGCTACATTCCCGCAAGCAGGTGGAGGAGGATTAGAAGGCACGGCTCAAGGCCCAACAGACCGCGTCTCTTTGCCTTGAGTTCAAGCTGACTACCGGTCTCGTAATTCGAGCACGCAAGAAGGCTCGCGCGCAGAGTGACCTGCACCTACATTCATGGACCATGTAGAGTGCGAACTCGCGCACTTACAGCAGGAGCAACATCCTATGGCCCGGAAGTACAGTTTCAGCGCAGAGCAGATGGCGTACGCGCTTGAGGCAGGTGGAAGCAGGCGTGCCGATGGCAGAGGTCTGCCGCGGGTACGGCGTAAGCCAACAGACGGTCCAAGGGCCAGGGATGGCTGGGTCCTCAGGGTCGTTTCAGTCTTCGATGCACGCACGTGAGGGGAGAACGCGCAATGGATCATCTAACGAGTCATCTGTCGCTTCGGCGAAGGCGCAAGTCTGCCAGGTACCTGGCACTACTTGTGGTTCCGGCTGCGCTTGCACTCTGGTTTCGCTTTGCACCGCTCGCGGGCGACTCAGAGACGGTGGGACTGGTCGAGCAGACGTCCGACTCGGTCCGTTTGACGCGGGGCGTCGTCGAGGAGCTCGACGCTGAAATCATGCCAGCAGTGCGCGAGCCGGTTCCGTCGAACGGCATGCCCGGCGTGGACTCTTCCATGGCGGCAACCGAGCCCGAGGAGGAAGCCGATGAGTCGGGATTGACTAGATCCGAGAAGATAGCCGTCCTGCTTGAAAGCTATGCTCGCTACGCGAATTCGCTAGGCGAACCGCCTAGCCTCAGAAACGTCGGCGTGCAGTACGACTTCGCTAGGAGGTGTGCCATCACGATCTTGCGCGAGCGGAATGAAGCGCAATACACCCCCGATATCGACGATGGGGAAAAGAGTGGGTTCATTCTCGACCCACCGGATGGAACCTTTGTTCAGCTAGCTGCGGACAATGCGAAGTACACCATTTTTACTGACCAATTTCCGGCGTTTACTATGGCTCGCGAGCGGTACGTAGCACTCGTGCAGGACGACACTGCTGCTCTCGCCACCTTGACGACGAATGAACAAGCTCTGCATGAGCAACTCTATGCGTCTGCGCTGGAGTCCCTAGAGATCTCGACCGACTCGGCTGCTCAACGGTAAAGACCCTCCAATTCCCACCTCTTACCCCTTCAGGGAACACGCAGAAATGTACAAGCACTTGAGATTCATGTCCGCGCTGAGCGCTTCGATGCTCGCCAGCCTCGGCCCCATCTCCGGAACAACGGGTCAATCCTGCACGGGAAACATCTGTCTGGTCGGGGCCTACGCGAGCGCGAGTACTAACGCGGTGTGCGACTTCATCGTTAGTTCGTCTGGTAAGTCGACGGCGCCGGTGAACTGCGAGCCTTGCAGGTCATGTAAGGGCGTCGTGGACATCTACGTTCCCGGCTTCTGGGAACAGGAAACGAAGGTTTGGGATGAAGAAGCACAGACCTACCTTGTGAGCAAGGTCCGTGGCGCCCAAGGGCACAACTCGATTCAGACGCTCACCACCCGGTGCAACGACAACCCGACCGAGGTCACCATTACGGGGACTTCCAGTGAGGGCTCTTCCACTGCCACCGCGTCGCTGTGGTGTCCCTGCCAGATCTAGTCCGCCTGCGTCGCGGGTACCGAACGTAGTCGCCCGAAGTCAGTCAGGGTCGGTTCAGCGGCAACATCGTCTGACCGTTGATAGGGACCGGGGTGCTGCCTTGGGCCTGCGACGATCTTCTCGCCCATTCGCCACTCGGCGCGCAGCCTCTTCTCGAGGCGCTGGTTGGCATCTTGAACGAGAGGCCGATTCGGCGAGCGCGGGTGCGTGCGGCCTCAACTGACTATGCCCTGTCGATCTTTGTCGTCGTCCTTTCGGAAGCTCCGTGCTCAGGCGCTGGCCGAAGCGGTTGCTAGGGCCGGGCGGCCGGGGGCTAAGCAACTCCGCGCACCGGAGCCGCGCTGACTCAACCGCGATCTGATGCTGTTCGTTTTCAGCCCTTGGAAGAGCCGCAGTGGATGAACGGGTCTTCTTCGCTGGGCCAGCTCAATAGCTACCGGAGCCAACTGGCTCCTTTGGGCGCTCCCCGTACTCGACCCACTCTTCTGCGCTTGCGGGTTGCAGCGCTGCCTTCACGCCGCCCGCGGCGATGGAGCCGAGCATCACGGCTCGTACCCACGTTTCGGGGCGGCCGATCAGGGCTCCAGGAACGCCTTTGATCAGGAGGCCGCCGACCTTGAGCAGGCGCCATCCGGCGCGGAGGACGGTGTGCGTCTCGCGGGAGACGCGTTGGAAGACCATGCCGTTTCGGTAGCTGCGCAGGGCGAGCCAGCGCACGGAGGCGCGGTTCGGCTCCACGTCCTCGAAGACGCGGGCTGAGTCGCAGGCGACGAAGCGGCCGCCCAGCTTGGAGAGGCGGCGGAACAGGTCGGAGTCGGAGCCGCCTGAGCGGCCGAAGCGTGGGTCGAACTGGAGTTCTTTCTCTTCGAACCAGTGGCCGGCTACGAGGGTGTTGCTCGTGCGGCCTGATCGCCAGTCGAGGACGGACTCATCCTCGCCCACTTCCTTGTCGTAGAAGCCGCCGCGGGACATCCACTTTGGGGAGCCCTCGGGTAGGACGCCTGAGACGGAGCCCAGGACGACATCAGCTTGGGTGGCCTGGTAGGTCTTCCACAGTGCCATGAGCCAGTCGGGCTTCACCCACTCGTCGTCATCTATGAAGATGAAGAAGTCGGCGGGGCCCATGTTGAGGGCGCGGTTCCTCGCGTCGGCGATACCCTGCTTGGGCTCGATGGCGTGGTGCAGGATCTCGGGCGCTTGCCCGCTGGCACGGAGCTCTTCCACGGTGGGCGTGGAGGATCCTTCGGCGTCGTTGTCGACCAGGCGCACCTCGACCGTCGTGTCCTCGGGGGACTCGATGACCGCGAGGCTCTCCAGCAGTCGGCGGAGAAGAGCCTGCCGACGGTACGTGGCGACACAGATGGCGATGCGAGAGGCCACGGCGAGCTACTTCGCGTCGTTGAGGTTCGTGGCCTGGGTGTCGAGGCGCGTGTTCCACTCGCGAAGGAGATCGGAGATGGCGCGGATGGCGCCGATGACGCCGCTCGGTCCCGGTGGGGAGTCCGGCTGCTGGGCGAGGCTCTCCGCGAAGTTGCGGGCGATGCGCAGTGCCTCGGGCAGGTCGTTGGGCTCGGTCTTGTCGCAGACACCGTCGCAGCCGGCCTTGATCAGGTTCTTGAGGACCTTCGAGTTCAGCGTGCCCGAGAAAGCGATGACGAGCTTCTCGTTGGTGGTCTTACGGATCTCCTTCGCGAGGCTGGCGGCGCAATCCAAGCCGTCGAACTGGTTGTCGAGGAAGTAGAGGTCGAAGTCGCCCCGGGGGTCGGGGTAGGGGCGACAGGTCACGGCCACTCCCGGGATCTCAGCCTCTAGGTGGGTCCGCAGGATCTGCTGGGCCATGGGATCATCGTCGAGGATGAGGGCGCGAATAGGGGTGTCCATGAGGGTTCACTTCAGGTGACGGAAGGGGATCTAGATCTGGTCCTTCGGTGATGAGGTGGGTCTTCCTTGAGGGGTTTGCCCTCTCTTTGCTGCTCGGTTGGGGTACTGGTCATCCAGCTCACAAATAGGGGTTATGCCTCATGTTGATTCGGGGACTCGTCGACCTGACCCCTGTGAGTTATCGCTCAAACCCGCAGCCTGTCCGTCCAAGGGGACGCGCCTCCTGGCGCTTCCTCGGTGCACTGTGTTTGTGCGCCATGTCGGCCTGCGCGAACTCACCGGGCCTCTACGACAGGGAAGGAATCCAACGTCCTGAGTGGTTGGACGGGCTCAAGGAGTCCGTCAGCCGCACGGCGGTTCCCCAGCGCGCGGACAACTCTTTCCTTGGGTCCCAAGGGACGTCGCCGGAGGCAGCCCGGGGCCAGCCACGGGATCACTCTAAGGCCATCGAGGGAGCGGCCCGTCCCACGGGCTCGACCGTTTCTGCCACCGCGGGACCTGTGGCTCCAGGCGGTGACAGCGCGAAGTCCGTTGTGGAAGCGCTCTATCGCGGGCAGTACGCCTCTGCCCCCGACCGCTCGCTCGATCAATTTGGGTACTCCTACTTTGAGCCCAAAGGCGCGCCTCCCGTCGCAGAGGGTGAGACCCCGGCCGAGGTGGAAGCCCCGGTCTCCGGCGCGCTGGGTGCTCCGGCTGCCGGCTATCGGATTCGACCCGGCGACGAGCTGACCCTCTCCGTGACCGGCGCGCACTCGCTTCAACTGAGGGAGATCGTCGATCCGGCGGGAACCGTCACGCTGCCCGAGGTGGGCCCGGTCGTAGTCGAAGGTTTCACGCTGCAGGAAGCCGAAGGCTTCGTGCGCGCGGCATTCGACGCCGTCTGGATCGGCATCGACGTCAAGCTTGCGCTCGGACGGATTCTCAAAGGACGAGTCCACGTCGTCGGAAGCGTCGTGAATCCTGGCCAGCACATCCTCAGCGTCCCGGCTGACATCCTCTCGGTGCTGACTGCCGCTGGCGGACCCAGCCGGACCGGCTCGCTCCGGCGAATCGCGATTCAGAGGGTGACGGGTGAGGTCGAGACCGTCGACCTCTACGAACTTCTGATCGACGGCCTCAGGCCCAACATATCGGCCCTGAACGATGGCGACATCGTCAGCGTGCCGCCCATTGGACCCACGGTCGGGATCGCGGGCAAAGTCCATCGACCCGCGATCTATGAGGTCAAGCTGCCGATGCGCATCGCGGATGTGATGGCGCTTGCGGGCGGAGCCACTCCGTTCACCTACTCCGCTGCCCTCCAGGTCGAGCGAACGGTCAGCGGCCGCGGCCGCGAGGTCATCGATGTTCCTTTCGACGCGACCGGGTTCGACTTCGACGTCGCGGACGGCGACCTCATCATGCTCGGCGCCATCGACGGCTCCATGCGCTCGACCGTTCGCATCGAAGGCCAGGTCGTTCGACCCGGGGACTACCAGTATCGGGAGGGCCTGCGGCTGAGCGACCTCGTGAAGCGCGCGGACGGCCTTCTCATCGACGCCTCCCAGGACCAAGCGCTGGTCTCGCGCCAGATTGGCCGTACCGGCGAGATCGAGCTGATCACCGGACGGCGTTCCCAGTCGACCTCCCGTCGGATCATGGTCCTCGACGTCGCTCGGGCGCTCGCGGGAGACCTCACCCAGGACATTCTGCTCCAGCCGCTGGATCACATCACGATCCAGCCCGAGGAGGCCACGTCGATCACGCCCACCGTTCAGATCATCGGAGCGGTTCAGCGTCCGGGTACGTACGAACTGACGGCGGATCTCCACGTGACCGACCTCATTGCGATCGCGGGCAATCTGCTTCCCACAGCGTTCGCCGAAGAGGCCGAGATCGTCCGCAACACCTACGACGACGAGGCGCGGCGGATGACGGTGCAGCGCACTCGTATCAGCCTGCGCGCGGCGCTTGAGGGCAGCCTCCGGGACGACCCGTGCCTCGTGCACGGCGACCGCATCGTGATTCGCCAGCTCAAGAGCTCTTCGGTCACCGTCGACGTTTCGGGCGAGGTTCGCTTCCCTGGGACCTACGTCTTCCCTGCCGACGCCAAGATCACCGACCTCATCGCTGCCGCCGGTGGACTCCTTCCCGGCGCGGACATGGGGGCCGCCAAGTTTACGCGCGTCTCCGTGCGCAACCTCCAGCGGAGCCGCTTCCGCGAGCTCGCCGAGTACATGCGCGAGCAGTCGGAGGCCGACTACACGCACATGGTGCAGGTCGGATCGCCCCAGGAAGGCGTCGCGGGCCGCATCGCACTCGAGCATACGCGCGAGTTGATCAGTCGCATGGCGACCTACCAGCCTGACGGTCGCGTCGTCATTCCTTGGGGGACCGCAGACTTCCCGGATACGGCGTTCAACCTCACGCTGGAAGACCGGGACACGCTCATGATCCCCCGGCGCCAGGAGACCGTCTCGGTCGTTGGACACGTGTTCAACTCCGGCGCGTTCGTGGCCCAGGACCGGCTCAACCTCGGCGTCCTCATCGACCAGTGCGGAGGCGTAACAGAGCAGGGCGACCTGACCCGTGTCTACGTCATCCGCGCAGACGGAACGGTTCGTCTCGTGTCCGGTGGAAGCCGCCGCGTGCGCAAGCGCGTGCCGGTCTTCGCGGGCGACATCGTGATGGTGCCGCGACACCGCCTCAAGCGCACCTTCTACGCCCAGCTGAGCGACGCGCTTCACATGTTGCGCTCTGGCGCAGAGACCGGACTGCTCCTCAACAACCTCAACCAGGTGGACCTCGGTCTCAACTGGGTTGGCGGAAGCGGCGTGCGTCCGTCTATCGGCGTCAACGACGAACTCTTCGACTGATGTCCAGGCCATTCCCCGCCCCTTCCTATCCCTTAGCCATGAACGAACCTGACGACCCCCTCGCCCCCGTACGCGAAAGATTCGTCGCGAGCCTGAGCGGCTGGCGGGAAGAGATCTCTTCGCTCGAAGCGAACCAAGATCACGACGGACTCAGGGCCGAGTGCCATCGCGTCAAAGGCACGGCCGCCATGCTGCAGCTGCCGGAGCTCAGCGCTTGCGCGAAGGCCTGCGAAGGACTCGTGGGCGACGGTTCCTACGGCAGCAGCGAATGGGACGTCGCTCTCAGCAACCTGCACGAAGCCCTCGATCAACTCTTCGACCGCCCCACAAGCCCAAGCAGCGAAGGCGCTGCCTAACACCCACTTACCTCTCACTCGCCGTCGACGCTCGCCGGTGAACTTCTCCACCTACCCCGCTAGTCTTGCCCCGCATCGGGGCGCCTACCCATGAAAAACGTCGCACTTATCTCAGGCATTACCGGCCAGGACGGCAGCTACCTCGCTGAGTTCCTGCTCGCTAAGGGCTATGAGGTCCACGGAATCATCCGTCGCTCCAGCTCGTTCAACACGAGCCGGATCAACCACATCTACGAGGACCCGCACGCCGGCCGTCCGAACCTGAAGCTGCACTACGGCGACCTCTGCGACGCGAACGGGCTGAGGCTCATCCTCGACGAGGTTCAGCCGACCGAGGTCTACAACCTTGGCGCGCAGAGCCACGTTCGCGTGAGCTTCGACATGCCGACGTACACGTCGGACGCCGTCGCGATGGGCAACCTGCGCCTGCTCGACGCCGTGCGTGAGTTCGAAAATTATACGCGCCGATCCGTTCGCTTCTACCAGGCTTCTAGCTCGGAGCAGTACGGCAAGGTCCTCGAAACGCCGCAGAGCGAGACGACCCCGTTCTACCCGCGGAGCCCCTACGCCGTTGCCAAGGTGTTCGCGCACTACATGACGGTCAACTACCGCGAGGCGTACAACATGCACGCTAGCTGCGGTCTGCTCTTCAACCACGAGTCGCCCCGCCGCGGTGAGACGTTCGTGACGCGCAAGATCACGCGGGCCGTTGGCCGCATCAAGGCGGGGCTTCAGGAGAAGCTCTTCCTCGGCAACATCGACGCCAAGCGGGACTGGGGTTTCGCCGGTGACTACGTCGAGGCCATGTGGCTCATGCTCCAGCAAGAGGAGCCGGACGACTACGTCGTGGCTACGGGCGAGACCCACTCGGTCCGCGAGTTCCTTGAGATCGCGTTCAACCACGTGGACCTCGACTACAAGGAGTACGTCGAGTTCGACGATCGCTACGTCCGCCCCACCGAGGTCGACCTCCTTCTGGGCGATCCGGCCAAGGCCGAGAAGAAGCTGGGCTGGACCCGCAAGGTCGACTTCCCGGGTCTTGTCACCATGATGGTGGATCACGACCTCGAGCTCGCGGGCTCGGAGTCGATCCTCAAGAAGGCTGGCAAGGACATCTCCTTCCTCGAGTCGCTCGCAGCCTAGTCAGAGGACAGAACCGATGGATTGGAGCTCGAAACGCGTAGTGGTCACCGGTGGCAACGGATTCCTAGGCCGGGTCGTTTGCGAACGACTGGCCGCCCAGGGAGCCGTCGATGTCGCCGTGCCACGCAGCGCACAATACGACCTCACGGACGCTTCCCAGGTGGAGGCCATGTACCGTGATATGCGACCCGACGTCGTGCTGCACCTCGCAGCCGAGGTCGGTGGCATCGGCGCGAATCGGCTGCACCCCGGTCGGTTCTTCTACGCGAACATGGCGATGGGCATGCACCTGATCGAAGGCGCGCGCACCCACGGTATCGAGCGCTTTGTCCAGGTGGGCACGGTCTGCGCCTATCCGAAGTTCGCGCCGGTTCCCTTCCGCGAAGAAGACCTTTGGAACGGATACCCGGAGGAGACGAATGCTCCCTACGGCGTCGCCAAGAAGGCACTCTTCGTCATGCTGGAAGCGTATCAGGCCGAGTACGGGCTGAAGAGCGCCGTCGCGGTTCCTGTGAACCTCTACGGCCCCGGGGACAACTTCGATCTGCAGACGTCCCACGTGATTCCGGCTCTCATCGCGAAGTGCGCCGAGGCCAAGGAGAAGGGCGCGTCGCACATCGAGTGCTGGGGGACCGGGACCGCTTCCCGCGAGTTCCTGTACGTCGATGATGCCGCCGACGGGATCCTGGCGGTCGCCAGTTCCGTGGACGAGCCAGTGCCGATCAACCTCGGCACCGGCCGTGAGGTCGCGATCGCGGACCTCGTCAAGATGATCGCCAAGGAGGTCGGCTTTGACGGCGAGATTCGCTGGAACAGCGACTACCCGGACGGGCAGCCCCGCCGCTCACTGGACACCAGCCGTGCCCGCGAGCGAGCAGGCTGGGAAGCCAAGGTCTCTCTCGAAGATGGGATCGGCCGGACCGTCCGGTGGTGGATCGAGCAGCGCGACGCTTCTCGCGCCAGCGAGGTCTCGCGAAAGAGCGCCTAGTCATTCGCGCGAGGCCCACAGCGCGTACGCCGTGCTTGGGCCTCGCACCCGCATCAGACAAGCGTGCGGCTGAGGTCAACCTCAGCCCCGCGCAGGGCGCCTCTTCAGGCGTCGACCACTCCATCCGCAAGCCGTGACTTGGGTCATGGCCTGCACTCAGCCCCTTCGGGCATCTTCCACTCAAAACCCTATCGGGCAGCCCCGGGCCGCCCCGTACCACACTCACTCACATGCGCATCGCCGTCGTTGGATCTGGCTATGTCGGCCTCGTAGCTGGCACTTGTTTCGCAGAGAGCGGTAACACCGTGACCTGCATCGATATCGACCAAAAGAAGATCGACAACCTCAAGGAGGGGATCATCCCGATCTTCGAGCCCGGGCTCGAGGAGCTCATCAAGCGCAACGTGCGCGATGGGCGTCTCAGCTTCACCACGGACTACGCCGAGGGCATGAAGGACGCCCAGGTCGCGTTCATCGCCGTCGGCACTCCGCCGGGCGAGGATGGGGGCGCGGACGTTCAGTACGTGCTTGCCGCCGCTCGCAGCATCGCCGAGCACATGACCGGTTACACCGTCGTCGTCGACAAGTCGACCGTGCCGGTGGGAACCGCCAAGAAGGTCGAGGCTGCCATCTCCGAGGTGGCCAAGCACGAGTTCGACGTGGTCTCCAACCCGGAGTTCCTGAAGGAGGGAGCCGCGATCGCCGACTTCCTGAAGCCGGATCGCGTCGTGGTGGGCGCCGATACGGAGCGCGCTGCCAAGGTCATGACCGAGCTCTACGAGCCGTTCGTGCGCACGGGCAACCCGATCTTCGTCATGGACGTCGCGTCCGCGGAACTCACGAAGTACGCCGCCAACGCCATGCTCGCGACGCGTATCTCGTTCATGAACGAGATCGCGAACGTCTGTGAGCTTGTTGGCGCCAACGTTGACAACGTCCGCAAAGGCATTGGTTCCGACGATCGCATCGGATCGCGCTTCCTCTTCTCTGGTATCGGCTACGGTGGATCGTGCTTCCCGAAGGACGTGAAGGCGATCATCCACACCGCCGACAAGCACGACTACAACTTCCAGATGATGAAGGCCGTCGAGGAAGTCAACGCGAGCCAGAAGCTCTTGATGTACCGCAAGATCGTCGATCACTTCGGCGAAGACCTCACGGGCAAGCGCTTCGCCCTTTGGGGACTCGCGTTCAAGCCGAACACCGACGACATGCGCGAAGCACCCGCGATCGTGCTCTCCAGGGCGCTGCGCGCCGCGGGCGCCACGGTGGTGGCCCACGATCCCGAAGCCATGGGGGAATCGCAGGAGCACTACCTCGGCGACGAGGTCGAGTACGCGGAGACTCCGATGGAAGCGGTCCAGGGCGCCGACGCGCTCGTGATCGTCACCGAGTGGAGCGAGTTCCGCCGGCCTGACTTTGACGCGTTGAAGGCGGCTCTCAAGAACCCCGTTGTCTTCGACGGTCGCAACATCTTCCCGCGCAACACGCTGGAGGAGCTCGGCTTCTCCTACGCCGGCGTCGGTCGCTGATCCTTTAGCGTTGTGACTGGCCGGCACTGGATCATAGTTCGATCCAGTACCGGCAGATCTCGGTATCTTGCTCGTCGTGGAAGTACGTGTCCTGAAGGGCGCCGCCGCAGGCTTCGATGACGCGCGCCGACGCCACGTTGTCGGGGCTGCACGTGACGACCAGCCGCGTGAGTCCGAGCCCTCGGCCGAAGGCCATGGCTTCACGCAGGAGCGTCTTGGCGTGACCGTGGCCCCGGGCGGACGGGCGGACGCTGTAGCCCACGTGCCCGCCGAAGCGCTCGAGCTGAGCGTTCAGCCTGTGCCGGAAGTTGAAGAGACCCAGGAGCTCCCCAGTTCCCTCGACTTCTAGAAAGCGCGTCGTGCAGGCCACAAACCGATCCTCGGTCCCGAGCGTCCAGCCCATCGGCTCGCCCTGGGCCCACGCGTCAAAGTGCGCGACGGTCTGCGCGTGATCCCATTCGGCGCGCTGAAAGAACGCGGGGATATTGGGCTCGCCCGCGGCGCGGAAGTCGGCGACGAAGTCCCGCAGCGCCGCCTCGTGCCGCGGCTCTAGGCCCGTGATGCCCATCAGCGTTTCGCGTCCATGGCCCGCACGCGAAGTCGACGGAGCTCCGCCGCCGGCTGCTGGTAGTTGCCGCCGAGGGCGGACTCGTCCCAGTAGCCATACATGGGGTTGGGGAGCATGAACCAAGAGCGGCCCCACCTATCGCCGTGGCGCTCGAGCGCCGCGCTCCGCGCAGCCGCCGTTCCTTTGGCATCTCCGAGGCCCACAAAGTCGCCCGCGTTGTCCCCGAAGAGCATGACGATGCGGTACTGCTCGGCGATCACGGCGCGGCGGCTCGTCTTGTCGCTATCCCACTCGGGACGGCCGTCCCGCATCAGAAGCGTGTCGACGCCCTCCTTCATGGGGAATCCGTGCTTCACAAGATTCCGGTGGGTGCCAGCCTTGAGGGGTTCTTTCCGGTTGGTCACGTAGAACACGGTGACCCCTTGGCTCGCTGCGTAGTTCGTGAACTCAAGGGCGCCGGGAACCGGGCGCGCGGCAGATTCGTTGCACCACTCATTCCAACCGGTTGGGTAGCTTGTGCCGTCTTCGATCAGGCGCACCTCGAACGGCGAGTTGTCGAGGACCGTTTCGTCCACGTCGAGGATGATCGCGGGCGGAAGGGCGCGAAATTCCCCCGACTGCTCGAGGGCGGCGGTGTGGGACGCGTCCCGCAGAGCCTCGGCCAGCTGCACCTCGGCCGAGGCATACACGCCGAGGGTCGCGGCTTCGTACTCGGCCGAGGTGTTGGCGTACAGCGTGGCGTGGATCAAGGAGTCCGATGATCCCGGCGCGCCGGCACTGGCGGGAGCTGCAGCGGCAGGAGCGGCAGAGGGGGAGGCAGCGCAGGCGGTGAAGAGGAGCGACAGGGCGGCGGCAAAGCAGAGTCCTTCCGAGCGAAGGCGGCTGATGGCTGGGTGCGTCATGGTCCCAGGATACTCGCTAGGGCTACCGCCTGACGATCATGTCTTCTCCGGTCGCAAGGTACTGAACCTTGTGCTCGGTTTGGTCGACGGCGGGAGTCGACCAGAAGCCCTCGACGTCTACGTCGAAGCTGGCGTCAGCGTCGGCATCGGGGACGTCGAAACGGATGAGCCCATGATCGCTCCCCCGCATGGACAGGGTCTGCATCGTGTCCATTCGCACCGGTGATAGATCGAAGCGCCCATCCTTGACCACGCATGTATCGAGGCGGCCGTCGCGTTGGAGCAGCATGAGGTCGGCCCCCTTGTGCTCCTTAGGCCTTGGGGGGGTCACCGTCCCACGGAGCGGGACCCAGCCCAACAGAACGATGTC
This sequence comes from uncultured bacterium, assembly GCA_938030175.1. Lineage (GTDB taxonomy): Bacteria > Planctomycetota > UBA1135 > UBA1135 > Saltatorellus. Next base: position 1,608 of record CALHGQ010000132.1, on the reverse strand, counting down.
CTGCGGGGCGGCATCTCGATGTTCGAATCGCACGAGCCGCGACTCTTCGCGCGGGTCGCTCGGGTTTCCGAGGCAGAGATCCCAGGTGCCGCGGGGCAGCTTGGACACGCGCAGCGTTCCGTCCTTGGTGCAGTAGCCCTTCACAAAGCTCGACTGTCCAGGTTGGCTTGCTTCGTAAAGCGTCACCTCTTGGAACCGACTCCACTTGTAGCCCCGATCGAAGCTCAGGTTGAGGTGGAGGTTGGGCTGCCCTTGCCCAGCGTCCGCCACCTCCAGTCGATCGCCTGGCCGCAGCGCTATGCCTGCGCTCAGTGTTCTCCAGTTGTGGTCGACGAACGCATGGACTTGCACCCCTTCCATGGCGTTCAAGTCTTTGAATCGGATGCGGACGATCTGCCAGTTGCCCTTCTTGTCCACCTTCGTCCGGCCTTGACCGAGCATGGTGGTCTGCCAGTCGCGGCTCCACTTCACGGGCACTTCGTGCAAGAGGAGCGGAGTCATCTCTTCCGGGGTGTCCTTTCGGGAGGAGCTGTTCCGCGTCTTGCCGTCGCGGCTAGCGGATATCTTCAGCTCTGGGATCTTCCCCGACGCCGACGGCTCGAGTTCCACCCGTCCGAAGAGCATGGCGTCCGCAGGAAGCTCCAGCGTGAGCGGCCGATCGGTGCCCGCTTCCGGCGCTGCGAGCTCCATTTGGCCGTGGCGTTCGGCCTCGCCGACGTACCGGCCGTTTGGGACCCACGGCAGCGTGACGAGGCCGTTCGCATCGGTTCTCCTCGCGAGGGATCGAGTCGAGGAGCTGTCTTCACTCGGCATCGCCGTCACTTTGCAGTCCGCAAGCGCCATCCCCGATGGGAACGACAGGAGCTGGACCGTCACGGATAGCTCTGATGCATGGAGCGACACGTCTACCACCACGGGTTCGATCTCGGCGGGCCCAGGGCTCTGCACGTCCTGCCGAATGATCTCGGCGATCCCTGGTAGAGCCAGCTGCAGCTGGAGGGCGGTATGGGGGGGGACTTGGAGCTTCAGGCGTCCGCGTCGATCCGTCTCCCCGGCGATGGCCCCTTGATTCGTCGTTCCGGCTTTCACTGCCTGGACTCGCACGCCCGCTAGCGGCTTGCGACCGTTCTTCACCCGGACGCTCAGGGTCGCAGGTGTCTCCAGCGACGTTCGCTGTATCTCGGGCGCTTCTGCGTCGAGCTCTTCCGCGACCACGTTCCCCATGGCGGACTCCAGCGAGGAAGCCTCCGCCGCTTGGAGATCGCCGGGTGTTTCGGTAGCGGGGGTCCCGTTCGTCTCCTCGGGCTGAGATAGCGTCGCCGCCGACGTGCGAGTGGTTGAGTCCCCGAGGACAACCCAGGCCAGCAGCGCGAGCGAGGCCGCCGCGGCGATGGCTAGGAGCGAGCGGCGATGTGAAGCGGGTGGCGTCATGGGATCCAAGTGTAGGTGAGTCCGAGGATTCAGGGCGGTCGAGGGGCCTTCGCTGGGTTCCTCAGGGTTCCTCAGGGCTCCGGTGGCCTCCTCTGGGCGCAGCGCCCTCACCTTCGCGTCGCTAGCGCCTAGTCCACGGGCTAGGGGCCGCCTCTTTCCCCGCGCTCCGACCCTCCC
>CALHGQ010000131.1 GCA_938030175.1 uncultured bacterium | reverse complement strand
GGCGCTCTCGCAATAGCTCCTCGGAGGACGGCTCGCGGGCCGCGCAGGAGTCGAGCCCGAGGATTACCGCGGGGTCCGGCGATACGGCGGTCCAAACGGCGCGTCGCGCTGGCGACGCGACGCCCGCGAGGTTGCCTGTTTCGTCGAACCGATCCAGGTAGACCTGGAAGTGCAGATGGGGCGGCCAGCCACCGTTCTCGGTTCTCTCTCCGAACCGTCCGATGAGGTCCCCCGCGGCAATCGCAGCCCCGGGCACGAGCCTGTCAAGAACCTCGCCGTCGAGATGCCCGTAGAGGGTCGCGAACACGGGGCCGTCTTCGGGATGGTGCTCGACGATGACGGTGGGGCCGTAGTCGAGATCTTCGTCATTGCGCTGAACGCTGAGGACGGTGCCCGCGACAGGCGCGAAGACCTTCGTACCAGCGGGGGCGAACAGGTCGACCCCGAGGTGCACCGTGCGTGGTTCGCTGCGGTCCTCGCGCGGCTCCGAGAACGCGTCTGTCTGGTAGAGCAGTCTCGTCTCGTCGTGGTAGCCCACGGTGGCAGGCGCCTGCGCGTTCGTGCGCAGTGCTTCCAAATGCCGACCCCAGGCGTCCATGGACGGGTCGAGCTCGGAGCCTTCGCAGGCGTTGAGCAGGAGCTCGGAGTCGATGGAGAGATCGACCCGGGGGGCGTTCTCAAGCGGGGCCCCGAGAACAGGCGCGAAGCCTGCACGGTGATCGGAGCACCATCGCGCGAAGGCGCCTTGCTTCGGTCCAAGCGGCTCGAGGCCAGCGGCTTCCCGGAAGACGGCGCAGGCGAAGCGTGGATGAACCGGTGCGAGCAGCTCCAGCGCCCGCCACGCTGGCTTGGCGCTCACCAAGTGATACGGGTTCGCGTTGGCCGCCGCCGCGCGCTCAGAGGAGACAGCGACGCTCGACGCGAGCCGCATCAGGGCGAGGTCAAAGACGCACTCGAACTCCTCGTCCGTCAACGGGTACTCGACGTGGAACGCCGCGATGAGCGTCGCCATCGCCGTCAGCGGGTCTTCCTTGCCGAAGGCGACGTAGGCGGCCGCGATCGCCGGCTCGGCCACGAGCGCCGTGAAGCCGGCGTCCCCGAAGTCGATGAGCCCGCTCAGGCGGCTCCCCGCCGTGGAAGAGTCCACCAAGAGGTTGTTCTCGTTCGCGTCTTGGTGGATCACCGCCTGGCGCAGGCCCTTGACGCGGCGCTCCACTTCGTCCTCGTAGCGGTTGAGCAGCGACTCAACCATCCCACGGCGCGCTTCGTCCTGGATGCAGTCAAGACGTGGGCGGATGGTCTGCGGCGCGTCGAGCAGCGCCCAGCTTGGGTCCTCGGGCTCGGTGGCGGGGGGGCGCCCCTCGAAGTCCGCGAGAGCGCAGGCCAAACGGCCGAGCGTCCGTCCGATGTCAGCGATGAGCTCGGGCGGATGGGGATGGGTTCGTCCAAGCAGCTCGCCGTCGAGATAGGAGAGCAAGCAAGCGTCGACTTCGCGCTCCTCCCAAAGAACGCGCTCGATGCGCTCGCCCGTCGCTCCGCCTTTCCCCTGGAATCTCTGGAGGCGCCCCGCGAGGCCAGCGTCGTGGGAGATCGCGTGGTCGGTAAGATCGCGCAAAAACGTGATGGACTCGCGCGGGAGGCCGGAGACAAAAACACGCAGCAGGTATTGGGCGCCCGTCCAGTCGGTGATGCGGAAATTCCGCTCCTGGTCGCCGGGTAGCGCAACAGCTCCGCCCCGGTCTCCTTTGACAGCGATGCCGAAAGTCTCGGAGGCGATCCGCTCCGCTTGCCGAAGGCTCTGCTCCATGGCCTGTGTCGTGTCCATGGTGGGGAAGCCTATCCAGGAACGTGCATCGTGAGCGCGGGCATCGGCGGCTTTTGCCGAATGGGCAGCACGCGGGGCCGTTCGGCGTTTCCGAAAATCACATCGGAACCGACGAGGGCGGATAGCATACGGAGTTCATGAAGTACCCCATTCCAAACATGTACGTGCCGCTTCCCGCCGCCCGTGTCTGGAGCATGCTCGCGACCGCAGCGCTCCCTCTTGCCTTGATGACCTCGAACGCCGCGGCGCAGATCGCGACCGCCGAGGTTGTGGCCATCCCAAGCGCCGCGAACGGAGTCGCGGGTATCACCACGGTGTCGAGCGACAACGCTGGCTCTTGGGTGGCGGACGCGCGGCCGCCCTCCCCTGGCTCCTCTGTCATTTTTGGTGTGCTAGCAGGATCTGGCACGTCCACGCCCGGCGTGCTCCGGGTTTCCCAGACCCTCAACGGCTACATCCAAGAAGGCGTCTTTGCACCGCGCGTCCAGGGACTCGACGTCGCCTACACCTCGATAGCTCCAGCCCCGGCGCAAGGGTTCTCCTCGTGGATCAACGACGACGTGATCGCCCAGCCCGGAGACCTGATCGGATCCACGGGCCTAGAGTGGTTCGGGTCGGGTACGCCGCGCATGACCTCGACGTCGAGGGTCTACGTCTTCGGCACAGCTCGCACCCCAGGTCCCCAAGGGGCGTTCATGCAGGTGGCGGTACGCTACCCCGACGAAACCGTCGTACTCGCGGTCGGCGACACGCCGCTGGGGCTGTCAGACCCGATCACCAGCATCCGCACCTTCGAGTCAAGTCCGGACGGAACCGCCTGGGTGGCCGTGGTGACCTACGACTCGACCGCGTCGGGCCAGGAAGAAATGGCCGTCCTCGATAGGGGCCGCGTCTACTACTACAACTCGTTGATTCAGGCGGCGCAGACAGAAGGCCAGTTCAACACCTGGACAGAGTTCAGCAACGCGCTTATCGACGACGCCCACAGGGTGACGATCCTCGGCCAAGACTTCCTTGGACCGGTCATCCTTCGAAACGGCGACCAAACGGTTCGTGCCCCGATGTCCCGGCTCTACGACATCGACGAAGATGGTGTCGTCCTCACGAACGGGCCGAGCAGCCAGGGCATCAGGACGCTCTACAACGGACTCGCCCTCGACCGTATCGGGGTGAACGGAGTGGATGCCACCGGCAACGGGTTCCCTGACGCGGGCTGGGCCGTGGTCGGACAGTCCAATAGTTCTTTCCAGCCGCAGGCAGCCTTCCTGGGGGACGGTCGAGTTCTGCTCGCGGTGGATCTCCAGGTCCCCGGTAGCGGCACGGTCGACGCCATCGTCATGGCGAGTTTGGCGCAGCCGAACGACGTCGTTTGTGACGGGGTGCCCAATAGCACGAGCGAGGCCGCGTCGATCCGTGCGGTGGGTGTAGATCGTCCGGCGTTCAACGACCTTGAGCTGCATATCGTGAACCTGCCGCCTGGTGCCGCCGTCATTCCGCTGATGTCGATGACCTCAGGCTTCACGGCCAACCCGGCCGGGAGCGCTGGCAACCTTTGCCTGGGAGGCGCGATCGGTCGCGGAATCCCGTTCTTTACGAGCGGCACGTCGACGATTCGCGTCTACCCGCTGATCCTGCCCCAGCCCCTTGGCTTCGTAGCCGCCCAAGCCGGCCAGACTTGGCTCTTCCAAGCGTGGCACCGCGACTCGGTCCAAGGCGTCGCGACCAGCAACTTCTCCGACGCCCTGGCGGTAACGTTCCGCTAGCGACAGTCCGGCAGTCCGGTACCGGAGTCATTGTCGCCACA
>CALHGQ010000130.1 GCA_938030175.1 uncultured bacterium | reverse complement strand
GCAGCCGACCTGAAGGTCGGCTGCGGGCTCCGGCATGTGGCGACAATGACTCCGGTACCGGACTGCCGGACGCAGCGTACTTTTTTCGGCATTGGGGGACTGTGCTCATGAGTGTTGAGGGGATTGAGTCGATGAGGGGGGAAGGTGGGCCGTGGATGGGCTCGCTGGACTCATACCACGCTGCTGACCCCCATGAGCGAACCAGGATCACCCCAGGCGCACCGGACCCCCCAGGACGTTTCCCAGAGCGATGCGCTGGAGACGGCCCGCGCCCTCACCGCTGACGGCCAGGCCGTGTCGAACGTTGCGAGAGCCGCCCTTCACCAGCTCCGCCAGCGCGTGAAGAGCGTGGTTTCCGTGAGCGACGAGGTGCTGGAGCCCATCCTTGTGGCCCTGGTCGCCGGCGGCCACTGCCTCATCGAAGGGATTCCCGGAACGGGGAAGACCTTGCTTTCTCGGACCCTCGCCCGCTGCCTCGACTGCACGTTCACCCGCATTCAGTTCACCAACGACCTGATGCCGAGCGACATCGTCGGGTCGTCGGTTTGGCGCGCGGGAGAGGAAACCTTCGAGTTCCTTCCCGGCCCGCTCTTCTCCAACATCGTCCTCGCTGACGAAGTGAACCGCACCAGCTCGCGGACGCTCTCGTGCCTCCTGGAGGCCATGGAGGAAGGTGCCGTGTCCGTCGACGGCAAGACCATGAGCCTCGGGACGCCCTTCGCGATCCTCGCGACGCGGAACCCCGTCGAGTTCCACGGCACGTTCCCGATTCCTGAAGCGGCCCTCGACCGCTTCCTCGTTCACGTCGAGCTGGGCTACCCGGACGCCGTTTCGGAGAAGGGGCTCTATCGCGCCAAGTCCAGTGAGGCTTCGCTCGACGCCCTTGAGCCAGCGCTGACCCGCGAGCAGCTCGTGCTGCTCAACGCCACCGTACCCACCATCCAGGTCTCGGAGCCAGTCGCCGAGTACGCCTACGCAGTCGTTCAAGAAACCAGGAACGATGATTCTGTGGCCCTCGGCGTGAGCCCCCGGGCCGCGGTGTCCTGGTTGGTCGCTGCGCGCTCCCGCGCGCTCATCCAAGGCCGCGACTACGTCCTTCCGGATGATCTCAAAGCCCTGGCGGTTCCAGTCCTAAGCCACCGCGTCTTCCTGAAGGGCGGCGGCAGCGCTGTCCGCGTCATCGAAGGCGCACTCGAGCGCGTCCCGGTCGCCCTGTAGGAGGACCTCCCCCTTGAAGCTCACGCTCTTCGGCGTCCGTTCCCTCGTGTTCTACGCGACCGTTGTGGTCGCGTACGTCTCGGCGCCGTACGTGAACCTCTTCTTCCTGCTGCTTGCGTTCTTGACGCTGCTCTGGATCCTGAGCTTCGCATGGGGAGCCTCGAGCCTGCGCGGACTCAGCGTTCAGGTCGATGACGCGCCCGCGATCATGGCGGACTCGGCCGAGATCATTCCCGTGCGCTTCCACGCCCAGCGCGGCCGGCTCTTCGACGTCAACGCCTCGCTTGAGCTGGTCGTTCCAGACCAGAAGAAGCCGCTGCGAGCGAGCGCCTGCGTCCCTGTGCTTGAAGGGCGCAAGCGCGCGCCCATCGAATTGTCGGGGTTGAGCCGCGGGCTCTACGAGGTCAAGCGGGTGGATGCTTGGTCCACCTATCCCTTTGGACTACTCCGCCGTCGCCAGCCGCTGACGGATGCGCCGCGGGAGATCGTGGTCTATCCGACCCCGACCACCGTGGGGGACGCCTCGGGTGGCAGGACCGCCGAGGACTTCGTGCGCGATATGCTGGGCTCCAACGTCAGCGGCGAAGGCGACATGCAGCCTTCCGGACTCCGTGATCGCCGCGACGGCGATAGCCTGCGCTCCATCCATTGGCGCGCGAGCGCCCGTCGGGGCAAGCTCGTCGTTCTCGAATGGGAAGGCGGTGGAGGCGAGGGCCTCGAGGTCGTACTCGACCGACGCTGCTCTCCCGAAGCCCTGGAGGAGGCGCTCTCGGATCTCTGCGCGCTGGTTCAGTACGCGCGCGAGGCCAAGGAAGTGCTGGCGATCCGCAGCCAGGACCTGAACGTGAGCTTTGGCGAAGGACACGAGCCCTTCGACCGTGCGCTCTACTTCATGGCCGAGGCCCAGCCCGTGCCAGCCGATGGGCAAGCGCCGCCGAGCACATCTCCCACGGTGCTACGACTTCCGCGGAGGGCCGCTAGTGCATAGGTCAGAGCCAACCGCCGCCTCGTCCGAGGAGCCTGCCGAGGACTCTCTCCAGGACCCGATGGAGGAACCCGTCGAAGCGTCCGAGGCCAAAGGGGCTCCGCCGGTCGTGGAGGAGCGCAACATCCCGAGCCCGTCCCTCCACGCTTGCATGGTGGGCCTGGTGCTCGCGAACCTCGTCTTTGTGCAGCTGACCGAGGCGGCGAGCCCGGCGTGGCTTGCTCCGCTCTACGTGCTGACGCTGCTCTCGTCCTACTTCGCGCGCTTCAAGGAACGCTTTGCCTACAGGGCATTCTGGAACCTCGGCGTGCTCGGGTTCTTCACCGTCCTCGTCCGCCACGCGATGTCCGCCGACCTCGCCTACGTTCTGCAGGACGGGCTGGTGCTCGCGGCCCTCTGCCAGGTGCACCTGCTCAACAACCTTCACCGCGACCAGCGCCCCGACCTCCTCTTCCTGAACTCGTACCTGATCGCGATCATCACGGGCTACATCACCGTCGACCTAGGGTTCGCCGGTGCTTTCCTCGCGTACGTTCCGTTCTACGTGCTTGGCCTGCAGTTCCTGAGCGTCTACCGACCCAGCGCGCGTCTGACCCGGCGGGAGGCTCGCACGATCGCCTTCGACGGTGCCAAGCGCTCCGCGGTGCTGCTCGGGCTAGCGCTCCTCGTGTTCGTCTTCTGGCCCCGCGACTTCCAGCGGGAAGCGCTCCTTTCGAAGTACTTCGAATTCAGTCCGAACGACGCCCAAGCCAAGGTGGACTTCTCTGAGTCCCTCGACCTGAAGAAGCGCCGCAGCGGCGGCGAGGACCAAGGCCGACTCGTCATGACCATTGCGCCCACCGGCGCCCCGGTTCTGGCCCTGCCGAGCCTCTGGAGGGGAGCTACGCTGGGCCAGCACGTCAGGGATGGATCGTGGGCGACGCTCTCGGGCGACGACGAGCAAGCCCTCACCGGTGACGCCCCGTGGGTCGTTCGTCCGCGGGAGGGCGATGCCCCAAGCTCCGCGGTGCGTGGTGAGGTCCAGGAAGCCGACGCCCAGCGTGTTCGCGTGACGCGCAAGGGGGGCCCGACGAACGTAGCGTTCATGCCCTATGGAACGGTGGAGGTGACCCTTGGCACCGAGCACGCCCGCGGGTACCTCCAGGTGGCGCCGGATGGGATCGTGGCGTACTCGAACCCGGGGGAGCTCCGCTACGAGCTTGTTCTCGCCGAGCCAGGCCCGACCGGGGCGGGTGAGGCCTTTGCTCCGGCGCAGTACCTTCAGCTTGCCCCCTCGGTGCACACGCGGACGGCAGCGGACTTGGCTGGCCTCTTGATGCGGCGCGTCAAAGACGACGCCGCCTCCGAGGAGGTCGCCGTCACCTTCGCGGACTATCTCCGCGATCGCTATCCGTACCGGCTACCCGCGGGGGATGACGAGGACGCCTCCGGCACCCTGCACGAGTTCCTGACCTCGGACAAAGGGGGTCACTGTGAGTTCTTCGCGTCGGCCCTCGCGACGATGTTGCGTTCGGAGAGCATCCCAGCGCGCGTTGTCACAGGGTTCCGGCTGCGGGACCCCGACCCCGAGACCGGTGGTTGGAGCGTTCGTTCCACGGATGCGCACGCCTGGGTGGAGGCTTTCCTCGATGGAGCGTGGGTGACGCTAGATCCCACGCCCGCCCTTGATCTCACTGCCCAAGGGGAGAGCTTCATCGATCGCGCGAACGCGGCCCTGATGGCGCTGTGGACGCGCATCACGACGTTCGATGCCGACAGCCGCGCGCTCCTCACCGAGTGGATGAAGGCGGCGCCAGCTCGCTTTGTCGCGCTCTGTCGCGCCAACCTTGCGGCCTCGACCATCGTTTGCGGCCTGCTCGCGCTCCTGATCGCACAGCTGCGGAGGCGCCGGCTTGCACGCACTCCCCCAACCGTCCGGGATCTGCGACTGGCGTTCCGCTATGCCGAAGTGAAGCCAAAGCCAGGCGAGACGCCGCGCGAGACGCTGGAGCGCGTGGAGGGACTCTTTGCGGTCACCATCGACGACCTGGAAGGGCTTCGCGACGCCGTGGAGGCCCACGAGGCTTCGCGCTATCAGGTTAGCTAGCCCGACGAAGTGGTTTCTCGGAGATCGCGGTTACGCCCGTCAGGCCTGGGCACAGGGCGCAGATGAAGTCTCGATGAGAGGAGGCTGCGCTTGGTGGCAAGTTTGCCCTAGGGTGAGGTCATGGCAAAGCTCCTCAAGTACACCAGCGCGCTCGCACTCGGCTCACTGCTCGTCGGCAGCGACACGTTCGCGGCCTCCGCACTCGTTTGGGGCCAAGAGCGCGGATCTCGTCCGCCGGAGGGGCGCGACGGTCCGCCCCCTGGCGAGCGGCCCGAGCGCCCGGAGCGACCGAAGCGCGGCGTGATGGCCAGCTCGGAGAACGCCGACACGGGCCTCACGCTCTTCACTCCGCTCAAGTCAAAGAACACCTACCTCGTCGACGCAAAGGGTCAGACGCTGCACACCTGGCCGAGCGAGTACACGCCCGGCAATTCGGCGTACCTGCTCCCGGACGGAAGCGTACTTAGATGTGCTAAGGATGGGGGCGACTCTCCATTCAGTGGAGGCGGCGAGGGCGGACGTATTCAGCGCATTGGCTGGGACGGAGAGCTCCTCTGGGACTACGCCATGGCGGACGACGGTTGGCGTCACCACCACGACATCCAGCCGATGCCCAACGGGCACGTTCTGGCGATCGTGTGGGAAGGCGTGGGCCAGAAGGACGCCATGCGTCGCGGTCGCGACCGCGGCCAGGTGGCGGAAGCCGGGCTCTGGCCGGACGCAGTCATCGAGCTTGCGCCCAAAGGGCTCAACGAAGCCGAGGTAGTTTGGGAATGGCACGCCTGGGACCACCTGGTCCAGGACCGCAACGAGGAGTTTCCGAACTTCGGCTCCCCGAAGGATCACCCAGGGCGCATCGACGTCAACTTCGATGTGCTCGAGCGTCCGAAAACCGCGGAGGAGCTGGCGAAAGAAGCGGCTGTCGAGGAGCGTCTGCGCGGCATCGGCTACACGGGTGATGACGACGATGAACCAGAGGACAGCGGTCCGGGCCGCGGCCGCGGTCCCCGCTCTGACTGGATGCACACGAACAGCATCCACTATGACCCCGCGCGCGACCTCGTCGCGATCAGCGTTCGCAGCGCCAGCGAGGTCTGGATCATCGATCACTCCACGACGACGGAGCAGGCCAAGGGGTCAGAGGGCGGGCGCTACGGCCACGGGGGCGATCTGCTGTATCGCTTCGGTCACCCGGCGCGGTATGGGGCTGAGGCGGATCAACAGCTCTTCAACCAGCACGACGCGCGCTTTGTAGACGTGGACGGCGAGCTGCATATGACCGTTTTCAACAACGGCAGCGGTCGGCCCGGCGGCGACCGATCGTCTGTGGACGAGTACAGCCTTCCCTTCAGCGCCGAGTCCGGATTCCAGTCGGGCGAAGACGGGCTTCCGATCCCGGCCACCCTGACCTGGACCTGGGACGGCGGCGAGACAGAGCACTACAACGGTCACATCAGCGGAGCCCAGCGCCTCGCGAACGGCAGCACGCTCATGTGCCTCGGGGAAGACGGCCGCACGCTGGAGATCTCACGGGAAGGCGAGATCCTGTGGGACTGGCTCCAGCCGGTGGGGAACGATGAGCCCGGCCGCGAAGCAGAAGAGGGCGGCCGACGAGGCGGTCCCCCCGGCGGGGAGAGGCCCGGCGGGGATCGACCGCGCGGAGACCGTCCCCCCGGCCGGGACGGGCCCCGCGGAGACGGCCCACCAGGCGGCCGCGGTCGCCGCGGCGGGAACGGAGCTCGCGGCGGTGGCGGCGGTCCCAGGAGTGAGCACGCGATCTTCCGGGTCACTCGCTACGACGCTAGCTACCCCGGCCTCGCGAAGCTGAAGGCGACGGACGGCAAGTAGGTACTTGGCCGCGACGGGACGCTAGAGCGAGGCCTCGCCGTCTGTGACCTAGGTCACAGACGGGCGCCGGAGGAAGGGTTACGTTGGTCCCCGCCAACGTGCCCACGCCCCCAAAGGACCCTATGGAAGATCTCGCTCACTTTCCCCGCCTCGACTCTGTCTCCGCCGCGGCGCGCGAGCTGATGGTCGCGAAGCGCCAGCCTTTTCTGTTCGAGCCGCGCAAGACGATCATCTGCTGCGGCGAGACGATTGGCGGGACGTACTTCGTGACGAAAGGACGGCTGCGGGCCTTCATTCAGGACGCGGACGGGCGAGAGAAGACCCTCTATCACCTGGAGGGCGGTCAGTGCTGCATCCTGGCGATCAACTGCACGTTCTCTGGCGTCGTCTACCCAGCCTGGGTGGCATCGGGCGAAGAGGGGGCCGAGGGCTTCTTCCTGCCCGCGTCCGCCTACAAGCAGCTCTTCGAAACGGAGCCCGCGGTGCGTGACTTCACCATCAGCGTCTTGACCACCTGGATTTATGACCTCATGACCTGGGTCGAGGGTGCATCGCTCGGGAGCGTCGCCGCGAGGCTCGCCCACGTGCTGGTCAGGCGGTCGAACAGCGATGGAGTGATCACGGGAACGCACCAGGACCTCGCGAGCGACCTCGGCACGGCCCGCGAGGTGGTCTCCCGCCATCTGAAGGAGTTCGAGGCCGCCGGCATGATTCAAAGGGGCCGGCGGCAGCTGCGTATCCTGGATCGCGGGCGCCTCTTGGCGGCCAGCTAGTGGAGCGCCTTCACTGACTCCGTGAACTGCTCGGCGGAGATCACCTCGCCCAGCATCGGAAAGATGGTCTTCGCGGCGTGGTCGTGCTGGGCGCGATCGAAGGTGATCGTGGCATCTTCGACGACACGAACCCTATAGCCAAGGTCGTACGCGTCGCGGGCCGTGTTCTCGACGCAGAGGTTGGTGAGGAGGCCGGCGATGACGAGTTCCTCGATGCCGTGCTCTTCGAGCATGGACTGGAGCGGCGTCCCCGCGAACGCGGACAAGGAGGGCTTGGGCATCACGGTGACTCCGTCGCGCTCCGCGAGCCGGCTGAGTGGGTCGATGAGCGCGCCACCGAAGCTCGTTCGGTCGAACCCCCGCACGGCCACGATCGACGCCGCGATGCCCTCGGGGGCCCTGGCGGGCGGCTTGCTGTAGTCGAAGTGAATCGGCGAAAGGACGGTGAACACGCCGCCCGCTTGCGCTTCTTCCGCTAGGCGCACGGTGCGGTTCACGAGTCCGGTGCGGTCTAGTTCGGCTTGAACGAGACCGTGGAGCTTGCCATCGGTGTGGCAGAAGTCGTTTTGCATGTCGAGGACGAGGAGAGCGCGCGTTGATTTCATATCGATCGGGTGGGTCGTGGCGGCCTGCATGGCGCCAGAGAACGGGGAGGGCCAAGGGGACGCCGAGGAGAGTAGGGAGGGGCGCGGACCGCCTCCGTGACTCCAGTCACCCCGTGGGAAATTTCTTTCCGAAACTCTGGCCGCTCGATTCGCCAGCGCTAGATCGCCATCAGCCCGAGCGCAGCCGCTAGCTCGCCGGTGAGGCTGAACAGAACCACGTAGTAGCCCAGCAAGAGGGCCGCCTTGAGCAGGGTCACCGCCAAGCTCTGTCCGTAGACACGGCGCATGGCCACGACGAGGGCGGGAAGGAGAAACGGCAGAGACAGGTTCACCACGACGCCGTCCAGGTCGCTCGACGTGGAAGTGGCCGCCCGGTAGATCCAAAGGCCGGCCCCTGCGATCAAGAGCGCGAGGAACATCGTGCTCTGGGCGTGCAGCACGAAGATCAGGTGATCGAAGTAGTGGCGTCGTTGTCGGCGATAGAGCAGCCAAAGAACCCATGCGGTCAAGGGCACGGAGAACATCACGACATTGGGCATCGCCGCCTCCATAGCCGCTGTGGAGAGATCCAGGAGAACCTGTGGGTCTTGGATGCTCTGCAGTTTCTTCGCCTGCTGGCCGATCGCGTCGCTGAATAGGCGCATCGGGAGGCTTCCTGGATCGAATTGGAAGAGGTGGATCACGCGCCTTGCGGACCCCTTCTCCGCTCCGATGAGCTCACCCGCTACGCGCACCTCGACCTGGCTAGCGTCGAACTTGCCCACCAAGTTCAGCGAAAAGAAGACCGCGATCAGCAGGAAGAGGTGCATGCGCAGCGGCGGCAGCTGGGACTTTCGTTGCCCGCCCAAGAACTGCTTCGTGAGCTTGCCTGGCGCTGCCACGAGTGAAACGAGCGATCGGGTGAGCTTGGAGTCGAGGCTAAAGAAGTAGGCGTCGACGAACTCGGCGGTGATCTCTCCGACGGGTCTGCGCGGCGAACGGGTGCTCTGGCCGCAACGGGGGCAGAATGACTGCGACGCCGCAGCGCCGCAGTTTTTGCACGTAGATTCGGAACCGGCCTCCATGGGGCCGCTCACCCTATCACTGACCGAGCTGGATCTCCTGGAACGCGTTCTGGTTGTCCACGTTGCCCATCCCCGCGGCGGGGCAGGTACGGCACGTCTCTCGTAGCTCGCCGGTCTCGTGCTCCTCTCTGAGCTTCTTCCACGCCGGGCTGTTCCAGATCTCCTCGAAGGGTTGCTCGTGGATGTTGCCCATGGGCTTCTCCGTGTACCACCAGCCGCAGGGAAGCACGTTGCCGTACGGGTCGACGCCGACGAAGTGCCACGGGAAGGTGCAGCGCGAAACCCGACGTTCGGTGTCGACGTTGAGCTGGAAGCCCACCGGTACGACGTCGGCTAGCTCAGACGGCGACACGTCCTCGGTGAACTTGGGAGGGAATGCCATCGGGATTCCATAGCGATCGGCGAGCTCACGTGCCTCGTCGAGCATCTCGTTGCAGAGCTCTTTGTCGTGGATCAGGGACTCGTCCTTGAGGTCAAGGCCTTCGAACGGCGTCAGGTGCATGGCGGCGAGACCCTCTACCCCGAGTTCGTGGGCGAACCTCACGAACGTGGGGAGCTCCCGGATGTTCGAACGCATCAAGACGTAGTTGAAGTTCACGACGGGGAACTCCGATCCGCGGCGCAGCTTGGCCGCCTGCAACTTCTCGATGTTCTTCCGCAACCGCGCGAACTTGCCGCCATGCCGAATTCGCTCGTAGGTGTCCTTGGTCCCCGCGTCCACCGACACGGCGAAGCCCTTGAACTGTACGTCGATCATCTTCTCGATGACGGAGTCCGTCAGCAGGAGGCCGTTCGTGCTCATGTAGGTCCAGGGCACTTCGTACCGGCCGAGGATCTCCAGGATCGCCTCGAAATCTTTGTTCAGCATCGGCTCGGTGCCGATGGACAGAGAGACGCGGGAGCAGAAGGGGAGGACCTGGCTCGCTAGACGTTCGAAGTCCTCGGTCCGCATATCGACGCGCTCGCGCTTCGAGAAACGCTCTAGCACGAAGTAGCACATGACGCAGCGCAGATTGCACTGGCTGGAGAGATCGATCTCGAGCTTGAGCGGTCGAATCCCCAAGTAGCGAGCGGCCTTACCATCCGCGAGAACCCTCACCTGCTCATCGAAGTCCGGAATCGATGTACGAAACCGATTGACGGCATCCCTGAGTTCGGCGGCCGTGGGGGGGCTCCCGACGATCTTGTCATGGATCGAGTGGATCTCCGCCACGAGGGGTGCGGTGACTTTCTGATACTCCGCCGTCTCCACGAGGTGGCCTCGGATGCCATGGGTGGAGAGACCCAGTGGCAACCGCTTGCGGAAGTGGCGCTTCATGCAGCTGCGGGAAGCAGGCCGAAGGAGCGTGGTTTGGTAGATCGAGTGGACCTGGCGGAGGAAGTCGCGCTTCCTCCGCGATGCGAGTTTCATGGATGGAGCCCAGCAGAGCGGCCTCACGAGGCTGGGGGAATCACCTCGGGCCCTCCGTTGTAGCCGATCCAGGGGGCGGACGAACAGCCCCATTGATATCGGAGACGTGTCGGTTCTGGATGCGGGACGCCACCGACGGCAGAATCGGGGCATGCGTAACACTCAGCGTCACTTCCTCCCCACCCTTCTTGCGGCTTCCTTCGTTTGCCTTGGCTCATGCAGCCATCCTCCCACGGAGGAGGAGCCCGTTCAGGTCACGGAGGTGCGGCGCGAGGCCACGGAGCTGGACCGGTTGCGCGAGCGAGCTGAGGCCGTGGCAGGGGACTCAGCGATCGAGGACCGGATCGCTGAATCCTCGGCTACCCAGAGAGTGATCGCGGAGACGCCGGTTGTGGAAGAGCCGATCATCGAATACTTCGAAGCCTCTCTCACCGAGGAGCCTGAAGAGCCGGTGATCGAGGACTTCGTCGT
>CALHGQ010000129.1 GCA_938030175.1 uncultured bacterium | reverse complement strand
GGCATACTCTGCTTGGGGGGAGGGATCGGCCGGTTTCTTGGTCCCGGCCAGATCCTCAACTCTGGGACGACCGGCACCTTCGCCCTCTCACCAGATCTGACGGCGCACCCCACCCCAACGGGTTTCGTTTCCGTCGCCGTGGGAGAAACCTGGTTCTACCAGGCGTGGTACCGTGACAACGTCGGCGGGACGGTCGTTTCGAACTTCTCCGACAACCTTGCGGTGACCTTCCTCTGAGCCGTAGGTGGGCGGATTCCGCTCGCCGAATCACTTGGGGGGCCAACTCGCTCGTCACAGATTCCAGCGCTCGTCGTACGCCGTCCACCTAGGAACCGCGACCTATCCCCACGATGCCCTCTCAGACCCTTTGGAACACCTTCCGGCACCCGGTGCCGACCGAGAATCGTTCCAATCTGAGTCGGCATTGGGACGGGCTCGCGCCCGAGCTCAAGGAGCCGCGTCAGATGTTCGGGCGCCAGTGGGAGGGCTGCGCCGCCACCGTTGGCGCGATGCCCAAGTGCGACTTCAGCTGTACGGCCTGCTATTTGGGGTCCGAAGCGAACAAGGTCCCCGCGCTCAGCGTTGCCGAGATCCGCGCGCAGCTGAAGCTGATCCGCGGCTGGGTGGGGCGCTGGGGCAACGTGCAGCTGACCGATGGGGAGCTCACTCTTCGTGACGAGAGCGAAGTCATCGAGATCATGCGCGCCGCGCGCGAACTCGAGCTGATTCCGATGCTCATGACCCACGGCGACTCCTTTCGTAAGGACCCCGAACTCCTTGGGCGCCTCGCGGTTCAAGGTGGCCTCGAGGAGGTCAGTCTGCACGTGGACACGACCCAGCGTGGGCGCACGGGCTACGGCGTCGAGACCGATGAAGCTGCCCTCCATCCCATCCGCGAGGAGCTCGCGGAGATCGTTCGTAGCACAAGGCGCGCTACGGGCCGGCCCATCCGAGCCGCTGCCACGATCACCGTCACGCGGTCGAACCTGAGCGGCGTGGAGGCCATCGTTCGCTGGATGACGGCGAACAGCGACGTGTTCCGCATCATTTCCTTCCAGCCTGTCGCAAGCGTCGGACGAACCCGGGACGACGCGGCCGTGACCCGCCGTGAGCTCTGGGAAGAGATCTCCAAGGGGCTCGGCGAGTCGATCGACGACTCAGAGAGCACTTTCAACAGCTCGCTGCTATTTGGGCACAGCGCCTGCAGTCATGTCGTCATGGGGGCTGCCTGGTCCGGGAAGAATGGGTCGGCCCACTTCACGCCACTGCGCAGCCCCGCGGACGATGCCTACGAGCGAGGCGTGTACGAGTTCTTCGAGCGCTTCGGTGGACTTTCGTTCCGCAGCGATCGCCCCCTGCAAGGGTTCGTTCGCATGGCCGGAGTCCTGGCGAGCGCGCCCTGGTTCTTTCTTTCGAAGGGGCCAGCATGGTTCACGAAGTGGCTGCGCCGCAGCTCGCGAGGCTCGGGGCTCGGCGCCTTCGCGAAGCTCGTCACACGAAGAGCGCAGGTCCACGGCGTCACGATCGCCAGCCACCACTTCATGGACCTCGCGACCCTCGAGAGCGACGAAGGCAAAGAGCGCGAGGCCGCCTGCGTCTTTCGCGTGCCCCACAAGGGAGAGCTCGTGTCCATGTGCCGCATGAACGCCGCCGGCCTACGTGAGGAGCAATACGCTGCGCAGCGAGACCCACAGGTCGCATCCAAAGCCCGAGCAGCACTCACCACACGTCTATGAACTACCTCTCCGCTCTTCCGCTGCTGCTCTTAGCCTCATGCTCGACCCTGATCCCCGCGCCGGACGTCCAGCTGTCGGGAGTCGACCCGTTGGCGGCATGGGAGCGCAACCTCGCGGCGCACGTCGACGGAGAAGGACGCATCGATTTTGACTCGATGGCCCAGTCACCGAGTGACCTGGAAGCGTTCGTCGCATGGACCGCAAAGGAGCGACTGCCCGCCCTCTCGGGCAAGGACGAGATCGCGTATCTGATCAACGCCTACAACGCGCTCGCGATGTACGGCGTGCTCCACGCAGGCGTTCGTCCCAAGGCGAAGATCCGCTTCTTCTACCTGCGCAAGTTCGAGGAGAACGGACGCAAGATCTCGCTCTATGACTTCGAGAACGATGTGATCCGCAAGCGCGGCGAGCCGCGCATTCACTTCGCGCTCAACTGCATGGTCCGCTCTTGCCCGCGGCTCCCGAACGAGCCCTTTAGGCCCGAGGAGCTGGATGCCCAGCTTGACGCAGCGGCGGTCGAGTTCTTCAACAGCCCGCGCCACGTGCAGATTGAACCGGACAAGGAAACGGTGCGCTTCTCCGCGATCCTCGACTGGTACGAAGAAGACTTCTTGGAGGTCGCGCCGTCGCTGATCGCCTACGCCAACCGCTACCGAGAAGAGCCGATTCCAGAAGGGTGGAGGGTTCGTTTCCTTGAGTACGATTGGGCGCTCAACCAGAGTGAGTGAGCTGCGATACTGCGGCACCCAACGCCTCGGACCCCGTCCATGAAACTAGCTCTTCCCGCGCTGGCGCTCGCCCTCGCCGCGGCCTGCTCCCAGCCCGCCATCGAGCCGTCGCCGCGGGCCATCGACGTTGTTCCCACGGGGCCGCTCCCGAAATACACCAACCTCCCCGAGTTTTCGACGCTCCAAGCGGCCATCGACTTCGCCACCCAAGAGAAGAACCTCCTGGGTTTCGAGGGCATCATCACGAACTCGGAGACCTTCGACGTGGAGCTCCCTTCGGGTGGCACGATCGGGAACTACGTGATCGACTGCTTCTACCGTCAGGTCTTTCGGCAGTTCGGCGAGGACGCCTACCCTTTCCTCACGCCGCTTCTCGACCACGAGCACACCTTCGTTCAGGTCGGCGCCTACTCCGTGATGAACTCTGCGATGTTCAAGCACGGCCTGACGCGAAAGGTGAGGCACACGCGTGAAGAAAGAGTTGCCACCATGCACGCCTTCGAAGCCATCCTCGCTGCGAAGTCTGCGGGCGAATAGATCGAGCTAGCTCAGCTCGTCGAATCGAAAGACCTCTTCTAGGGGGAGATCGAAGACGCGAGCGATGCGGAACGCCACCTCGAGGGAGGGCGAGTACTTGGCTCCTTCGATCGCGTTGAGCGTCTGTCGGCTGACGCCGATGCGATCGGCGAGCTCTTTTTGGGTCATCTCGTCGTGCTTGAATCGCAGGGCGCGGATGCCGTTGCTGATCTTTGGGGGGGCACCCAAGGCCTCAGACTCCTCGGCGGTAGTAGAAAGGCTGGAGCGAGTGCTTCAGGAGCTCGGCGAGGAATAGCGCCATCAAAAGGCCGTTGGCGATCCATGCGGGGCCGATCGGTGTGGCCAGCGCGAAGGCCGCGGCGAGGACTCCCACCCCCAGCAGCCAAGACGAGTGGTTCTCGGCTTTCCACGCGATGATCCGATCGCGTTCATCGCGACCCTCCGGCCGATTCGTGACGGCTGCGATCGTGTGCCCGACGCTCAGCACGACGACGAGGAGTATCACGACCAGAGTGAACACAGGGACGTAGGGGACCGCGGACTCGGTGACCCCTGCGGCCAACATCTGGGCGGCGACCGCGAAGTAGCCGGTGAAAAGGACGAGGAGGCAGACCAGCGTGATCCAGGCGCTCTTCTCCTCGAAGGAGGCGCCTGGGCGCTCTGCGTGCAGGTTGGTCGTGTCTTGAATGTTTGACATGGTGTCAAATATACTTGACGCGATTCGACATGTCAAATATCTTTGACTTGCCGGGCCCTTGGCCCCTTCCGCAGGGGTTCAGGCGTGCCGCTACAGGGGTTCTATTCCCGCGGTCGATACCAGGCTATTCCGCCCCTCTAGCCGCCGATCCCCTTGAACACCGCCCCCTCCGAGCTTCCACGCGTCAAGGCGACTCGCCCCGGTCCTACCCCCGAGGCGTACACGCTCGGGCGGTACCTGAAGGAGACCTTCCTGCCCCTCGGGGTCTTCTCGGTGCTGTTCGCGACCCTGGGTTTGCTGGTGGGCAGCTTTGGCGCGCTCGACGTGGTTCTGCGCGCCATGGGCGAAGAGGTCCAGGCGGTCGTCAGTCACCAAGAGGTTCACGGGCGGAACTCCGTGGGGCAGGACGCGCAGTACTACACGTACTACTCGTTCACGCTAGCCGGTCAAAGCTACTCGGGATCCCACAACTCCAATTCGAACGCGCTCTACAGCCGCTCGGATGTGGGCGAAGCGATCGCGGTTCGCTACCTCTCGTTTGACCCCACCAAGAACGGGATTCCAGACTCGCTTCTCCTGCCGGTGTTGACGTTCTTGTTCGCCAGCGTGTTCCTCGGGCTGGCTCTCCTGATGGTCAAGTCCATCCTGACCTGTGGGCTCCACGTACTCCGAGGAACCTCGCCCGTCTCTCCGGCGACCTTGCCGTAGTCGTCAGGGTGCCAGCGATGGGCGCAGCCGCGCCGCTGTGGGTAAGCTGGGCGCATGAGTTCAGCAGATTCTGAGGGGGGCCTGAGTCAGCGAGGGGCCGGGCGTGCGCCGTGGCTCTGGTGGGTCCTCATGCTCTCGTGCCTCGGTGTTGCTGGTTACGGAGTCTTCGGGTACGCGCTCGCCGCGCCAGGGACGACGGTCCACCCCGAGATGCGGGCCGTCTTCGAGCGCTACTCCGCCGCGATCTACGCCCACGTGTTCGGCTCGATGGTCGCCCTATTGATCGGGCCGTTTCAGTTCCTGCGCTCGATGCAGCAGCGGCACCTGAACTGGCACAAGAAGCTCGGCTGGGCCTACCTGGTCTTTGGGGTCGGCGTGGGGGGCTTCGCCGGTTTGTTCCTGGCCCAGCACGCATTCGGTGGGCGGGTCTCGCAGCTTGGTTTCGGGGCCCTGGCGCTGCTCTGGCTGGGCACAGCGGCCATGGGCCTCCGCGCGGTCAAGAAGAGAGACATTCAGGCACACCGGCGCTGGATGGTGCGGAACTTCGCGCTGACGTTCGGCGCGGTGACCCTGCGCATCCAGCTGGGATCCTGCTTCGGCGCGGGCCTGGCGTTCGAGTCGTTCTACCCCTGGCTGGCGTGGACGAGCTGGGTGCCCAACGCCGTTGCGGCTGAACTCTGGCTGCGGCGCCGACGCGGCTCCACACCAGCCGGGTCGAACTGAACGTCTGGAGAAGGGGGCAGCTAGAGTCGTACGCTCGCAACGAGATGTCGGTCTCGAAGCTGCCCGCCGCCCTCGGTCCCGCCCATAGGAGGGATCGAGGGCGACTCGATGGAGGGAATTCTGGGACCCCCTCGTCTACTCACTCCACCCAGTACTGGATCACTTCAAAGTCCTGGCCTGTCGCAAGGTCCCTTTGGACGTAGGTGAAGAGCCCGAACGAGTAGCCCGCCGAGGAGTGGTTGGCCGCGTCGATGGAGCCGACGGAGGCCTGATACGTGGTCTCTGAGCCGCTGGTCACGACCACCGAGTTGGACTCCGATGCGCCGAAGTTCAGCCCCACGAGGACGCCTCCGTTGGTGGTCTCTGCGTCGATCTCGAAGCCCAATTCAAGGGACCCACCCTCGCCCCATGCGTTACCAACCTGGAGCGTCAGGCTTGTGGCACCCGAGCCGATACCGACCGCTTGGGGGCCGAACTGAAGGCCGCCGTACTGGGAGATGAGTGAGTTCTTGGTCTGCCTATCAGGGTAGCTCGACGGGTCGCCGATCGTGTGGTTTAGGACGTCACTCGTGATGAGCAGGCTTCCTTCCTCGACCGAGCCATTGTACGCGACTCGGTCTGCCTGCAGAGTGATCGGATCCCGCGGCAGGTTGACCACGACCTTCTCACCGATCAGCGTCGCATCCGGGTGAGACTCGATGGTGTAGGTGTACTGGTCGACGGGGATCGTTGTGAAGATCACCGTGTCCTCGGCCACGCCGGTGCGATAGAGAACGGTTCGCTCCTCGCGGTACAGGCTGTTGGTGATCGTGTTGGCTTCAACCGTCGCGCTGGCCGTGAGCTCGACGCTCGACTGCGTGACGCCGCCGCTGAGGCTCATGCCAATCGTTGCCTTGGCGCGCACGGAGACCGTTCGCTCGGTCTCCGTGGAGGTCGAAGTTGTGTTGCCAAAGGCGGTGTAGCACTCGGCAAGGTTCTGGCCAATGCCCGACTGGCACGGGGCCGCGGCGAGAACCGCGAGGACGACGGGCTCGGTGAACACATACGCGTACTCCGCGTCCGAGTAGGAGAGCACGGGGCTATCGCGGTCCACGTTGACCGGCACAAGGATCGGGAACGTCGCGGTTTGTGAGTTCTGGAAGTCCGTGTCGATGGTTCGCTTGATGGACATGCTCGTGTCCGGCGCCTCGCGACCCCAAACGTAAAGCTCTCCATCGTCTGCGCGGTAGGCCGCGATGTCATCCCGGTCGTCGCCGGTGAACTCGCCGGTCACGATGGAAGCGGATCCTTGCGCGAACGCGCCAAAGTCGTTCTGGCTCCAGACGAGGTCGTCCGGGAGCTGGTAGCTCGGGTCCATCGTCCAGGCGGCGCTGTTCGCAAAGTCGTCAAAGACGAACTGGTTGACGTGGAACTCGTCGTACCCGTCGCCGTCCACGTCGAGCGCATTTGCAAAGATCGCGCGCACGCGGGGCCTCATCGGGCTGTCGCAGTCGGTGAAGCGATGGGTGAAGTACGTCGTCCCGAGGGACTCACCGCCCATGTACTCGTCTTCGAAAGCCATGAAGAAGTACCCGTCCGCGTCGCAGCCGCTGTTGAAGTCGGTGCGCGTGGCAACGATCAGTTCACAGCGGTCGTCGCCATCGACGTCCACGAGAAGTGGCGTCGCCCTAAGGCCGGTACGCGGGGTGCCATCGGACTCAGTGCCGCTCGTCGTCTGAAGGCTCCGCAGCGCGGCGAATCCACCGGTAGCGTCGTCCAGGATCGTGACGCGACTGACCCCGTCGGGGTTGTTGGTCGTGCCGAACCTCTCGTTAAAGACGATGGCGATCTCGTCCATCTTGTCCATGTCGACGTTGCCGACTGAGATCTCCATAGTGAGGGTGGGGCTCGTCAGCGTGGGCTCGAAGGTTTGGCGGCTGCCGATCTCGCTGTAGCTGGACTCGCCCGTGCCCACAAAGAGGACCTGAGCGACGGACTGATCGTTCGAGAGGCCGATCACGAGGTCATCACGGCGATCTCCGTTGAGTCGTGCCGAACGCATGACCACGTCTTCGATCCCAGCGATGAAGGTGAGCTGCATGTCGGTCTCAGCGAAGCCCTCGGTCTCATCCTGAATGGTTTTCAGGTGAACTTCGCCGCCATTGAGGTAGAGCACGACGATCTCTTCGAGGCCGTCGGCGTCTACGTCCGCCGCGACGACAGCTCGGTTGTTTTGGAGGTGGAAGCTCGACGTGTCGCTTGGCCCGCTGATCCAACTGTCGTCAGTGGCCGACTTCGAGAGGAGGACCTCCTCGGCGGCGTTGCCGTTGTCGTCGGTGAGGTCGAGGAGGGTGAATCGCTCGCCCGTGCTGTCCACCTCGGTGCCGACGATGAGGAGCTCGGAGGTCTTGTTGAGCTCCCAGGTGTCGCCGAACGGGGAATAGTCGTCGGCGACGCTCATTCCGTCGACGCCCTGGCGCTGGGTCATCGCGGTGGAAACCCCCAGCTCCTGGAGGGTCTTGGTCAGGCCGGTGGCCGTTGGAGCGCCGCCCCCTCCTCCGTCGCCGCCGCTACTGCAGCCAGCGAGGAGGAGGGCCGTTGTGCCAGCCAGCAGGCTGCAGGCCCTCGCTGCGAGGGAGGGCGCGCTGAAGGGGCAAGGGCTGACGGGTAGGGGGTGATACTTAGTTTGAGGACGTTGCATGGAGCAGAGGCTTAGGATGGGGATGGGCATTCATCCGCCTCCGCGGTGGGGGCCCCTTCAGTCCGCAGGCGATTTTCCGAATTCCCACGACAGGGGCCCCTCCAGCGGGGGACCCAGCGCGGTGCGAGAATGGGAGAGAGCTGTGCTCGCCGCCCTAGGGCTATGCGAGACTTCACCGATGCCTCGAATCCCCGAAGTTGATCCCGAACAGGCTCCACCACGCGTCCGAGCCACGCTCGATGCCCAGCGCCAAACGTTCGGCGCACCCCTCAAGAACCACCTGCTCTACGCCCACAACGAGCATCTCTTCAAGGGCGCCCGTGGCATGTGGGCCGCCCTCGACAGGTCCGGGCTGGATGGGAGTCTTTCGGCGCTCGTGAATCGCCGCGTTGCGTTCCTTGTGGGCTGCGTTTTCTGACAGGACATCAACGCTGCCGTGGGCAGCGACCTGGGGCTCACCACGGCTCAGCTACTCGCCGTCGCTGAGACGACGCTCGACCGCGAGCCGTTCGACGAGCGAACGCTCGCGGCGTTGGACTACGCCGAGGCGATGACCGTCGATATCAGGGCGGACGAGTTGGTGACAGACCAGCTCTTCGAGCGGGTCAAGTCGCACTTTTCGACGCCCGAAATCGTCGGCTTGACGGAGCTGATCGCGTGGGAGAACGCGTCCGCCAGGTTCAACCGAGCGCTCGGCGTGGAGTCGCAGCAGCTCTGGAACCGTCCATGACCCACGAGGCCGGGTACGCCGGCTAATTCTGAGGAGTTTTCGTTCTGCTGGAACGGCGCTCTGCGTTGGGGCCATCAACATGACGCACCTCGCCACCAACTCCCATCTTCGCAATCTCACCACGGCCGCCCTCGCTGCGCTTCTTGCATGCTCGCTTCCCGCCTGTAGCAGCGGCGGCGGCGACAGCGGAGGCGCCGCGGGCGGCGGGCCCGGAGGCGGCAGCGGTGAGCGCTATCACCTCTTCCTCGACGGTCTACCAGGAAGTGCGACGCTCAACCTGGTGGACCCAGCGTCTCCGTCGAGCCCGATCACGGTCAACGGCTCGACGGGCATCGCCTACAGCTTCAACCCAGTCTTTAGCGGCACGATCGACGTCGCCAACGCGAGCTTTCAGGATCTCCAGGTGGATCGCCTCATCTTGACGGACGGCAACCGCCTACTGTCCCTGCCCCTCTCGCTGGACTCCGGGGCCGCCGCGCTAGAGGAGATCTTTGACTTCGGCGCCCCTGTGGGAGAGGTGATTGCTTCGCGCGACCTGAGTGTGTCGAGTGACACCGTGAGCTTCGTAGTAGAGGTCGGCGGAGCCGAACAGTACCAGGTCTTGGAACTGACCGGCTCCAGCATCACGGGTCCAGACCCCTTCCCCGGCACACCCGTGTCCCCGGTGGGCTCCGGGGCGGACGGCTCCTTCCAAGGATGGGTCGCACTTGAGTCTGGAATGCTCACGCTCGTTGCGCGTGACCTATCGGTTACGAACTTGACGGCTGCCACCTCTGCCGTCCTGATCGACGTCACCAACGCGAGAGACGGGTTCTTTTCGCTCGCCGACGGGTTCGGGATCGTTCGATCGGATCTCTCCTACGTGGACGTCTCCTTCACGCCCGCGGCCGCCGGGTCCTTCGACCTCGATGAGTTTGCGGTGGTGGGCGAGGACGCGATGTACTTCGCTTCGCCCACGGGGGCGGGCAGCTTCGAGGTCGTCCGTGCCCTGCCCGACGGAAGCGCCGCCGCGATCACCGGGGACCTCATGGGGGCCCCCACCTTCCTCAACGTGACGCCGTCTCGCGTGCTTTGTGGGTTCGCTGGCGTCGCGGACGAGACCCTTCTCAGCTTCGACCTGCTCGGCGGTGACGAGCAGACGCTCGAGTCCGGCGTGACCTCGATCGAGTACGGGGCCTACGTCTCCCCGGGGATCCAGCCCGAGCGGATCGTCTACAGCGTTCCGGAGCTCGGCGTCGTCGACGTGGCGAGCAACGGCGCAGGGCGCCAAGTCTTCAGCGACTCAACGGTGGCGGGACTGAGCTTCGAGACAACGCTGAGCTTCGGCAACGCGCTTTCCGTTAGCTCGGTGTTCCTGAGCAGCCCAGCGCCCATGGGCGGGACCTCGTTGACCTCGATGACGCCGGGCGACGCTAGCAGCCGCGTCGAAGTGGGGGTGATCCCGCCGGGCTTCACCACCGTCTCCGCGGCGGGGCTCTTCACCTCCACGGTCATCATCACCGCGATCGATGCGGGACAGTCCGACGTCTTTGTGGCAACCGAGGGGAGCGCAGGCTCCCTTCGGCGTGTTACGGATACTCCCACGCGCTTCGAGCTTGGGGCGCTGTAGCCATTCCGAAGAAGCTTCCCATGTCGAGCAGCCCTCCTTCATCCCCCGACCCACGGAGCCACGTTCCGGACGGTGACCCGTCCCTTGTCGGCGACGTCACGCGGTTCCTTGACTTAGCGAGTCACGGAGATCTGGAAGCCCTTGGGCGAGCCTTCGTCGCCCTCCGGGGTCAGCTTCACTCCGCCGCGTCGTCGGCGATGCGCAAGCACTCCAAGGAGGACACGCTGCAGCCAACCGCGCTCATGAACGAGGCCTACATCAAGGCCGCGGAGTCCTGCGCAGCGCGGGGCGACGATCACGGAGCCAAATGGACTGACCGCCAGCACTTCGTCAAGGCGCAGGTGGAAACGATGAAGAATCTCTTGGTGGACTCCGCCCGCCGCCGCTCCGCTCTGCGTCGCGGCGGCGGTACCGTCCAAGCGATCCTCTCCGAGCATGGGCTGGATCCGGCCTCGCCGGTGGACGACACCCTGTTCATCAACGACGCTTGCGAGGAACTGGCGAGGCGCCACCCCAAGGCGGCCGAGCTGGCTGAGCTGCACTACTTCGGCAACTTCACCTGGTCGGAGGCCGCCGCGCTGATGGATCTGTCGGACCGGCAGCGCAAGGCGCTTCGCAAGCTCGCGGACGCTTGGTTCGCGGTCCAGCTTGCTGAGTCCGACGAGTCGGATCGGGCCAGCTGACCGAGCGCGGGTCTCGGCACGGCTAAAGGGTCAAGCGCTGCCATTTGGCCGCTTCGGCGTCCTTGCCGAGCGACGGTTCAGCGGCATGCCACTCGGCGTAGAAGTTCGCCAGCAGGCGTGCGATCTGCTTGGCCTGCGGGTGTTCCGCGCCGAGTAGGGCTTCGTACTTGGCGTGGCACTCCAGCAGGAACGGCTCTCCGCCCGTGAAGTCAGCCCGATTGCCGCGGAGCCTCCCGCGTTCGCCCACAACGGCGGCCTCGACGTTCGCCATCGGCGAGGCGAGCCGTGCGTTGGCGGCCAGCGTTTCGACGGCAAGGGCGTCGGCGTCTTCGTACCGCTCGGCCTCGACCATCGCCATCACGGTGTTCGCCTGGAGCATCACCGTGACCGGGTCGCGGCTTCCGTTCGCCCGCGCGTAGCCCTCCAAGCTACGTCGCGCCGTCTCCAGCATCAGCTCGGTGTCGCCCGTAGCGCGCGCAAGTATCGTCAACGAGTTGAGTACGCCGAGACCGTCTCGGTGCTCGTCGCCCCTATGGGCCAGGACGATTTTGGAGGCGGGGAGCATGAGCGCTTTGGCTTCCTCCAGGCCGGTGGAGTCGCCTAGCTGAGCCGGCGCTGCCAGGGCGCGCCCTAGCCCGACGTCGATCTGCGCGGCCCGCAATTCATCGATGCCATCGCGCGCGCCAATATCCTTGGCGCGCCGAAGGGTGGCGGCGGCGTCTGCGAACTGGGTGGCGTTGAACTGGCGCTCGGCAAGGTCCATCCAGGCGGCGGAGAGGTCCGCGGGTACGGCGACGAAGTGGTCGTCGATGTCTCGGCAGAGCGCGATCAAGCGCTGCTCGACTTCGCCATGGCGGTCCGAGTACGAGAGAGCGCGGTTGAGGCTGATGCGCGCGAGGAGCGTCTGTGTTGAGAAGGGGCCGCGCGTCGCGGTGAAGCGCTCGACGAGGGCTTCTGCCTGCGGGACGGCCTCGGTGGCGTTTTTGGACTGGACAAGACCCTTGACGAACTGTGCTTGGAGCGCGAGGGTCCTGGCGTCGAGCGGCCCAATCTCTGCGGTGGCAATTCTGAACGCCTCTTCGGCGACTCGCGTTCCGCTCTCGGTGAGTCGGAGGGAGAGGCGTGCTCCCGCGATGGTGGAGAGGAGCTCCGTGAGGACAAGGGGGTCGCGCTCCAGGTTGCTGCGGAAGGCGGCCTCAGCGCTTTCGAGGTAGCTCACGTCGAAGTAGCTGCGCGCCAAAGACGTGAAGTCGATCGCTTGGACGGCGTCGGGCAGGTCGGACTCGGACTCGACGCGCAGGTTTCGAATGAGCTGCCCCATAGTCTCGCTTCGCAGGCTTTGCGCGAGTTGGGTCACATCGAGGCCCGAGAGGTGGCTCACTAGGGCGGCCGTGGTTCGTTCCTGGCGCTCTTGTTCGTCTTTCGCCCTCCGGCGGCCCCGCTCGAGGGCCGCGAGAACGGCGAGCAGCGAGACGACGAGGATGGCGCTAGGGATCAAAACGGCGCGGTGGCGCCGTGCGGCGCGCACCAGTCGCTCCGTGAGCTTGGGCCGGCGGGCGCTGATCGCCTCGCCCGCGCGCCACGCCTGCAGATCCAGACGAAGATCGCGCGCGGACCCGTAGCGCTTCGACGGCTCCCTCGCCATCGCGGTCCTGGTGATCGTGTCGAGGTCCGTAGGAATGCTTCCCCCCGAGTTCGCGGCCAACGCCAGCCGCTCCCGCGGGCTAGGCGACTCGTCTTCCTCTAGGGCCCGGAGAATCTCTGGCCCCTTCGCATGACGAGGAATGGCGGGCTCGCCCGTCAGGAGCTCGAACAGGATTCGCCCCGCGCCGAAGACGTCGGTCCAAACGCCGAGGTTGCCGCCGCCCGCGGCCTGCTCTGGGCTCATGTATCCCGGCGTCCCGCGGATCTCGCCCGCTTCGGTGAGCGTGGGCTGTTCGTTGCCGGCGGCGTCCAAAAGCCTCGCGATCCCGAAGTCGATGACTTTGACGACGGGTCGTCCGTCTTCTAGTTCCACGAGAACGTTGGACGGCTTCAGGTCTCGGTGTAGGACCGACTCACCGTGGGCGTGCTCGAGCGCTTCGCAGAGATCGATGACGAGGTCCACTCTCTCCCCAACCGTAGAGGAGTGCAGCTTCGCGTACTCGGTGATGGGCACGCCCTCGATCAGGTCCATGGCGAAGTAGGCCACGGGTTCGAGGCCCCAGCCGCGGATCCCGGCGATGCCCCGGTGGCGCAGCCGCGCGAGCGCTTTTCGCTCTACTTCAAGCCGCTTCTTTAGCTCCTCGGACCGCCCGGTGAAGAGCCGCGCCACCTTCAGAGCGACCGGCGGCATCTCCGGCTGGGTGGCCTGCCAGACCTGACCGAAGCCGCCCTCCCCGAGCAGTCGCACGAGGGTATAGCTGCCGAGCCGAGTCCCTGCTGTGAGGTCCCGCGCACGGGCTGCTTCAAGCTCGCTCGACTTGGCGAGCAGGCGCGTGACCTTGCCGTACAGCGTTGGATCGTCGACTTTGAGCTGCGCGAGATAGCTCGCGCGCTCGTCGACGTTCATCATGATGGCGGCCTCGAAGGCGTCGCCCTCGGGGAAGCCGAGGGGGGCGGGCTCAGTCATGCTCGTAGGCGGTTGGGCAGGGGGCTAGCGCGATCTTGCGAGGCCGCGACTGTACCTCTTCGTGGGCACGGGCGTTCTACCTGTCCCCGTCGCGGCGCGCCGGATCGCTTCGCGATAGGCCGGGGCAAGCCCGGGGTTGAGGTCTTGGGTGATCTTGAGGACGCGCAGAAAACGCGCATCCCTTCCGTGGACCGCGTACAGGTACACCGCGAGGTCATCCACGTCATCGAAGGTGACGTCTGACGTCGCCCGAACGTTCTCCCATCCACCGGCGTTCTCAAGCGTCGCCGCGTTGACGTCGAGGGCGGCGCGCTCTCCGGTGAGCACTTCGACCCCGGTGGCCCACCATGAGGCGTTTTGGGCGCGCACGGCCCCGAGGAGTCCCGCGGGCTCCTCCGAGTCGAGTGCGGCCTGGGCCCAGATCGCGAGCTCGCCCGAGCGGGTGTACGGCGATGCGTAGGCCCCGACCCCGACGCCCTTCGGCACCGGAACGTTGAGCTGGCCAGGAGCCGGCAGGTCCGTATGGAGCTCGTCCGATGCGGGGGCGGCGAGGACCTGTTCGATGGTGGAGCATGCCGAGCTTCCGACGGCGAGCAGCAGAAGAAGGGCTGTAAGGGACGAAGCGGCGAGGCGGATGTGCATGTGAGCTACGGGGGTCGAGGGAGGTGGGGCGCGACGGGGCAGCGCCGCTGTCCCCATCACGTGAGGCAGCGCTCGGACAGACCGCTTTTCGCTCACAAATCCGTCCCGTGGCTCGTCGAGGGCCCGTGGCCACCCTGGGCTCGCTAGGTCCGCGTGCGCCAGCAACGGGGTCAGCGAGTCGCCGCGCCAACGACCGACATGGCCTTTTGGTAGCCTCCCTTCGTCTTCTAAAGACAACCCCAGGGTCGTGCAGCGAACGGTGCTGAACCGTCGCCGTTTCTGCCGACCCTACTCTCCACGCCGGCGGTCGGCTGAGGCGCTAGTTTCGCTGCAGCTCGACGATCACTTCCGCTGTCCCACTAGCAGGCCGTTGACAAAGGCCTGCTAGGCTGGACGTTGACTCGACGGGGCGGGATCGGATGGAAGCGGCCCGCGCTGATACCCGCAGGGCGGCCCCGCACTCGCTGCTTTCCCACTCTCTCTTCTGGCGATGATGGACAAGCCTCAGCCGCGGATCACCAGCTTGGTGAGCGCCGATCGGAATCGGTAGAGGGGCCGACTGAACGTCTTATCCATGACGCCTTCCATGTGGCGGATCGTTTCCTTCAGGTCGATGGCGTGTTGGCGTAGTTGATCCCGCTCTTCCTCAAGCTCCTTCACGTACTGCACGCGCTGCGAGCTCCGGGATTGGAGGTCCGCAAGGAGAGCGGGGGTGTCTTCGCTCGCACCAGCTGGGATGCGCCTGAGGCGATAGA
>CALHGQ010000128.1 GCA_938030175.1 uncultured bacterium | reverse complement strand
CCACGAGGGGCTAGCCGGGATTCGGACACATCTAGGCTCTTCGAGCTATTCGGGGCCCTTCAAGGAGCGCAGTCAGGGCTTCGAGGGGCGCTGCTGGGTAGTGCGGCTTTCTTCAAGGGGCTGCTAGCAGCCCGTTGATGAAGTCCGCGCTAACCAGCTGCGTCCATCGGAGTCCTGACAAGGCGCTTGAAGCCCCCCATAGCGAGCTATTCGGGGCCCTTCAAGCAACGCTGTCAGGGCTTCGAGGGGCGCTGCTCGGTAGTGCGGCCTTCTTCAACGGGCTGCTAGATCGGCGTAGCCGCCTGCTGGCCAACCCCTTAGGCCCCTGATCTCCACACGGACCCCGCCCCACAACCTCGCCGCGTGCAGCCTATTCCCCGAGAGAGACTTACGTCGCCCCGTGCCCAGCGAAGGGCGCCAGCTTGGAGGGGTCGTCGCTGGGTGGGCTATGCTCTAGAGACGAGCGGCACCGGGTGTGCCCCCCAGCCACAGTTGACTCAACCTTCCCCACCATCGGCAGCAGACGAGACCCCATCGGACTCGGACGAGCCCCCGTCTTCGGAGCCGGCGCCACCCGCGGCCACCGGGGCTGGCGACGGACAGATATCGACGACTGACGCCGCGCCGGGCGTCGGCGCGCAAGGCCTCACGGCGGAGACGGAGGTGGTGGTGCCCGAGCCCTCGGCGGAATGGGTCCCCCTCGCGACGCCCAGCGGCGCCGCCCTGCTCATGGGCCTCGGCGCCTCCATCGCGGCAGCGGCCATTTTCTCGGCCTTGAGCACGAGCCTCCTGCGCGCCCTGCACGTGCAAGGGGATGAAACGCCCAGCACCGAACCCGGCGGCTACCCCGGGTCCGTCCCGAACGTCAGTGCCCCGACCGGCCGCACGGAGACCCTGGCCGCGAGCGCAGGGATCCTCGCGTTTGTGGCACGGGCCCTCGCAGCGGTCCTCATCTTCGTGGCCGCGCTGCAGCTATTCGCCCCCACGTCGCCGCCGACTGTGGGCTTCCTCAAGGCGCTCGCCTTCACTGGCACCGTCGGGGGTCTCTTGCTGCACCTCATGACGATGTCGATTCCGCTGGCGTTGGCACAGTCCCACGCAGATCGCATCGTCCGCGTTGGCGTCCCTGCGCTCTCGATCCTGCTTCAACCGATGACCTGGGTCGCAGGCGCACTCGCCGTCGTGCGTAGGGTTCTCCTCCGAGCCATCGGAACCCCCGATGCCAGCTACAACACGCGCCGACTCGTTGAGGGTTTCCGCGCGATCGTCGAGGACGCAGAGATGCACGGAGACCTCGGCGCCCAGACGCGTGAACTGATCGCCAACGTGATCGAGTTTGGCGCGGCCGACGCGGCCGAGGTCATGACGCCCAGGACCGAAATCGAAGCGATCGAAGCCGACTCCACGCTCCTCGACGCCATCGCTGTCTTCGCCTCCTCGGGGTTCAGTCGCATCCCGGTGTACGTGGAAACGATCGACACCATCATCGGCACCTTGACCGCGCTGGAGGCAGCCAAGGCCGTCGCAGAAGATCGGGTCGCCAAGACCTCGATCCGGTCCGTCATGCGACCGCCGCTCCTCGTGCCTGAGACACAGCTGGTCCCTGAGCTGCTCGGGGAGTTTCGCGAACAGCGCCAGAAGATGGCGATCGTCGTCGACGAGTATGGCGGCACCGCCGGACTGGTCACCCTCGCGGACGTGATGGCGGAGATCGTCGGTCATGTCCAAGACGAATTCGAGGAAGAGGAGGCCCCCACGTTCCAACGCTTGAGCGACGGGAGAGTGGAGGCCGATGCGAGTCAGCACGTGGCGGAGGTCAACGAGGAGGCCTCGCTTTCGATCCCCGAAGAGGAGGACTACGAGACGCTCGCGGGCTTCGTCCTCGCCGAGTTCGGGCGGTTCCCCCAGGTGGGCAATTCGTTCACGAGGGACGGCGTGACCTACCAGGTTTCCGAGGCGACCGACCGGCGCGTGATGCGCGTCATCCTCGGGTCGGTGGCCGGTGGAATCGTGCTCGCAAGCGAACAACAAGGCGACCGAACTGGGGGGACACCGCTGGGCCACCAGGACGCCTCCGAGGCTTCCACTGGCGCCGACGGCGGTGCGAGAGGCCACTCCGGAGATCTACCAGAGCGAGGGACGAACGGAACCGCAGAGCCCCTTCCCCACGGATCGCAGAACGGTGGTTCCGATCACCCCGGCCAGGGATCGGAGCGTCCCCCGATAGCATCTTGAGCCGCGCACGCTCGTCCCCTGGAATTGACGGGGCATCCCCGCCCCAGCGCAGGGCACGAAAAGCGATGCGGCCGAACCCTCCGCGCCCCCCCGTGGACGACCGCGCGCTCCTCCTCAAGCGCACGCCCTACGGCGAATCTTCGCTCGTGGTGCACGCGCTCACAGCGGGGCACGGCCGCGTCGAGCTGATCGCAAAAGGAGCCCATCGACTCAAGTCGCGGTTCTCCGGAGTGCTCGATTGGTTCGACTCGCTCAGCCTGGACTGGACACCACCGCGGGGCGACGCGGATGCCCGGACCGAAGCCGCGCGGGTCAGCGGACTGGGCACGCTCCGAACCGGGGACGTGGACATCCGTCGCCGCTTTGTCACTGGGTCCTTGGAAACCTACCGAGCCGCCCACACCGCGATCGAGTTGACCGAGCTGTCGACCCGCGCCGGCTTCGCGGACCCGGACCTCTTCGCGCTGCTCGAGAGCACCCTCGACGAGTTCAACGCCGTGGGTCGAGCCCTCGGGATGGCGGACGCGGAATCCGCCCAGTCCCTGCTCGCGCCCCTGCCCCTGCGCCTCGCGCGCTTCGAGCTGCGCCTGCTCGCGTGCCTCGGCCTGCAGCCGGCCCTGTCCGTCTGCGCCGCCTGTGGAGGGCCTGCGCCCGCAGCAGGTCACCCCGAAGGAGCGCCGCGTGCGCCTTTCTCCCCCGAGGCCGGGGGACGCCTTTGCGCCCGACATGCCGGTGAGGCCCACGCGGCCGGACGGCGGGTAGGAACCCTTCCCATCGACGTACTCGACGGGGCCCACGGCCTGATCGATCCAGGGAACGCCTCCCTCACCAAGGGCCAACTGCTGGGGCTTGTGGAAGAACGCCCCGAGTTCGGCGAGCGTATTCTCGATTTCACCGGTCGATTCCTGGACCATCAGCTCGAGACGCGACCCAAGAGCCACGCCGAGTTCCTAGGAGCCCCGGACCGAAACAGCCGTGCGAAGCTCTCACCCAGCGCCTAACCTGCGGGGGCTCAATAGCCCGTCTGAGTCCCTCGACCACACCGATGCCACCACTTCGTCTCTTACTTCTCGCCACCACCCTCGGGGCCATGGCGACGAGCTGCAACTCGGGCGCGATCGCCCGGGCAAAGCCCCTCGATCTGGATGATGTCCCCGATGCGCTCGCGAGCGTCCGGACCGTGGACCTGGCCCAGGCCGACGACAAGGCCTTGGCGAAGGCCGTTGGAAAGCTGCTCTCGATTCTGAAGACGCCAAAGATCAGCACGGATGCGCGGGTCACGGCCCAGTCGCTGCTCGAGCGAGGCGCAGAGGAGCTTTCGCAGCGCAGCATGAACGCCTACGACCTGGAGGACCTTGCGGAGAGCGAACTGCCCTCGCGCATCGCGGTCCCCGCAGGCCTGCGAGCAGCCGAGATCATGGTCGCGGACGATGAGCGAAGCGACGGCTACCGCCTCCTCCAGAAGATCGACCAGCGGTACCCGAGCCACGCCTTCCGCGAAGAAGCCGGTGACCTCCTTTGGACCATCGGGACCAGCTACGCCAACGACACGCGCAGACGGCTCTTCCTGTTCCCCTACTCCAACCGCGCGCCCGGTGTCTTTGAGTATCTGTCGACGGAGTACCCGACCCACGAGAAGAGCGACGACGCCCTGGTGCGCCTGGCGGAGATCTACACCGAACAGCGACTCTTCGACGAGGCCATCGAGAAGCACCGCGAGCTCGTGCTTTGGTCGCCGGACTCCCCCTTCCGCGTGAAGAGCGAAGCCGAGATTCCGCGGCTACGCCTGGCGGACCTCGACGGGCCAGCCTACGACCGCGACGCGATGCTCCTGAGCCTCAGCGAGCTCGAGGCGTGGGTTCGCGACTACCCGAACCACGAGCTCCGGCCAGAGGTCGACCGGACCATGGTCGACTGCCTCCAGCGCATCGCCGACAACGACCTGATCGTCGCCAAGTTCTATCGAACCGTAAAGAGTCCGGACGGCGCACGGCAGCACGCGGAGCGTGCCCTGGAGTTCGGCAAGCGCGCCGGCAACCAGGAACAGCAGGATGAGATCCGCGCGTTCCTTGCCAGCGTCGACGAGATCGAGCGGGTCGACGCGCCCATCGTCCTCGACGGGTCGGTGAACGATGCGTTCCGAGGGGACACGGGCCTTGGCATCCAAGGCCCTGCCGGGCTCAGCGACTCCCTTCCCACCACTCCGGGCCGCATCCAGCCGAGCACCGATACCGTCGAACCTGATTCGGGCGGAGATGGCGCCGATCCAGACAACGGCGGGTCGGGCAACGGAGGTGACCTGTGATGCTCCGCCACTGGATCCACTCGCTCGCCTGTGCCCTCGTGTGCGCCGCTTCCCTTGCGGGCTGCGGCTACAGCACGGGCCTCGCCCCCGCGGTGCCCCGCGAACCGATTCCCGAGGGTGCCCTCGGCGACGGCCAGCGCTTGGCGCTCGAAGGGCTCAGCGCTGAGGCACGCGAAGCGGCCACCAAGGCCTCCCTGGGTAGCCGATCCCTGGGCATTCAGATCTTTGGCAACGAGTCGCTCCTACCGAACTTGGAGCGCGACCTCCACGGGGCCTTCACCTCGGCCGCCCGCAGGCACGTCGCCATGCGCCTCGTCAACCCAAGCCGCGCCGACCTGTTCATCCGTGGTCGCATCGCCAACTTCCAGCGGGGCATCGGCGCCCGTACTACCAACAACCGTGCCGTCGAGACGATCGAGATCCTGACGATCGAGGCGGAGCTCATCGACGGAGCTACGGGGCGCGTCCTCGGACGCGCCCAGGCTCAGCCCGCCGTCGGTACCGCCATCGACGTTCCGGGACGCGAAGTCGCGGTGAGGGAGCGTGCGCTCTCCAACGCGGCCGACCGACTGCTCCTCTTGCTGCTCGCGGGCCTTGAGTACGGCGTCACCCGACCCGGCGATCCGCTCCTCCCGGAGACCCGCCGGCCCCGCGCGGAAACGCCGCGGGCCCCTTTCCCTAGGGACGCGGATGACCCTGGCGCTGGCCCCAGTGGGACCTCCCCCGGGGTCGCCCCCCCAGCGGGCTCTTCCACCGGCGGCACCGACACCGCCACGGACGATTCGAAGACGTAAAAGGCTGCCCGGGCGGAAAATCGGTCCCCCACCTGAAGGATCGCCGCTACTGGGCGGTAAAGGGGATCCGAACCCCTACAATGTGATGCCGATTCGGCGTTGATTGACCCGGCCCCTCGCATCACTGCGGCCCGGGCCCCGGCCTGTATCCACAGGCACTTGGGACTCCAGAGACTTGTCCCCTGGAGAATGTCGCCGGTCGAGCCGATAACCAAGCTATGGCTGATTCGCAAAATCAGGGAGAGAAGGCGCGCAAGCCGCGTCCCTTCGGCTCCTTCCTCCTGTTCCTCACCGTCATCGTCGTGGTTCTCGTCGCTTTCAGCGGCAGCCACCTGCGTAACGAGAAAGAGTTCAGCCAGGACGTTTTCCTGCACTCCTTGGTGACAGGCGGTATCCAGCGCTTGGAGTTCAAGGGAACCAACGAGATCGAAGGTGTCCTGGAGAACGGTCAGCGGTTCAGGACTTCGGCGGCCAGCCTCGAAGCCAACGAGAGCAAGTGGCGCGAGATGAACGCGAAGGCCCGGTACACACCGGTCCAAGCGGCTGACGTGGAAAGCGCCATCTCCGCGGGGACCTTCATCCCCAGCGAGGCTTGGCTTGTCACCGAGACCAGCCAAGAGCGCACCGGCCTCAGCGGCAGTGGCTCGAACGGCAACAACGGCGACGGCGTCGAGACGCCCAGCTCGGGCGACAGCGAGAACAGCCTCAAGGGCCCGACGCGTCGCACGGACAAGCTGTTCATCTTCGGCACCGCCAAGGCCGGCGCCAAGCTCAGCTCGACCGTGGGCAGCGACCCAAGCGAAGATCACGTAGTGGCCCTCCAGGTCACCAAGGTTTCCCCGCGCCTCGCGTCGCTGCGCAGCAAGCTCGGCGAACTGGGCGTCCCCACCCAGTTCTTCCCCTTCGACCTTCGCGAGGGCGCGGGCACGACCCACGGCCCCGCCGACGGGTCGCTGACCATGATGCTCCTCGCCTGGGGCCCGTGGATCCTAATCTTCGCGGTCTTCCTGCTCTTCATGCGCCAGATGCGCAGCCAAGGGTCGGGCCAAGGTGTGATGAGCTTCGGGCGCAGCCGCGCCCAGCTGTACACCAAAGAGAACCACACCGGGGTCACGTTTGAGGACGTGGCCGGCGCGCAAGAGGCGAAGGCCGAAGTGCGTGAGGTCGTGGAGTTCCTGAAGAACCCCGGCAAGTTCACCCGTATCGGCGGACGGATTCCCCGCGGCGTGCTGCTGGTCGGCTCCCCCGGGTGCGGCAAGACGCTGCTCGCCAAGGCCATCGCGGGCGAGGCGGAGGTCCCGTTCTTCTCGATCTCCGGCTCGGACTTCGTGGAGATGTTCGTCGGCGTCGGCGCGAGCCGAGTGCGCGACCTGTTCAAGCAGGCCCGGGAGAACTCCCCCTGCATCATCTTCCTCGACGAGATCGACGCCGTCGGCCGTCGACGCGGCTCAGGGATGGGCGGCGGACACGACGAGCGCGAGCAAACACTCAACGCGATCCTCGTGGAGATGGACGGCTTCAGCACCGATGAGGGCATCATCGTCGTGGCCGCCACCAACCGCCCGGACGTCCTCGACCCGGCGCTGCTGCGCCCGGGCCGATTCGACCGTGAGGTCACCATCGACCTGCCCGACATGGAGGGGCGCGAGGCGATCCTCAACGTCCACCTGAAGAAGGTCAAGGTCAACAAGGACATCGACGCCATCGACTTGGCGCGCGCGACGCCGGGCTACTCCGGCGCTGACCTTGCGGCCATCGTCAACGAGGCCGCCATCATGGCCGTCCTCGACAAGAAGGACGAGATCGAGATGTCACACCTCGAAGAGGCGGCGGCCAAGGTGCGCTACGGCCGCCAGAAGATCGCCCGCAACGTCGAAGCCGAAGACCTCGAGATCACCGCCTACCACGAGGCGGGGCACACGATCGTTGCGGCCAAGCTCGAAGGACAGATCGACGTCCCCCACAAGGTGACGATCGTGCCCCGCGGCCGGGCCCTCGGCGCCACGATGATGCTCCCCCAAAAGGAGAGCTATCACACCCAGAAGAAGCGCCTCGAGGGCCAACTCGCGATGCTCTTTGGCGGCCGCGTGGCCGAGGAGATCTTCTGCGGGGATATCTCCGCCGGAGCGTCCGACGACATCCGCCGCGCGACGGAGCTGACCCGTGCGATGGTGACGGAGCTCGGCATGAGCGAGAGCATCGGCCCCATCAACTACGCAGAGCGTCAAGGCTCCGACTTCCTGGGCACCGAGCTCGGCAACAGCAAGTGGCACTCCGAGGAGACGGCGCGCGAGATCGACGAAGAGATCAAGCGCTTCCTCAAGGAGGCCTACCAGCTCGCCAAGCGCTTGGTGACCGAGGAACGCGATGCCGTCGAGCGGCTGACCAAGGGCCTGATGCTCTACGAAACGCTCGACAAGGCGGAGATCCAAAAGCTCATCGCCGGAACGGACCCCGAGGGCCTTCGCGAGAAGACCGCCGAGGAGCTTCGCGAAGAGCGCCGCACAAGGAAGGCGACGCCTCCGCCGCGTCCGGAAACGGACCTCGGCCCAGAGATCGGTGGCGAGGGCGGTTCGCTGTCCGGCCTGTCCCCGGCCTGAGCCGGTTGACACTCCCATCGGCAGTGCACTCCTTTCGGCAGTGACGAGTCACGGATTCGGAGCGGGCGTTTTCCCAGCGGAAAGCGCAAAGGAGCCGCGCGGCACGGTGGAAGGCGCCCAGCGCCCTTCCGCTGCCATGCCTTGGCCCTTCACGGGCACCGGCGGCGCGCCGCCCGTGCGCCCGTCGATCATGGCGGTGCTCAACGTCACGCCCGACAGCTTCTCGGACGGCGGCAAGTACCTTGAGCCGGCGGCGGCTGTCCGCCGTGCCAAGGAGCTGATCGCCCAGGGCGCCGATGTGCTCGACGTCGGCGGCGAGTCCACGCGCCCCGGGGCCGACCCGGTCTCCGAAGAAGAGGAGCTACGGCGCGTCGTCCCCGTGATCCGCGCCATCGCCCAAGCGACCCGGGCCCCGATTTCCATCGACACGATGAAATCGGGCGTCGCGCGGGCCGCGGTGGAAGCGGGCGCACGGATCGTCAACGACGTGAGCGCGGGTCTCGCCGATCCACGCATGCTGCCCACTGTCGCCGAGCTCCGCGCCGGGACCGAGGGCGCTGACCTGCACGTCGTTCTGATGCATCGCCAAGGGGACCCCAAGACGATGCAGGTGGCGCCCATCTACGACGACCCGGTGGAGGAGGTCAAACAGCACCTCTTGGAGAGGGCCGAGGCTGCGCTGGCTGCTGGCATCCCCAAGGATCGCATCGCCCTCGACCCCGGGATCGGGTTCGGCAAGCGCCTCCCCCACAACCTCGCCCTTCTGGGGCGCCTGGGAGAGCTCCGCTCACTGGGCTACCCGGTGCTCGTCGGAGCCTCGAGAAAGTCCTTCATCGGGCACATCACCGGAGCGGAGGATGAGCGCGACTGGCTGGCCGAGGAGCGGCGGGGCGAACCTTCGGAGCGCATCGGTGGGACGGCGGCTGCGGTGGTCTTCGCGGCCCGGGAGGGCGTCGAGATCCTGCGCGTCCATGACGTCGCCGTCATGCGGGAAGCGGTCCTCGTCACCCGCGCTATTGTGGAAGGCTGTTCCTGATCGGGACCATTTGAGCCGCGGGGGCCCCCGTTTGGGGCGTAGCCCCGCGAAGGCGTCCACGGAGGGCAATCGGACTCCCGCAGGGACGCCGAGCCCGCCGATGAGTAACTACCGCGGACCGAAGGGCTCCGACGACAAATCAGCGCGGATCCGATGTGACTCGGACACCTAGCAGGGCATCATGCATGTGCACTTCTGGGACGCGCCCCGCACTTTTTTCCAGCCTTCCTCGCCGACCCCGGCATTCCCCAGCGACACGATGCTGCTCGACCCCAAGACGATTGGTCAGATAGTCGTTCTGACGATTGGGTCGCACATTGTGCTCTCGTTCCTGCGGACCACGCGCGGGAGCGGCCTCATTCGCGGGGTCGTGATCGCTCTGATCGTCGTCTTCGGAGCGCTCCTTGGGGTCGCCCGCTGGCTTGAGCTGGCCGAGCTTCAATTCATCGTGGAGGGTGTCACCGGCTTCGCCGTGGTGATCCTCGCGATCGTGTTCCAGCCCGAGTTGCGCCGAGGCATCATCAGCCTCGGGGACAATCCGCTCCTGAGTCGCGTGATCGGATCGCGGGCGAAGGACGTCGTCGACGAGGTGGCAAGCGCGTGCGTCTCGATGGCGAAGCGCAAGCGCGGCGCACTGATCGCCTTCGAGCGCCAGACGCCCCTCGACCCGTGGACCCAGACGGCCCAACGCATCGACGCACGCGTGAATCGGTTCTTGGTCGACAGCATCTTCCACACGGACAGCGCGCTGCACGACGGTGCCGTCGTGATCCGGGAGGATCGCATCGTTGCGGCGGGCGCGATCCTGCCGCTCTCCGAGAACGACCGCCTCGCCCAGTCCGTCGGTACGCGGCACCGTGCGGCCCTCGGCCTGACGGAGGACACCGACGCGGTCGTCGTTGCGGTGTCGGAAGAGACCGGACTGATCACGGTTTGCCAGGACGGCAAGATGGAGCGCCGCGTGCTCCGCGACGAACTGGGTGACGTGTTGCGCTCACGCCTCGGTGGCGATGACGATGTCAAAGCATCGAAGGGCGGCGGAGCGTCCGCGCTCGGGCGGGCCCTGAAGAGCCTCTTTGCGAACCCTGGGCAAAAGGCCATGGCCGCCGCCGTCGGGGTCGGGCTTTTCCTCCTCGCCTTCCGCTCCATCCGGGCATCGAACGACTACAGCCTCGACGTCCGCGTCGAGGTCGCCGGCAGCGCCAAGCTCACCCCCACCGGCGGCGTGCTGCGGATCGTCCTTCCGTCCGAGGACATGCACCTCGCCTTCCCGCCCGCGGGAAGCTCCATCAAGATCAAGGCGAGCGCAGCCCAGTCGGACCTGGATCTGATCGGCGGCCAGCTCGGCGGCGTCCTCGTCGTCCCTGAAGGCTGGGTGGGTACCGACAAGACCGTCGGACCAGCGGAGTTCACCTGGGGCGTCGAGCGGCCTATCCGAGGGCTGGACGTCACGTTCGGCGTGCAGTCCGGATCGCCGAAGGGCTCGCTGGTGGTCAAGGTCGAGAGCTACGCGAACGCGACCATTGCCCCGTCGCTTGCATCGTTCGAGCGACGCAGCGATGGGGACTCGATAGAGCCGCGGATCCAGCCCCCCGTGGGCGCGGTGCTCGACGCCTCCTCCATGGAGTTCAACCCGGCATCGATCACGGTTCGGGGACCCAAGGCCGACGTGGACCGCCTCGTCGCGGATCCGTCGCTCCTGGCCTTCGAGCTTGTCGACCTCTCGCGCGCTGACGGCACCGGCTTCGTGAAGCGCCTCAAGCAGGATGCCAAGGAGATGGAGGCGAGGGATCTGGGCAGCGTGCCGCGTAGGAAGAGATCATCTCCCAGCGTGACGCTGCTCCCCCGCGAAACTGTCGTGGGTCAGCTCGAGTTGGAGGTCGCGCTCGTGTCCTTTGACCCCGCGAACACCAGCGCTCTCTACTTGCCGC
Organism: uncultured bacterium; assembly: GCA_938030175.1. Lineage (GTDB taxonomy): Bacteria > Planctomycetota > UBA1135 > UBA1135 > Saltatorellus. The sequence goes on along the minus strand of CALHGQ010000128.1, from coordinate 21,160 downwards.
CCACGGAGACGGTTTCCGCCGTCGTCAAGACGCGCGCCATGATCGACGACACCGCCCCCGAGGCGCTGCAAACGACCGTGCGCCAAGAGCTGCTCCAGTTCGTGCGCAACAACGCGCGCGTGTTCGTGGACGTCGACAGGGTGACGGAGGCGACGGGACTCCGCGCCGAAGTGGAAGTGGGCTCCGTCGACGTGCTTTGGCGCGAAGCGCTCGGCCCGTTGTTTGGGGCCGCGAAGAACGATCCGGGCGCGTCTTTGCGCCTGGAAATTGAAGAGTCGGATAGAACGGTCGCGCTCAGCAGAGCGCCCGAAGGTAAGGGACAGGATGAATAAGACGGGAATGGTCGAGAACCAAGAGATCTTCGGAACGGACGGCATCCGCGGCAAAGCCCTCGAGGGCTGGCTGACCGTAGAAGCTGTGGAGGCGCTCGGACGCGCTGCTGGAGCCGTTCTCGGCCCTGCCGCTGGCACCGGACACGCCGCCGAGGCGTTGATTGCCCACGACGGACGCGCTTCCGCCAAGGCACTGCAGGAAGCTCTCGCGCGGGGCTTCGCTGCCTCTGGCGTGACGGCCCGCACGGCCGATCTCCTGCCCACGCCGGGGCTCGCGTGGCTGACCGCGACCCAAGGCGTTTCGCTGGGCGCCATGATCAGCGCCTCCCACAACCCAGCCGAGGACAACGGCATCAAGCTGTTCGCCGGCGGTGGCTCCAAGCTGACCGACGCCCAGCAGGCGGAGATCGAGATGCGCCTGCGCGAGGAGGTGGGGCGCGTGTCCCCGGACGGCGGCGGGGCGAACGAAGCCGAGCCGCTTCAGCTCGATGCACAGCTGGAAGACATGTACGCGGAGCACCTGATCGATCTCGCCAAGAGCGGTGAGCCGCTGGATCTTGCGGGGGCCAAGGTCGTCATCGACTGCGCGAACGGAGCCGCAAGCCACGTGGGCCCCCGCGTGCTCCAGGCGATCGGCGCAGAGGTCACCGCCCTCTTCAATGCACCCGACGGCACCAACATCAACGACGGCTGCGGCTCGACGTACCCTGAGCCGCTCCAAGAGCGCGTCAAGGCGAGTGGCGCAGACTTCGGTGTAGCCCTCGACGGCGACGCGGATCGCTGCCTCCTTGTGGACGAGAAGGGCCAGCTCGTGGACGGGGACGGAATCATGGCGATCCTGGCCCGCGACGCGGCCGCCCGCGGCCTGTGGAGCGACTCACGGATCGTCGCCACCGTCATGAGCAACCGCGGGCTGCACCGTGCCCTGGACCCCGTCGGGGTCGGCGTGGTCGAGGTTGGCGTGGGCGACCGCCAGGTCGTGGAAGGCCTGCGCGAGCACGGGCTGAGCCTTGGCGGAGAAAAGTCGGGGCACATCATCTTTGGCGCCGACAGCGGCTTCATCGGTGACGGCCTTTTGACGGCACTCCACGTGCTTGGCGTCCGCGCACGGACGGGCCAGACGCTCTCGGAGCTCGCGGCCCCCTTCGTTCCGTTCCCCCAGGTGCTCCTCGGCCTGAAGGTCGCCAGCAAGCCTTCTCTGGACACGCTCCCGCGCTTCCAGGAGATACGCGAGCGCTACGAGCAAGAGCTGGGTCCGGACGGCCGCATCAACGTGCGCTACTCCGGAACCGAGCCCAAGGCGCGGGTCATGATCGAGGGCCCGAACGCGGCTCGCATTCAGGAGATCGCGGACGACCTCGTGGAGGCCCTGCGGACGGAGATCGCTGAAGCCGGCTAGGGGGCTGACTCCCATCGTTGGTGGATGGAGGGCTCGATGGTGCCCTCAGTCCGTAACCCAAGCGGTGTTCGATCGGTCACGGGGACAGGGCCCGTCCTGGCTCACCGGCAATAAGTGAGAGGATCTGAATCTGCACCTTGGGCTCTTTTGCGCCTACGGGAACTGGGTCAGCCCTCGATTCCATCGGGAATCTCGGTGTCCCGGATAGCTCGCTGGACCCGCGGAGCGATGGCGATCCCGTGGCGAGCTTGTGGGCCGGCGACAGGGGTGAAGCCAGCTCCAGGCACCGATCAAAACGCCCCCTTCCACCTGGTGTCCGTGATGCGCGACTCGCTCCACCACTTGTCCACCGGCCCTTCCCCACCGCCGCTATAGCCCAGCTCCTCGAGGTCTTTTCGCTCGGCGTCCGTGACCTCGATCGTCTCCGCGAGCGGCTGCAGCTCCGGGCCGGACTCAAGCCACTTCACAAGGCTCGCCCGTAGCTTCTTAGCAATCTCCGGCTCGGCGTCGACAAAGTCCTCTTCGGTGGAGATGCCCAGCGTCCGGTCGAACAGCTGCACACGCCCGGCCAGGTAGAACGGCTCACCCGGGTTGCTGTCGACCGTGCGCAGCCCGAGCAGAAGGAGCCACTTGCCAACGCAGATGCTCGCCTGCGTGCCGTTGGACCCGAGCGCAAAGCGCGGCTCGTCCGCCGACCCAGCCTCCAGGAGGTTCTTGCCCGGGAAGTCCACGTCGATGGACAGCAAATCGAGCAGCGTTCGACCCACCGAGGACTGCTGAACTTGGGCGTCGCTGACCCGTGGTTCGATGCCTGGACCGGCGATGATGAGCGGCACCTGCAGGACAGGTAGAAAGAGCCCCGAGTGCTTGAACCACGCACGGTGCTCCCCGAGGTTCTCCCCGTGGTCGCTCGTGAAGGCGACCCAGCCACTTTGGACGCGGGTGTGATCGAACAGCTCGGCGAGGGACCGGTCGAGGGCTTCGACTTCCTCGCCGTACCATCCGCGAACCTCGTCGAGCCCCGTGGTCTCGACCTCTTGGAGCCAAGAGGGGACCTGCTTGACCTCCAGCAGGTCGGCCGTGATCTCGATCGCAGGCGCGCCGCTGGCCACCCCGCTCGTTCGGTTCGGTGGGTCGTAAGGCGAATGGGCGTCGAAGAGATGGAGCCAAAGGAACGTGTCTTCGCCGGACGCGTCGTCCAGCGCCTCCATCAAGGACTCGATGCTCTTGCTCGCAGCCCTGACGCCACCGACAGGGTCCGAGAAGCGATCAAAGCCCTGGCCCAGTCCCGTCCAGGAGGGAACGAGGTGGGGCGCCCCCACCGCTCCGATCGTTCGGAAGCCCGCACCGCGAAACGCCTCCGCCAGCGTGGAGGCACGCTCGGACATCCTCGTGACGTTGTCCACGATCCCGGTGTCCTTCGGGTGCAACCCGGTCATGATCGCGACGTGGGACGGGGTCGTCGTGTTGATCGTCGACTGACAGTCGCGGAACCACACCCCGCGCGTGGCGAGGTCGTCGATGGCGGGCGTCATCACAGAGGCCTTGCCGCGGGCGACGCCGAGGTAGTCGGCTCGATGGGTATCGGACGTGATGAGGAGGACCGTCTTCGGATCAGGCTTGGGCGTCACGACCGCGGCGTCCCCCACCAGAAGCACAGAGTCCACCGAGTCTCTGTCGTCAGCGCAGGTCAGTCGGACCGTGACCTCGGAAGGCTGCTTGAGCTCTAGCGGGAGTTTGACGTCGTGCCAGGTCGCCCTCGTCTCGGAAGGCATGGGCACGATGAGGGTTCGACTCTTCCCGCCCGCCTCGATGTCGACGCGAAGCTTTGCGATGTAGCCAACGCCCAGCGCGTAGCGAAGCGGCGTGTGGACCGAGAGCCGCATGAAGGAGTCCGCGCGACCGAGAAACGTCCCCTCCCACGGGTGACCTTCGACGAGGCCGCCGGCGTGCCTCGACTGCCCCCGGAGCGTGATGAGCTCGGGCGTACTCAGCCTGGGAAGCTCGGAGCCTGGGGGGGAGCGCCGTAGCTCCACAGCTGCCATCGACACGGGTCCAGCCCGTCCGGAGAACCGGAACTTGATGGAGGCGGCCCCTTCGAGCTTCTGATTCCTGGGCAGCTCAAGCACGACCTTCGTCGGAGTCTTCTTGCGCCAGAACAGCTGGAAGTCCGTGGTGCCGAGCAGTTTGCCACGATCGTCGAGGAGCGTCGCTGAGAGCTTCAGCTCGCCTACGCCTGGACAGTAGACCTCCGCTTCGATGGTCGTCATGGAGGCCGCGACCCCCGGAGCCCCGAAGGCATCCAAAGGCAGCGACATCATCAACGGACCGCCCTGCAACCTCGCGCCATAGGCAAAGCGGGCGCCTTGGGGGCCCGTCCCGCGGAGCGGAGACATGCGCGGCTGTCCCTGGTCCACCTGGAAGCGGTTGAGCTTGGGCTCGTTCGAGGTGAGGCGGTACGCGGCGAGCTCCTGTACCGATCCATCTAGCTCGAGCGCCTGGACGCCAACATCAAAGAACGAAGTCCGGTGCGGGACCTCGGCGGAAGGAGCCTCAGGCTCAGGTCCGCAGCCCACCGCGTTCAAGGCGCCGGCGAATAGCCCGACGAGCGCCATGAGCTGCCGCGTTCGAGGCGCGCGGGTGAAGCGCGAGGGTGGCAGGATCGACGACATGATGAACCACAGTACGATAGGCGTCGCCCGTTCGCTCAGTTCCCCTCCGCGGGTGAATCCCTGTTCGAGATATGGCGGAGTTGGCCCGGGCACTGGACGGCTATACTGCCGCCATGCCACGGGTTGCTATCGCCATTGAGACCTCCTCGCGTCCGTCGTCGGTTGCGATTTCCGTGGACGGTGCGGCCCCAGAGCTCGTGAGCTTAGATCCGGAGCGCTCCCATGCGAGGGACCTCGTGCCGCTCCTGGCTGACCTCATGGCTAAGGCCTCCGCGCAGCCCGAGGACATCGAGCGCATCGTGGTCGGCACGGGCCCCGGGAGCTACACCGGCCTGCGCGTAGGCTGCTCGACGGCCCTTGGACTGTCCTTGGGGCTCAAGGCACGGGACGCGTCGAGGCTTCTCGGGATCCCCTCGTTCGAGGCCCTCGCCCTGCGCGCCCTCGCCCCGGGAGAGCGTGCCGCCGTCCTTCGCAATGCGTTCGGTGGGAACCTGTACCTCGCGGCCTACGGGCGATCGGCCGGCGGACTCATCGAGTTCCAGGCGCCTACCTGCGTGGCCGCCGCGGACGCCTGCCAGATCCTAGAGGCGGAGTCCGTCTGGCTCGCGGACGAGGGCGCACTCAAGGTCATCGGCGACCTCGTCCCTAAGCCGCGCGAGGTGCGCTCCGTGGAACCCGACGCAGCAGCGCTATTGTCCGTCAGCATGCTCGACGCCGGCCAGCCCAGCGAACGCGTCGGACCGGACGCCATCAAGCCGCTCTACCTGCGCCCGTTCGACGTGAAGCTCCGGCGCCGTTAGTCCGGAAAGCGAATGAACTCAGGCGGCACTTCGTCCGTCAGCCAAACGCCGTTCTTCGAGACGAAGAACTCGTGCCCCGCCGCGACCATCTCACGGGCGAGGATCACCAGCACGATCGCCGCGCCGCGGCGATCCCCCACCACCGTCGCCGTCTCTAGGTCCGGCGAGAGGTGCACGTGATGGCGCGCTCGCTTGCTGAGGCCGTTCTGTCGAATCGACGCCAGCGAAGCGTCCACGGTTCCGTGGTACAGCCGGTCCGGCGGCGTCTCGGGCTCGAGGCCCAGCTCGACGTCGACGGAGTGGCCCTGGTTGGCGCGGATACGCTTGCCGTCGTCGCTCAGGGCAAAGCGCTGCTTCTTGCAGGTCGCCACAACGTCCTGGAGCCTAGCGAGATCCATGTCGTAGCCCTGCTCCCTTGCGCCGGCCATCAGCGCTTCCACGTCAGCCCAGCCGGCGTCGTCGAGCTCTAGCCCGATCAGTTCCGGCCGGTGCCGAAGGACGAGGCTCATGAACTTGGAGTGCCGAACGTTGGGATCAGCCATAGCGGGGAGTACGCGGGACCAGGGTTGAACGAAAACACGCCCACGATTGCTTGGGAGCCAAGCAGCCGCGGGCGCGAAGAACGCAGGGTGCGCCGGACGCCCGATCCCAGCGAAGCGTGAAGCCGCACGGGGAAAAGGGCGAAGGAGCGGACCCAGCAGGACTCTTTAGAGGTCCTGGGGGCGAAGCGTGGCGCGACGGTTCTCCGTGGCGCGGTGCTCAGCCATCGTGATCATCTCGCGGACCTTCTCGTCGAGGGCGCCGTAGAAGTCAGAGGAGACGTTGAGCGAGGCCATCGCCTTGGTGCGGCTCTTGCTGATGATGAGGTCGCCGGTCGCGCCCTTCTTCTTGCGGGTCGTCTTCTTGCGAGCGCCCTTCCGTGCGGGTGCCTTGCGGGTCGACTTCTTCTTCGAACGTGAGGCTTTCTTCTTAGCCATATCAGTTGTGTCCGTCCGTAAGGAACGGAATGGGGTCTTGGGGGGTGGGTTCCAGTGTGCGGTGGCAAAGTTGGAATCCGTGACGCTGATGGGAGATTGGCTACCGGAAATGGCAATGTCAACGATCAGAATCGAAGGGTATCTGCCATTTAGGACATGATTCCGCGGGATCCTGGGTCATGGAAGACGGGAGGGTGGTCGACGATCCCCTGTATCGAGCCTGTAGAAACACTGCAGAACCGGCCAGAATCAGCCGATAGAGCCACGTGAAGCCACAAAACCCCAAAGCGACCGATCAAAGAGAAGGTGCCCCGAGCGCCACTCAGACGTCGTATTCGGGCGGCTCAGCGAAATCGTCAAATTCCCTGCAGCGGGGCGTTTGGACCGCGATTCTGGCACTTGGCTGGCTTTCGTTCGTCCTCATCGTGCTGGCCCTCGGCGCGGAACATCACCCGAGGTTGGAGCGCTGGATCGCCAGCGCCGTCGCGGACCGGGTCGAGGGCCCGCTCGGAGAAGACGTCACGATCGAAGACGTCGACATCCTTTGGCTCAAGCGCAGCGTCGAGATTCGCGAGCTTTCCATGGGCCCGTCCTCCGGGGACCGGATCCAGGGAGGGCTCGTCGGGAACAAAATTCGGCTCCGTTTCGGCTGGGCGCCAGGCACAGGATTCCACGCGGACCGCGTCGACGTCGACGGCGGTTCCATCGTGATTTCCCCCGACCTGTCGAGGGGACTCGGGAGCGGCACCGACGAGGACACGACCGGGTCGACGGTGGACCTGCTCGCCAAGAGCCCCGAGGTGGCGCTGCGGAACCTCTCCGTCGCGCTCGTCCTCGAGGACCAACAGATCACGCACCTCGGCACGGCCAACCTCTCGCTCACCCAGCCCAACCGCGGCGAATCAGAGGCTCCCGAAGCCGTCGGCACCAGGATCGCCGGCCGCTTCACCCCGAGCATCGCAACGGAGACCGACGCCCCTCCCCCCGGCGGACCCGCCATCGGTGACGAGGGCGGCTACGGCACCATCTGGCTCAGCGGCACCGTCGGCGACGACCGGGTTGCCCGTGTCCGCGGCGTCGCCAAGTCCATCCAGCTCAGCCTCGACTCCTTGGAGCACCTCGCGCCCGTCGAGGCCCTCGCGCGCTTTGAGCCAGAGGCGCTGCTCGACCTTTCGCTCGAAGCCACGTACGAGATCGGCCGCTCACTCCTCCCCGCTGTCGACTGCAAGGTTCGAGTCTCCGATGGCGGGCTTGTCCTGCCGTGGCTCAAGTCCGCTCGTTCAAGGCCGGTGAAGGGCGTGGACCTTCTGGCCGAGGTGGGCTTCGACGCGGGCGAAGACGGCGACCCCACGCGGCCTAGCGCATGGCGCGCCGTAGGTACGCTGAGCGCTGAGTGGGAAGAGCTGCAAGGTGCCGCAGCTTTCCGCGCCGGAACGCGCGCACCTGAGAACTCCGATCTTGAGGTATGGCTCGACCTGCCCGGTGCTCCGCTCGGCGAGAGACTCAGCGAACTCAGCGCCGGGCTCGAGGGCATCGTCGAGATCGATCGCATGCTGGCGCCCCAGGGGTCTGCAGACGTTTCCATCGGCGTTCGGCTCCCAAGCGCGCGTGTCGCGGACCAGCCCGTCGGCCGCTCCCTGGAGCGGCTGCTCCTGATTCGTGCGCGCGGCGACGCCAGCCTCGCCTACCACGGCGGCATCGACCGCCGCACCGGACGGCGGGACGTTGGCTTCCCGCTCCCGGTCAAGCGCGTCGTCGGCGACGTGACGTGGAGCATCCGCCCCGAGGGCCGCTTCCCCGGCCAGCTCGCGTTCTACAACATGACGGGTTCGCACTCCGGCGGTCCGATCAGCGTGCAGGGGTCGCTCCACTTCACGCCGATCTGGCGCTTCGCGGACGAGTCCCTCGTGGACCTTGTCCCCACGCCCTTTCACCTCAGCGTGAAGAGCGAGCGACTGCCCCTCAACCAGGACTTCGAGACCGCGATGATCGGGCTCTACGGAGTGCCGGAAGTGCGCGAGCTCATTCCTACCTGGAACCCGGGCGGCGGGAGCCTCGACCTGAATCTGGAGCTTTGGCGAACGATCCATCGCCGCGAGCTCAGCATGGACCTCGATGCCCAGTTGGACGGCGTCGGGTTCCGATGGCGCGAGCTCCCCATCCCCATCGAAGGATCCGACGGCTCGATCCGCATTCGCACCGACGGCGGGGGCCCGGAGCGCGGACGCGTCCTCGTGCAGCTCGACCTAGAGGCCGAGAGCCCCATCGCCCGAGATCCCTTCCACGTGGTCGGCCGGGTGGCAGGGGAAGGGGCACCGGACGGGAACCCGCGGACGCTCAACTGGTTTGAATTGGACGCCCGGCGCGTGAATGTCCGGGCCCAGGAGCTCAGGGAAGAGGTCGCGCGCAAGAACCCAGAGGCCGCCGCCAGCCTGGAGGCCGTCGGTGTGGCGGGCTTCGTGGACGTCTCCCTGACCGCCGTGAACGAGCTGCCCTCCGTCGAGGCCGCCGCTTTGCGGGCGAGCCTCATGGACGATCCGGACGGGGCGAACCTCGACGTCGTCCCCTACCTCGGCGGCATGAAGATCTGCGCCGAGGTACGCCCCCACGATCGACGCCAGGGCTTGACCGTCCAGCCGATCCAGTTCCCGATCGTGACCCGCGAGGTCGAAGGCCGCTTGCTAGCGACCTCGCTCCTCCCCCCGGACATCCTCGCCGACGCCGATACGCCGGAGTTCCCCTACACGGCACTGGCCGCGGACATGCAGGGCCTCTGGCGCCAGGTGGGACCCAGCGTGCCCGTCGCGGTCCGCGTGTCGAGCGAAGGGCCGACGCCAGGGCGACTCGTAGCGATGGGCGCCGGGCTCGACATCGCGAACCGCAGCCTGGTGGGGTCGCTCACGAACGCCGCGCGACAGGCGAGCTCGACCACCGGAGGCATGGATCCCGTCGACACGGACGAAGTCGAGGTGGCGGGTCGCGTGGACTTTGCGGCCGAGATGACGCTTCCCGAGTCCCCGGGTCTCCCCACCACCGACAACGCAATCAGCGTCGAGGCCAGGCTCGAAAAGCTTGGCGTTGGCGGCGACCAAGTGCTGCGCGACGTCTCCGCCCACTTCCGCCTGGACGGCGACACCGAAGAGTGGATCGGTGAGGAGATCGACGCGCGCCTCGGCACCACCCCCATCGAGCTTTCAGGCGTGGTCTACCAGCCCGTCCCCGGCGGCTCCACTCTGCGTGCGAACCTCAGCGCCCAGGGCCTGCCGATCGACCGCGAGCACCTCAGCTTCTTCCTCGACGAAGACACGCTGCGAACGGTCCTCGACGACCTTCGGGCGAAAGGATCGTTCGACATCGAAGACGCGGAGCTGGAGCTGACGGAGCGCCGTGATGGAACGCGGCACGTGGAGCTAGACGGCAAGATCCGGATCGAGGATGCGTTCATCGACCTTGGCGCGCCCATCGAGGTCACGCTCGTGGAGTCGATGGACTTGCACCTGAACCACGAGGGCAAGGAGCTGCGCTCCAGGGCAACGATCGACGGGCTCTTCGGCGCCATCGCGGGCCGCCGCCTGGAAAACGCGCGCATGCAAATGACCTACGTCGGCAGCCGGTTGGTCATCGAGGCTTTCGACGGTGGGTTCGAGGGCGGACGACTGCGAGCTTTGGGCAGCGACGTCGCCAACGGCGCGGATCTCTTCGCCATCGACCTCAAGGCCCCGTTCCCGTTCCGCCTCGCCGCGCAGATGAGCGACGTCGACATCGGGGAGTTCTTGCGCGGCGTCTTCGACTCAAACTTCGCCAACCGCGGCGTGATGAATCTCTCGATGCGCCTCGCCGGCGACTTCGAGCATCTGATCGACATGCGCGGCGGCGGCGAGATCCGGGTCAAGGACTCAGCGCTGTGGGCGATCCCCGTGTTCCGCGCTCTGTCCCAGCGACTCGGCATCGACACAACGGTGCTCTTCCGTGAGATGCTCTGTGACTACACCATCGAGGATGGCTCCCTCGCGATCGACCGCATGCGGGTGGACAGCGACCTGATGTCCCTCGTCGGCACGGGGCTCATGACGTTCGAGGGCGACGTCACAAGCGACCTGGAAGTGCGGTACAGCCTGGTCGACAAGCTGGGGCCCCTCACGCGACTGCTCTACTACATCCAGAACAGCCTGCTGCGAGTGTCGATCCGCGGCACCATGGACCGTCCGACAGTGGTGCTGCGCGGCCTGATCTCCCAGCTGTTCGCGCCCAGCGACGAGCGAGACAGGCTGCCGCTTCCGGGCTTCAGCGAACGCCCGAAGCGTTTCTAGGGCGCTTATGGGACGCTGCGTCGGGGGGACGCTGAGGTTAGACTCCTGGCCGATCCCATGACCTCACCGATCAAAAAGAAGGGCGCCCTCGCCGTGGACCATGGTTCCAAGCGAACCGGCTTCGCCGCCACGGACCCGATGCGACTCATCGTGACGCCGCTCGAGGCTCCCGAGGGGGGCGATCCCGCCGCGCTCAAGGAGCTCGCGAAGCTCCTGGAGGAGCGCGACATCAGCCACCTCGTGGTGGGCTACCCGTGGAACATGGACGGGACCAAGGGCGGCCGCGCCGCCGAAGTGGACGTCTTCATCGACGCCGTCGTCAAGCTCTATCCCGAGCTCATCATCGTGCGCCAGGACGAACGCCTGTCCACGAAGGAAGCCGAAGAGCGTCTGAGGGAAGCCGGCTACCACGGCGCCGACCGCAAGGCACGTCGCGACCCGTGGAGCGCCATGGTGTTGCTTGAGGACTGGATTCGCGAAGGCGAGCCCGTCTAAGGCGTTCGCCCCCAGTCGCCACACGGGTTCGAGCTAACGCTGCATTGCCGTTCGGAGAGCGCGCTAGGCGGATTCGCCCATGCGCGAAAGACTCCAGTAGTCACCGGCGTCTGGGGGCAACGCAGCCCACCGGAATTGTGCGCGTGCTACGCGGATTCGGCTATGCGCGACAGACTCCTAGTCAATGATGCGCGCAAGCCACGCGACAATGTGCGAGCGCAGCTCGGCGCTCTTCTTGTCGTGAAGCGGATGGTGGCGCTGTCCTTCGGCGATGTGCACTTCGACGTGCTCGCCAGACTGGCTACGCGTTGGTTCGACGGAGCTGATCGGGTCGGCGTCGCCGTGCACAAAGAGAGTCGGTAGCCCGAGGCCCGCGGCTTTGGGTAGATGCTCGCGTGCACTGCGCTCTGCCTCGTCGATGGAGCGCAGGGAAATCGCCGAGTGCGTGAGCTCTGACGCGGACCACGCCGTGGCCTGGGCGGCCGCGGAGGTCAGACCGTCCGCGGTGTAGCCTGTGCTGCCAGCGTCGGTGAGGCTGACCTTCTTGAAGAACTTCGAGAGGCCCTTCGGCGCAGCGGGGCGCTCGAACTTCGGGTCCCAAAGGGGTGCGATAAGAACGAGCCCCGCAAGCACGCCGGGGTTCTCCACGGCGTACGTGGCGGCGTAGTTCGCGCCGAGCCCAATGCCCACCAAGACCTTCGGCTCGTGGGGCATGCGGTAGGCCAAGTGGTCCTGGATCTCTTGGACGTCGCGGCAAACCTCGCGCAGCCCGTTGGAGTGACCGCGGTCGCCTTCAGTCAAACCGTGCCCGCGGAGATCGGGGAGCGCCACCGCCCATCCCGCCTCGGCGAGGTCGCCGGCGAACGATTTGTACCGGTCGCCCGTGTCGCCCGCGTCGTGCAGCACCGTGACCGCGCCCTTTGGCTCGCCGCGGGCGGCGAGCTCGAGCACGGTGAGCAAGAACATGCCCTTCATCGACGAGTGCGAGAGGCCCTCGGCCACCTCTCCTGCCTCGTTGGAGTCGCGGAGCTCTAGGTTCGTGAGGAAGAAGTCGTCGTCGAGGGCCATCGTGTGGTGAATGGAGGAGGTCGTCTGTCGGGGCGGCGGCCCCGAGGGGGGGGGCGCGGACGAGTCCGCAGTGTAGTGGCAGAGCGGAGTTCCCACCGGGCCTATGCCCTCCGAACCCAATCAGAGCGTCAGGCGGGAGTTCTTGACCGGACCGACTTCCGAGGCCGTATCATGCTGCGCGGTGCGAGAAGCTGGGGCAGTCGCTCCACGGGGCCTTCCTCTCGGGGGAGGCGACCGCGGGGAGGAAAGTCCGGGCTCCATGGGCAAAGGTGGTTGCTAACGGCAACCGGCCGTGAGGCTAGGGAAAGTGCAACAGAGAGTAGACCGCCGATCACGCTCCGTAAGGGGCGCAGAGGCAAGGGTGAAACGGTGCGGTAAGAGCGCACCAGCGTCTCCGGAGACGGAGACGGCTTGGTAAACCCCACCTGGAGAAAGACCAAATAGGGAAGGGCATGTGGCGTCAGCCTGCGTCCAGCTTCCTTCCGGGTTGGTCGTTCGAGGCGGGCGGCAACGTCCGTCCCAGAGAAATGACTGTCGCGTTCGATCCTCGGAGAGGACGTACAGGACCCGGCTTACAAGGCTTCTCGCACCACTTTCTTTCCCGAGGTTGCCGGGGACGATTCCGCCTACCTAACAGGGGCATTCCCCGGTGGCAAAGGACCGGAGAGGAAGACATCGGCCTATACAACGGGTTGTGCTACAACCACTTGCGTACCCACAGCCACAGCGCGGTCCCAGTCCGCTTCCGGGGAAGCAGCACCACTGGATCTAGCGCATGGACGCTCCTGTCACGCAGGATCTTGCACTGGACGCCTTGACGGATCGTTGGAGCCCGCTCATCCTAAGGGCGCGTGGCTGAATTCAACGAATACGGCTCGTCCAGGGTGCTTCTGCCGCTTCGGTAACGACGCACCCCGGGTTTGAAAAGATGAGGCTGGGAAGAGCACCGCACACGGCCTTCCCCAGGGACAACCCCTCTCACTCCGGCGCCCGCCAAGATCGCGAACGATCGGCCAGCACTGGGGAGACAGGATCGCTCCTGTGAGCCGCTCGCTTCGCACAGCAGCAGCTCTTTCGCCTTCGGACTCAGTGCATCGGCCCGGTCCCTAGTCCCCTTGCCCGCTGGTTTGAAAAATCCTGCCGGGCTTGTCATTCCGATGAATTTGCTCCCTTGGGGTCACTCCCGAGGACAGCGACTCCTCGATCTGACCCAGTCTTCGATTCGACACGGGGCTCCACTCACCGCCCGCTTCACCCACTTGCCGCCGGCCCTATTCATTCACCGCTATGGAATTCGTCTTCGTCGTGCCAAGAGTCGCGCTGTTCCCAGAGCATGCCCCCCACGGGCTGAGCCTCTTTGGCGAACGGACGGATGACTGGTCGCGAGCCGAATTCGATGCGTGCATCCGGGAGACGGGCTTCTTTGTGGAGCGGCCGTACGCCGAGCGCACCCCGACCTTGAAGCAGGTCATCCCGTACACGCTTGTCGCGCGGGGGGATGACATTTTGCTCCTCAGGCGCACGAAGGGCGGCGGTGATGCCCGCCTCCACGACAAGCTCACGATCGGCGTCGGGGGTCATGTGAATCCCGTGGACGCCTTCCCCCAGGGATCCTCCGGCGGCTCTGACGCCGAGCGAATCCTCGATCCTCTTCCCGCGGCCACTCGCCGTGAAGTGATGGAAGAGGAACTGACCGTCACCGGCGCGACCCAACTGGTCCCGGTCGGTCTCATCAATGATGACAGTAACCCAGTTGGTGCCGTTCACGTGGGCTTTGTGCAGGTGCTTCACCTGCAGGGTGGAGACGCCCAAGTCCGCGAGACCGATCAACTGAGGGGTGAGTTCGTGCCCGCTTCGACGCTGCGAGAGCGGCTGGAAGAGGGCGCTAACTTCGAGACTTGGTCCAGTCTCATCGTTCCCCATTTGGATCAAATCCTCGCCCTCTCCGACAGCGGAGCGGGCGGTCAAACCACGAACCTGAGCGCGAACGGTGGACACACCCGACGTGGCGAAGACGTGGACAAATCATCTTTGGCGTCAGATCAAGCTACCGCAACCGTTTGAACCGGGCCCCTCTGGTACGCACGCCAGAGAGGGGTTCAGGAACGACTCGCTATGACGAGTTCCGAGCTCCACTTCCCCGCGAAGAACTTCAGCTACGCATCCGACGTCTTTTCCGCGATCTCCAATGGGCTTGCCCATTGGGAGCGCACCGCACAGGAGAAGCGCGCAAGCGCAATGTGACAACTATGGCATTCACCGCACCCGCCCCAACATCGGTCCGTAAGGCCCGTCAGATGACCCAAGAGAAGATCTACGACGCGCTCCAAGGCGCACGAACAGCTGACAAGGTCACGGTTTACTTCAAGGACGGTCGCGCAGCGACGGGCGCCTTGATCTTCAACCCCTTCAAGGGCAGTGGCCGCGTCATCGACGTGGACAAGGAGACCTCGATCGACTTTTTGATCGAGACCATCCGAGAGCTCAAGCTGGCGTAGCCGCAACACACAGCCAAGCCAGAAGCCGCCACGTGCGGTCCGGCCTGGCGAAACGAACGCCACTCGCCCCCGGGTCATGGAGCTTTGCTCCGAGACTCGGGGGCGAGTGGCGTTTTCCCTGCCTGCGAGTTCTTCGCCAGGCCGGACCGCGACTACCTAAACAGCACCGTGAGTCCCTGGGTGAAGTTCGATGCGGGCGCCCCGAAGGACGAGTCCCGGAACCAGGCCTGGAAGTGGTACTCCTCCCCCGGCTGCGCCGCGACCGGGCCCAGTGCAAAGGGGATCGCCGTTGCGTCGATCGCCAATGAGATCGATCCGCCGGGGCCGCTGTTCTGGGTTTGACCCGGCCCCACGTAGCGACCGATCATGCTGCCGCCAATGCAGATGTTGCCGAGGCTTCCACCTGGGAACATCACAAAGCTGCGGCTGTTGCCCACAATGAAGAAGCCGAACACGTTCGCCGGCAGGGAAGAGGCCTGCAGGACCACATCGTTGTCCGTGATCAAGCCAGAGCCCGTGGCGCTCAGGCGACCAAAGGACCCCGAGCTGTTCAGCGCGGCGAAGCAGTAGCTCAGGAACGGACCGTCCCCAAGGCGGAAGATGTACGCCGCTCCCGAGTCCGTGCCAAAGTTCGAAAGCTGCGACGCCATCGTCCCCGTGCCCGCGCCGTCCTCTCGACTGGCCCCGGAGAGGGCCCAGCGATCCGTCAGTGCGATCCCTGCGGCGAAGGAATCGTTCGGGTCAGAGTTCGAGGACTTGATGTAGGCGGTCTGGCCGAGCCCGACGAATTGGATCGCCTCAAACAAGTAGGCGGCGCCGGAGAAGCCCGCGCTGTTGCTCGACTCGTTGCCGTTGATTCCGCGGGCCGAGCTCGCCTCCCCCACCGCCGACACGAGGAAGCGCCCGTCCGCGCAAGCGACGCGGAAACCGAATCGGTCGAGGGGCCCCGGCGTGGAGGACTTCACGTAGCTGTCTTCGACCCATCCGCCAAATCCGTCCGAGAAGAAGTAAGCGGCGCCAGCGCTCGTCAGGGTGTTGTCCGGGTTCATGGGATTGATCCCGCCGACCGAGCTGTCCTCGTCCGGGGCCCCAATCGCGATCTGGGTCCCATCGATGGCGACGGAGAAGCCAAAGCTGTCGCCCGCCCCAGCGTTGGATGCCTTGAAGTACTCCTCGCTGGACCAGCCAAGACCGTCCTCCTTGAAGAGGAACGCGGCGCCGGAGTTCGCCGAGCCGTTGCTGAAGGGGTCCCCCCCCACCCCCGTCGAGGAGCTGTCCTCGAAGCGCGCTCCGACCAGCGCGAAAGCGTCGCCGGATTCGTCTTCCCAAATGTCCACCGCGCACCCGAACTCATCGCCGTCGTCGGGGTCGCTCGACTTCAGGTAGGCGTCCTCGACCCAGACGTTCGCGGCCGCCTCCCGGAAGACGTAAGCCGCACCCGCGGACACTGCCGCGTTGTTCGCAGGGTCGCTGATCGTCGAGCTGTCTTCGCCGTCGGCACCGACGATGAGCCACTCGCCGTCGATGGCGACCGACTCACCGAAGAGATCATCCCCCTCCGCGTTGGACGCTTTGAGGTAGTTGGTCTGGGCCCAACCCACGCCCTCCGTAAAGCGGAACACGTACACGGCTCCGCTGTTGGACACGCCGTTCTGACTCTGATTGACCCCGTCGCCGTCTTCGCCCGGTGCACCAACGACGACCACGTCCTCACCGAGCGCAACGGAGGTGCCAAACACATCACCGTCATTCGTGTTGGATGCCTTGAGGTACGCCTCCTGGACCCACTCCCCACCGACAAAGCGGAAGACGTAGGCGGCCCCCGCGAGCGACATGCTGTTGTTGCTGCCAGATCCGTTCACCCCCGTCGCGTTGCTGTCCTCCCCGGGCGCCCCCACCACGATGCGATCGCCGAACGCAGCGACCGCCGCACCGAACCGATCCTCGATGCCTGTGTTAGATGCCTTGAGGTAGAGGTCCTGGGTCAGCGGCACGCCTTGCGCGGCCGGCAGCGTCAGTGGAGCGGCCTCAGAACGGCCTTGGATCAGCGCGGCCCCGGCGAGGGCTACGGCCATTGGGAAGGGAAATGACGAGTCGAATGGGGCCATGGTGGAGCTCCTTGGGTAGGGAGATAGGGGCGAGTCAGGGTGCTACCGGGGTCTACCGCCCCCGGAACGGCGAGTTTACTGCGGCTCTTCGATTCCTGGAGCCTGGAACAGGGCCCACCCCCAGCGTTCCCCTAGCTAGCATCCCATCATGAAACCTGCCCCTTGCCGATCGACTGTGGCGCACGTCGCCGTAGCCACGCTGCTCCTTGGAACGACCTACGCCAAAAGCGCGCAGGAGGCCGCTGACCCGGACGGCCCGAGCAGCCTTGTCGAGGTCCGCACAGAAAACGGCATGGAAGCCCTCGGCCACTACGAGGACTCTCCCAGCTTCCTCGCGCCGCTCACGTCCTTGTCTCCGCTCGTGCGGCGCCCCGCCCTGCGCCGCGGAGCGTTCCAGTTCCGAGTCGGCGGCGCCGATCCGGAGAAGAAGGTCCAGGTGACCGCCCTGGTTCACGGAGCCGATGAGTTCGTGATCCTCGACGGGCCGCGACCACAGGTTGTGGCCCAGCACGAAGCGCCGCACTCGGCACGGGCCAGCGGTGACGAAGCCGCCTCAGCACAGACCTGGGACACCGCCCACCTTGTCCGGCGCGACGGGCACGCTGTCGAATCGAAAGGCGACGCCCCGCTCAACCTCACGCTGACCCCGATGTCGAAGGAGAGCGAGGAGGAAAGGATGCTCCTTCTCTTCGGCACCGAAACGCAACCGGACAGCCGGCTCTCGGTGAGCCGGATCCAGGTGGACGGCGTGGACTCACAGCTCGTGAACCACCCACTTCGGCCGCTCGTCGCCGAGGCTTCGGGAGCGCCGACCCTGATCGGCTCAACCGCGAAGGGCTGGTCACTCGACGCAGCGATGTACGTCACACAAGGAGCCCCCCGAGTCACGGCGGCCCTTGAATGCAGCCCCGCGGGACCGAGCGTACCGGGCGAGCCTAACTCCTTCGCATGCCGACTCTCGCCGACGCTCATGGCGGAGCTGGAGAAGCCCGAGACCGCCCTGACCCTGTGGGTGCAGGTCGAGTCGACCTTGACGGAGTCCGAGCTGACGCGACAGACGCCTGGGTCAAGCAGCCCAGCCGCTCACGGGCCGCTCGTTGATGTCACGGCTTCGTGCGGCATCGACGCGGTCCACTTCGAGGGCGAAGCCGAACAGCTGGACATCCGGCCCACCATGGGCCCGGGCGCCGCGTGGGGCGACATCGACGGGGACGGACGACTGGACGTAGTGATCCTTCAGGGCGGTGGACGTCCGGGCGTCGAAGCCCTCGCCGACAGGGTCTACAGGGGCCTAGAGGGCGGCCGCTTCGAGGACATCACGCACGGTGCGGGCCTCGGCCGCGGCGACGCTGGCATGGGCGCGCTCCTCCTGGACATCGACGGCGACGGGTCGCTGGACCTTTACTGCGCGAACTACGGCCAGGACAAGCTCTACCTCGGCCAGGGCGACGGCACGTTCACCGAAGCGGAAAACCTGCTCCCGAAGCTCGACCTCTGGAGCGCGAGCGTCACCGCCGCCGACCACGACGGCGACGGCGACCTCGACCTCTACATCACAAGCTACCTCGACTACGACACCGACAAGATGCCGCCCGAGGAGGAGATCGGCCGCTACCAGCGCGAGGACCCGGTCGAGATGCTGCCGTTCGCTTTTCCGGGCCAGCGCAACGTGTTCCTCAAGAACCTCATCGCGGAAACCGGCAAGCTCGGCTTCGAGGACGTCACCGAGGCCCTCGGCCTTCTCGACGTCCAAGGCCGCGGCATGCAGACCGTGTTCTGGGACTTCGACCGCGACGGCGACGAGGACCTCTACGTCGCGAACGACGTCTCCTTCAACGTGCTGTTCCGCAACGAAGGCGACGGCACGTTCAAGGACGTGTCGTTCTCCACCGGCCTCGACGATCCGCGCGGCGGCATGGGTCTCGCCGTCGGGGACGTGGACCTGGACGGCGACGAGGACGTCTTCCTCACGAACTGGCAGCTCGAAGCCAATGCGCTGTACCTCAACAGCATCCTGTCCCACCGCAGCTCCAAGCGGCGACGAGCGTCTTTCCACGACTACACCGTGCGCTCGGGGCTTGGACCGAGCGGGATCGGAGCGACCTCCTGGGGCGCCGAGTTCTTCGACCTCGACCTGGACGGCGACCTCGACCTCTACGTCGCGAACGGGTACACGAGCCCCGACTACGAGAGCACCGGTATCTGCGTCGGCCAGCCGGATCACCTCTTCCTCGGGGACGGCACGGGCAAGTTCTCCCAAGTCGCGGCAGAGGAAACTGGCGTAGGGCACATCGCCCAGGCGTCCCGCGGCGCCATCGGTGCGGACTACGACGGCGATGGAGACGTCGATCTCTTGATCACCGCCAACAACGGACGCGCCGTGCTCCTGCAGAACAACGCCGAGCGCAAGGGGCATTGGCTGGGTCTTCGACTGCGCCAACCGGGGCACAACACCCAGGCGATCGGCGCCGAGGTCACCGTCACCACTGCCGAAGGAACGATACTGCGCCGATCGGTGCGCGCGGGTCAGAGCTACCTCACCGGCAACGCCTCCGAGCTGCACTTTGGCCTCGGAAAAGAGACCCGCCTGACTTCGATCGAGGTTCGGTGGCCCGATGGCGAAGTCTCCCAGGTGGAGGCTGCTGTCGATCGCTGGCAGACCATCGAGAGAGCCAAGTAGCGCGACATCCACCCGGGATCTTCGATCCCATGACCCCCTCGAGGCGCCGTTCCCTTACCGTCCCCGTCCCATGGATATCCGAAACAAGACATCGAAGCCGATCCGTCTCCCCCTAGAGGGCGGCAAGCGCTGCTTCCTCACGCCCGGCGGCAAGGGGCAGATCTCGCCCAAGCAGGGCGAAGAGCCGAAGATCAAAGCCCTCCTTGAGGACGGCACCATCGAGATCGACGGCGTGCCGCCGCGCAAGCGCGGAAAGATCGCCGCGGAAGATAAGAAGTAATGGACGGGCGTCGGAGCGGCGCCGCGCTGGCGGCCCTTGGTTTGGCCCTTGGACTCATCCTGCTAGGTGCCCTGCCCTTGCCCACGGCGGCGCAGGAGAAGCAGGCGGAACGCTCAGCCAAGAACGTCCTCTTCATCGCCGTCGACGACCTCCGACCTGAGCTCGGCTGCTACGGATCATCGGCGGCGCGCACGCCCCACATGGATGCGTTCGCAGAGACCGCGCTGCGCTTCGACCGGCACTACGTCCAGGCTCCCTCCTGCGGGCCTTCGCGCTACGCGCTCCTCACCGGTCGCAGTCCCGCCTCCTCAGGAGCGCTCGGGAACGAGGCGCTCTATCGCGGCTCCACCCGTTTGCGCGCCGAGGCAGAGGGCGCCCAGTCGTTGCCCGAAGCGTTCCGGCGCGGCGGCTACCACACCGTCTGCATCGGCAAGATCTCCCACACGCCGGACGGACGGGTCTTCGCCTACAACGGCCAAGGTGACGGCCGGCCGGAGCTGCCGAACGCCTGGGATGAGCTAGCGACTCCGTTCGGCCCCTGGGCCCGTGGCTGGGGCAGCTTCTTCGCCTACGCGGGCGGCGCCCACCGCGAAGACGGTGAAGGGCACCGAGCACTCACCGAGTTCACCGCGGAGTCCGATACCGACCTGCCGGACGGCCTCATGGCGGAGGCCGCCTCGGAGAAGCTGGGCGAGCTCAAAGAGGCCGGCAAGCCGTTCTTCATGGGGCTCGGTTTCTTCAAGCCGCACCTCCCCTTCGTCGCCCCCCGCGCGGATCGGGAGGCCATGGCGGACGTAGAGATCAGCGCGCCCACGTGGCCGAAGGATTGGAGCGTCCCGTCCGCCCACGGCAGCGGCGAGTTCAAGCGCTACGACTCCCCTTGGTTCGATGGCCCCGAGGGTCGTCTTCCGCTGACGGACGAAGAAGCGGTCGAAGCCCGCCGCGCCTACCTCGCATGCGTGCGCTACGTGGATCGGCAGATTGGCCAGGTCCTCGAAGCTTTAGAATCCGAAGGGCTCGCCGAGTCAACCATCGTCGTCATCTGGGGCGACCACGGCTGGCACCTCGGGGAGAGCGGGGTTTGGGGCAAGCACACGATGCTGGATCGGTCCCTGCGCAGCGTGCTGCTCGTGCGCGCGCCGGGCGTCACCGTCCCGGGCACGCAAACGGTTTCGCTGGCCTCTTCGATCGACCTGGCGCCGACCCTCTTGGGCCTATGCGAACTCCAGGACTCCCCCATGGCGGCCCCCCTCGACGGGCTCGACCTGGCCCCTGTCCTGGCCGATCCAACGCAGACTGTTCGGACGGAGACCGCCGCCTACTTCGGATCGACAAAGGCCATGTGGGGAACGGTCCGAACCGACCGACATCGATTGATCGCTCGACGCAAGGAAGGCGTCTGGACGAACCCGCGCGTCTTCGACTGCAGCGCCAGCGAGGACCCGACCCCCGCGACCGAGGTCACGTCGGAAGAGGTTGTGGCGGAGCTTCTAGCGAAGCTCCCGAAGCCCTAGCTTCCAGCGCCTAGGAGAGCGCTGATC
>CALHGQ010000127.1 GCA_938030175.1 uncultured bacterium | reverse complement strand
CGACCTTCCCGGTGATCGGATGGCGCTGCGCTGCACAGCGCAGGTAGGTACCGCTGAGTTCGTGGTCAGGACCATGATCCTGCCCAACGTCAACCCCATCACGAGCCTCGGGTTCTTCGGTTCGGACGGAGTCAACATCGGCTGGGGCAGCGTCATCGACGGCTACCACTCGGGCAGCGGGGACTACCTCAGCCAAGTGGACGCCAGTCTTCCTGTGCTCTCCACGGGCAAGATGGGGCTGCTCGGCAGCGATTCGGACATCGTGCTGAAAGAGACTTCCCCCACGGACGACGAGTTCCTTGGGCTTGAGGTCACCGTTAGCGCGATGGCAGGCGCAGGCCTCGCGGCTGGCGTGACGACGAGTGCAGGTTCGTGGGCCACTCTCGCTGGGTCGACCTCAGGCGGGACGGGAACCGGCGCTGGATCAGGATCCACTTCGACGCTCGGTACCGGAAGCGTTGGCACTGGCAGTGTGGGCACAGGAAGCCTCGGGACGGGGAGCCTCGGCGTAGGAAGCCTCACCGTTGGCAGCTTCACGAGCGTCGTTGGCACCACGGTGCCGACCCATCCAACCCACATCTACGGCCAGCTCCGCCCGGGCCCTCGCAGCGTCGTACGTTCCGGCGGCCTGTCCGTTATCACGGGCGCAGTCGATCCATTCGAGGCCCCTCCCACGCTTCCTGAGATCACGCTTCCGGTTCCCAGCGAGTACCTCACGGGCTCTGTGGACATTGCGGCGGACCAAACCAACGTCGGCGGCAACGTCGAGACCTGGATCCAAGACGACCTCACGGTGGCCGACGGCGCCACCCTCACCATCGAAGGGCCCGCCGTCCTGCGCTGCAGCACCATGCACCTGATGGCCTCCAGCAGGCTCTGCCTCGACGACAGCGCCGGGCCGATTCACATCTACGCATCTGAGGGCTTCAACTTCCGTCCGGGTTCGGTCGTGAGCTCCATCTCGAGCGAGGAAACGGCCCGCGGAACCTACCTCTTCGTTCCCGGCGCAGCTACGGCCTCCGATCGGATCACCATTCGATCCTCGGGCAAGTTCCACGGTGCGCTCTACGCGCCAGATGACATCATCCGCATTCCGCAGAACCTCCACTGGATCGGCAGCGCGGTTGGACGCGTCGTGTTCGCCGCTCCCGGAAGCCACCTAACCCACGATCGCCGCATGACGATCGGCGGCAACGGCACCCCGGCGATGCCAGAGCAGGCATCGTGGCAGGTTGTGCCACTGGGCCAAGAGGTCGCACGCCAGCTCCCCATCGACCCGGTCTTCGCGCTCGCGCTCCGGGGGGTTACGCCGGTTCCGTCCTCCCAAGCAGCGATTGAGACGAACGTCGAGATCAGCTACATCGATTCAACGGGTCAGCCGGCCAACTACACCGGCGTCTTGGCGGGCTTTCCCGTCGCCTCCGCAGAGCGGGTGGTCGGCGCCCGATGGACCGACCCGCGTGATGGCACAACGCGCACGTGGGCGACGCCGGCGGGTGTCGAGTCGACGAGCGCATTGGCCCAGGAGCGAAAGCGCATGCGCGTCCTCAAGTCCATCATCCTGGCCAACAACATGACGCTGGATGTAGCGACCCTTGAGCCCGATGAAGCCATCGTGGAAGTCTCCGCCATCATGGCCGGCCTCGACGTTTCTGCCGAGCCCATGGAGGTCAAGCGTGCCGTTCAGCGCGTGGATTCGGCCGACGTATCGATGATGCCCGACCCGCTCGAAACGGCGGACCGTGCCCTTTCGATGGCTGAGGAGTTCTACGTCAAGGCCCAGGCCATCCAAGCCGCTGCTGAGGCGCTACCTGTCCTCGGCAGCAACCCTGTGGCGGCCGACCCCTTGATCGTCGCACTCCGCGCGGCGGTCAACGACTGCGAGCAAGCAGAGATCGACACGAGGGCAAGGGCAGCGGTCGTCACGATCTCTACCGGCGCTCCCCAGGACCTCGCTGCCCAGGAAGCTGCCGCGTTCGCGGAGGAGGCCATGAAGACCTGCTACGACGCGGACAACCTTCTTGCTCAGCTGGAGGCGCTTCCCCCGTTTTGAGCCGCAGAATCCCCAACAAGCCCGGCCTGCGCCCCCGTTCTTGTCAGGCTGGACTGTCCCTGGTCGAGGTCATGGTTTCGCTCCTCGTGGTCACCGTGGCCACGTACATCCTGACCTACACGATCATGGCCTCCGTCGCACACAGCGGCTCCAAGCGCGAAAAGAACATCGCGGTGGAGGCTGCCACAAACATGATCGAGCGGCTACGCGCGTGTCCGCCACAAGACGTCTTCTCACTCTACAACACCGTGGGAACCGACGACCCCTACGGCGCGACGACCGCTCCGGGCGAAACGTTTGACGTACCAGGCCTCGACCCGCAGCAAGACGCGCTTGGCAACCCGCTGCCCATCGGGGTGGTCCTGATGCCTGGCAACGGAGCCGTTCTAGATGAGAGCGTCGTGGACCAGCGCTTCGGACTCCCGCGGGACCTCGATGGCAGCATGTTCATCGAGAACGGAGACTGCTCCAACCGTTACATCTTCCTCCCCGTGATCGTGCGTATTCAGTACCGCGGGAAGCTCGGCGATCGCAACGTAGAGATCGCCACCGTGGTCGTGGACGTCCAGAGGACTCAGTCATGAGGACTCCTAGCCGTAGGTTCCGACGCGCCGCCTGCGCTTCGCCGCTCCGTGGCTCCTGCGCCCAAGCAGGCTTCACCCTCATTGAGGTCCTGATCGCCGCTACGGTCTTCCTGCTGATCACGCTCAACGTCAACCTCGTGGTGAGCGCGGGGCGCTCCGCGGCGACCGCTGGCGCCTTCATGATGAGCATTGAGGACGAGCTGCACCTGACCATCGACCGCGTCTCCTTGGCGCTGATGGCAGCCGACTCCCGCGAAGTGGACGGCCCGCCTCTGGCCCCCGCTTCTTCCGAGACCGTGCGCTTCCAAACGGCCCTTGGCTTGAACGATGGCCGCGTCGTCCATGGCCCCGTTGAGGACGTTCGCTGGATGCGAACCACGAGCGACGAAGGCCAAATCCAGTGGCGCGAGAACCCAGGCGATACGACCGAGCGCTCTGTTGTTTGGTCGAACCACGTCCCCATCGCCTTCCAGGCGGAGATCCTGAACAACTTCGACGACGACAACGAGAACGATCTGCGGGACGAGGCTGGCCTCGCCTTCACGATGCTCGGTCGGACCATCGACATTCACCTGACGGTCGCCCGCGAGGACGACACGGGGCATGAGCTAGCACGGAACAAGCGGAGCGTGGTGACTTGCAGAAACTAAGCACAGAACGCTTCCAACGCGGCGCCCTCGGGGGTGCCGTGCTCCTAGCGACACTTGCAGTCCTTGGCTCCCATGGAGCGAGCGTGTGGGCGAGCGCGTCGGCTCCAGTATCAACGCGTACGCTCAGCGTCGCCCCAACCCGTCCTCAGGCCGGAAAGCCGGAGGTTGCCGCCAAGCTCCTGGCCGAGGCCCAAGCGGGCAAGCTCACGGACGCGACCGCCGCATCCTTGCTTCTGGCAGCAGGCCCCGCGGAGACCGCTCAGCTGTTCCAGTGGTTCAGCGCCGCCAAGCTGGATCCATCGGCTCTGCCCGCCGTCCAGCGGACGCGCCTTGAGCCCGCACTCCTCGGCACACCACCTGTCATTGTGCGCATCGCGCTGCTTCCCCAACTGAGCCCTGCTGATCGTCACCACGCGTTCAAGGTGGCACTCGAAGCCATCATCGGCGTCGGGAACAGAGCCTCGGTCCAAGACTTCACGTCGCTGATCAGGGGCGTGGCCAAGACCCCGTCGGCGGCTTCGCTCCGAGCCCAGATCACCGACGCGGTGGCGCGACTCTGCTCGGGGTCCCACGTTGGTGCCTCCGAGGTCGCGGCTTGGCTCTCTGCTGGCGGCCCTGCGCTCTCCACGTCAATCGTAGACGGCGTCGATCGTGCGAAAGCTGTGATGGTGATCGTCCAGTGCCTTCAGCACACAACAGGCGCAGAGGGCGCGCTCCTCAACCGCGCCGCGGGGCTAATCCAGCGCGGTGAGCCCGTAGCCACCGAATCCGCCGTGCGCGCCACCTTGCCGTTCCTCGACAGCCAGAACGCCTTCGAACGCGCCGAATCGTCCACGATCCTTGGCCTCGTTGGGGATCGACGACACGTCGGGCCGCTCATCGCGGGCCTCAAGGACTCCGAGAGCATGGTGCGCACCAACACCCTCAAGGCCCTCAAGAACCTCACCGGGATGACCATCTCGGGCGATGCGGACCGCTGGCAGCGCTGGCACGCCGACCAGGAGCAGTGGTGGGAGGACAAGGGCGCGTCCCTCGTTCACTCACTGGGCAGCGCGCGGCGCCATGAGATCGTGAGCATCCTGAAGCAGGTCAGCACGCGCCGACTCTATCGCAAGGAGATCTCGGCCCAGCTTCTACCCATGCTCAAGCGGGCCGAGGCCGACGAGGTCCAGGTTGCCGTAGCCAGCCTGGCGACGCTGCGTGATCCCTCGACTCTGCCGGAGATCCTGAAGCTCCGTCGCCACGGCGACCCGAGAGTGCGCTCCAGCGTCGAAGACGCGGTCGTGGCCTTTCGACACTCAGGCATCAAGGCGTCGCGGGTCAAGGCGATCCCGGGCAGCTAGCATGCCGTCGATCAAGGCCTGCTAGCGCGCTACTTCAGCGCGAGCGCCACCACCCCGGCTACGAAGACCAGAGCGGTCACGATGGCGAACCCTTTGGCCATCTTCGGACACTTGCGGTTGATGAAGAAGAGCAGCGTCGGTACGGCGTAGATGAGCTGCGTGATCCCGGCGAATCGTAAGGGCTCAAACGGCGGGGTCTCTCCGCGGATGACTGGGGTCTGGAATGCCCCGAGGATCAGCGACTGGAACACGAAGAACATCGCGACGGCAATCATGATCCCGACGAACACCGTGCGATCCGTATCGGTCTCCGCATAGCGTTCCGCGTACGGAAGTTCGCTTGTCGACTCTGTGGTCTCTTCCGATGCCGCGTCCATATCCATCGATAGTGGGCTTCGCGCGCCGGAGAATGAAGAGCCCAAGCCTGAAAATCAGCGAACCGCCGATCCCCCACGCGGCGCGTGGAGGATCAGCGGCTCGGAACTCCCTTCGCTAAGGGAGGACGACAGCGGGCGAAGCCCTACAGGAGGCTGGCCTCTTTCATGCGCGTCTCCATCATCTCGCCGAGGCGAGCCGGGCTCGGGCTCATGGTGACGCCCGCAGCTTCGAGGGCCTTCACCTTCTCGGCAGCGGTGCCTTTACCACCCGCGATGATCGCGCCCGCGTGGCCCATCCGCTTGCCCGGAGGCGCGGTAGCCCCCGCGATGAAGCCGACCATCGGCTTCTTGATGTTGGCCTTGATGAAGTCAGCGGCCTCTTCCTCAGCGGAGCCACCGATCTCACCGATCATGATGATCGAGTCCGTGTCGTCGTCCTTGTTGAACGCATCGAGGACGTCGATGAAGTTGGTGCCGTTGACGGGGTCGCCGCCGATGCCGACGCAGCTGGACTGACCGATGCCGCGGCTCGTGAGCTGCCACACAGCTTCGTAGGTGAGCGTGCCCGAACGGGAGATGACACCCACACGACCAGGCTTGTGGATGTAACCCGGCATGATGCCGATCTTGCACTCGCCAGGCGTAATCACGCCGGGGCAGTTGGGGCCAACGAGGCGCGACTTCGAGCCCTTCAGTGCCTCCTTCACGCGCACCATGTCGAGGACGGGGACGCCCTCGGTGATCGTGACGATGAGCTCCATCTCGGCCTCGATGGCCTCGATGATCGCGTCTGCGCAGAAAGGCGGCGGCACGTAGAGGACGGTCGCGTTCGCGCCGGTCTCCTTGCGTGCTTCGGCGACCGTCCCGAAGACAGGTAGGTCGAGGTGGGTGGTCCCGGCCTTACGGGGGTTGACGCCGCCCACCATGTTGGTGCCGTACTCAACCGCCTGCTGGCTGTGGAAGGTGCCGGTCTTGCCGGTAAAGCCCTGGCAGATGACCTTGGTGTTCTTGTCGACAAAGATGCTCATGACTTGATCGCCTCGCAGATCTTCTGGGCGGCGTCGTCCAGGTCGGTGGCGGGGATGATGGGAAGGCCAGATTGCGCGAGCAGCTCGCGTCCCTTCTCGACGTTCGTCCCCTCGAGGCGCACGACGAGAGGAACGTTGAGTTCGATCTGCTTGACGGCCTCGATGACGCCGTTCGCAATGACATCACACTTCATGATGCCGCCGAAGATGTTGATGAGGACGCCGTGGACCTGGGAGTCGCCGAGGAGAATCCGGAAGGCCGCGGTCACGTTCTCGGTGGTAGCGCCGCCACCCACGTCCAGGAAGTTGGCCGGCTCGCCGCCGTACAGCTTGATGACGTCCATCGTTGCCATGGCAAGGCCAGCGCCGTTCACCATGCAGCCGATGTTGCCGTCGAGCGCGATGTAGGAGAGGTCGAACTTGCTGGCCTCGATCTCCTTTGGATCTTCCTCGTCGAAGTCGCGAAGGGCCTCGATGTCCTTATGGCGGAACATCGCGTTCGGATCAAAGTTCATCTTCGCGTCGAGCGCGAGGACCTTGCCGTCGTTCGTGGTCACGAGCGGGTTGATCTCGTAGAGCGCGCAGTCGTGCTCGTTGTAGAGGTTGCTGAGTCCCACGAGAAAGGCGACGGCCTGGTCGACGAGGTCGTCCGGGATGCCGATGCCCTTTGCCAGCTCCACCGCCTGGTCGCGACCGAGGCCTTCGTTCGGCTGATACGCCGCCTTCAGGATTTTCTCGGGCGTGTGCTCGGCCACCTCTTCGATGTCCATGCCGCCTTCGCTCGATGCCATGACGACGGGCAAGCCCTTCTCACGGTCAAGCACCACGCCTACGTAGAACTCGTGGGCGATGTCGGAGCCTTCCTCGACCCAAACCTTGCGGACAAGCTGGCCTTCCGAACCGGTCTGGGGCGTCTTCAGCATCATGCCGAGGATGGCCTCAGCCGACTCTTGGGCTGCCTCCTTGGACTTGACGACCTTGACGCCGCCGCCTTTGCCGCGTCCGCCGGCGTGGATCTGGGCTTTGACGACACAAACGGGCGTTCCGAGCTTGTCGAACGCCTCTGCGGCCTGTTCAGGCGTGTCGCAGACATGGCCGTTCGGAACAGCGAGCCCCGCTTTGCGAAGCAGCTCCTTGGCCTGGTACTCGTGGATGTTCATGGGTGCGTAGTGGGTTCCAGGGCGGGCCGAAAGAGTCGGCCCCGCCGAGGTTCGTGGGCAAAGAGTGTAGTGATCTGGATCCCAGGCGCACCGCCAAAAACTGACTGGCTGGTCGGCCAGGCAAGGGCCCGGCCGCGTACCCTCCAGGCATGCAGACCCCAAGGCCCCAGACACCCGCCCGACCGCCCGGTGCGCAGTCCTCTGGAAATAGCCCGGAGGGTGCCTCCCAGCCCCCCCACGGGGGCGCGATCCTGGTGGACGCCGAGCTCAGGCAGCTCGTGGCAGATGGCGCCATCGCCGGAAATGAAGACCTCCCCCTCCGGCCCCAGCAGATCCAGCCGGCCAGCATGGACCTTCGGCTCGGGAGGACGGCGGTTCGGGTCCGAGCCGGGTTCCTCCCCACCACGGTGCCCATCGAGGACCGAATCAAGGAGCTCGGTACTTCCACCCTCGATCTCGATTCCTCGGAAGGGGCCGTGCTCGAGCGGGGCCTTGTGTACCTGGTCCAGCTGGAGGAACGCCTGGACCTCCCGGCGGATCTCGCCGTTCGATTCAACCCGCGCAGCTCGGCTGGGCGCTGTGACGTCTTCACCCGCGTCCTCTCCGCGGGCCACCCGCGCTTCGACGAGGCCCCCCAGGGCTACCGAGGCGGCCTCTGGCTCGAAGTCAGCCCCCTCTCCTTCCCGGTCAGGCTCCGGCGGGGCGATCGCCTTTGCCAGCTCCGCGTTCACCGCGGAAGCCCTGGTCTGTCCACCGAAGAGCTCCGCGCCCGCTACATCGAAACGCCCCTCGTGTTCGATGGGGATCGCCCACTCAGCGTGGACGAAGTGCGCTTTGACAGCGACGGTGGCCTCGAGCTGAACCTCGGACTCGCTGGACGCGACCCCGCTGGCTGGCGCGCCTCCCTCCACACCGAGGTCGTCGAGTTCAGCGCCGAAGGCGCCCATGATCCCGCGCTCTTCTGGGACGCGGTGCACGCGCCGGACGGCCGCTGCATCCTGGCGCCCGAGAGCTTCTACATCTTCGCCAGCCGCGAGCGCCTGAGGATCCCGCCCGACCTGGCCGCAGAGATGCTCCCCGTCGACATTGGCATTGGCGAGCTGCGCAACAACTACGCCGGCTTCTTTGACAACGGCTTTGGCTGGCGCGACGACGAAGAGTGCGGCACCCCCGCGGTGCTGGAAGTGCGCGCCCACGATGTGCCCTTCCTCGTGGAGGACGGCCAGGCCTTCTTCCGCCTGAAGTTTTTTCGCAGCTCCGCCCGTCCCGAGCGCCTCTACGGCCAGGAGCGGGAAGGCGGGAGCTACCAAGGCCAAGACCTCACGCTGGCACGCGCATTTCGCCGATAGATCCCACCGTGAGCGACGTCACCCCATCCGACGAGCCTGCGGGCTCCGCCAGCCCCGAGGACGGCCCTACGGCCGGCCAGCGCGTCGGCGTGGTCCACTACCGCGGCCGCTTCGGCCAGCGCATGAACGCTTGGCGCAAGAGGACGCCGCTCAATCCCTATTGGCTCGACTGGAAGCACCTCCGCGAGTCCGTGGAGGCCCTGGTCCCCCACGCCACCGGCACCCTTCTTGACGTCGGCGTGTCTGAGGGGCCCTATCGGGAGGTATTCGCGCCGCAGATCGACCAGTACGTTGGGTTGGAGTACCCCGCGGCCATCCTCGACAAGCAGCCCGACATGTGGAAGCTCAAGAACCTGAGCCGCCTCGTCCAAGTGTTTGGCGACGGCGCCCACCTGCCCTTCCGTACCGGCTCCGTCGACACGCTGCTGTCCACCGAGGTGCTTGAGCACGTTCCGAAGCCGCGCGCGCTCGTCACCGAAATGGCGCGCGTCCTCAAACCCGGCGGCAAGCTTCTCTTGACCGTGCCGTTCATCCAGCCGCTCCATGAGCTGCCGAGCGACTACTTCCGATTTACCCCGTCGAGTCTTCGCGAGTTCGCAGAGTCATCGGGCCTCGAGGTGGAGTCCATCGAGCCCCGGGGCAACTTCGCTAGCGCCAATGGGGCCATGCTCTCACAGTGGCTGACACGCTCCGTCGGCGCCTCGAAGCGCCAATCCGACGGCAGCGTGATCCTGTCGCCGTGGCGTAGCGTCCTGCTGCTCCCGCTGACGGCCATCATCCAGGTCATGTTCCACCTGGCGTCGAAGCTCACCAACGATCAGGCAGTCTGCCAAGGCTACGCCTTGGTCGCCCGCCGGCCCCACGACTAGCGGCCCGCTAGGGCCTCTTCGATGTAGGGCGCGATGACCTCCGACGCGATACGGTGCCCCGCGAGGTTGATGTGGAAGTCGAGTCGCCAGTAGAGGAGCTCCTCTGCCTTCCTGTACGCCGGTCGAAGATCCACGACCGACCGGCCCTTGTCTTTGAGCGCGCGAATCATTTCGTCCGCGAGCTGGCTATCTCCGGTGAGCTCCTCTTTCGTCAAGCCGAGCGCCGTCGTGGCGAGCGCCACTTCCGCCGGGAAACGATCCGCCTGGACCTCAAGCGGAGGGGGCAGGTAGACAAAGATCGGCAAGATGCCGCGCACGTCGCACCGATCCCCGATTTCGTCCAGGATCGACGCGCTGGTTTGGGCAGCGATCGAGACGTCTTCCTGGTTCATCTCCATATAGCGGACCTGGACCAGTTCCTGAGCGCGCAGTTGCTTGAGACCATCCCACGCCTTCCTCTGCTCCTCCGTCGAAAACGCGCTAGCGGCATAGCGACCGCGACCGGAGAAGTAGCGCTCGAGCCGGACCATTCCGTAGAAGTCGTTGCCCCCATAAACCACGACCACGAAGACGTCTGGTTCGAGGTGGGCGTGGTCCTCGAGGACCCCGAGGTAGTTGTAGATGCAGTAGCTACCCACCGCGAGGTTCAACGTCTCCACGTCCCCCGGCCGGCCGTTCGCGCTAAGCGAGGTCTCCAGCAGGTGGACGAGGTTCTCGTCGTGATTCACGACCCCAGCCACGTGTGAGTCCCCTGTGAACAGCACCCGGAGCCCGGGCTTCGGGTCGCGCACCTCCGTGGTCTCGCGCATCCCTGCACCGTTGAGCTGAATCGAGAACTTGCCCTTGGGGTGCTCTTCGAACCGGCGAGTCCACCCGCCGTTTGGCTTGTGCTTGAAGTAGCTGAACTCGGAGCGCCTCATCTGCGGCGAAACGGCCGCGGGGAAGTACGCGGAGAGCGCCTTGTCGCTCAATGGCTGATAGTGAATCAGCGGCGGCAAGGCAACGGGCTCTTTCGCGACCACGATCGGCTTCTTGGGCGCTGAAGCCGCTCTCTCGCGGCCCTCATCCAACACCTCCATCATCATTGCCGTTGTGTCGACGCTCTTGACCGTCCCTTGGCCCTCCGGGTCTTTGAGCAGGGAAAGAACAAGGATAGCGAGACCGCCAGACACGACGGTAGAGGCGAGGGCGAGGGCGACTTTGTTCATGGCGGGAGGCCAGCGAGGCGCAGCAGACGACCTGCCGCATCGGGGGGGGCAAGGCAGGACGCCGAAAATCATGCCGGGATCTGATGGGCGATCTTACCCCACACTTCCTCACCTAGGGATTAGACCGGCGCCCAAGACGCCCCGGGGGCCCTGGATGGCGATCCACCTGTTAGGCTCACTCGTATGGACGACCTCAAAAAGAACTGGATCTGGATCGTCATCCCGATCCTTATCGTGTCGATCATCGCCGTAGTGATCTACCAGTCGAACGGCGGCGCCGACCCTGAGTTCATCTACCCGGTCTGAGTGAAGTAGGCGCGACGGGCTGGGTCGCGCTGATGTCGGAACGCGCTTTCACCTCTACTCCAAAGGGCCTCGAGCCCCTTGGGGGCCTCATCCATGTTGGCGCCGCGCGCCAGCCACAAGGCACCCGGGCCGAGTCCCCGCGGCAGACTCGATCGTGGGCAGCCCGTGATAGACAGCGGAGTCAGCGCAGCTGCAGCTCCGTGATCTCGCAGCGTTCTGTGGTCATCGCGCAAACGCGCTCCAACACCTCCCGTGCATCG
>CALHGQ010000126.1 GCA_938030175.1 uncultured bacterium | reverse complement strand
CATCGGGGGCCTGATCGCCACATATTGGGGCATGGTCAACGGAGAGGTGCTCCACATTTTCGCGCGCTGAGGCGCACGCTCGCGACTCGGCTCCTGCGCGCCGGCGTCCCGATGCTCAAGGTGGAATTCCTAGGGGGATGGAAGAGCACAGTGGTGCTCGAGCGGATCTACGTACACCTTCAAGCGCACGATGTGCTCGCAGATTTGCGGTCCGCGCCGCTCCTAACGGCGACCGGCTCAGAATTCACTGGCACAAATCCGGCACCTGGCCGTGCTCGGGCCCCACCGGCCGACTTGGAGTCCGCAGCTAAACTACTACAGGCACATGGGTTGATAGTGGCGCGCCCGCCAGGATTCGAACCTGGGACCGTCCGCTTAGAAGGCGGGTGCTCTATCCAGCTGAGCTACAGGCGCACGCGAGCGGCATATTCGGCTCCACGGGCGCAAATATCCACCCCGCAGTGGGGGGGATCATCGGCTAAGCTCCCGGAATCTCCGCTTCGTCCCCCTGGCCGGGCCCCGACTCAAGTCCGTTGACTGGCGCTGGGCCCCCTCTCTCGAAACTCGAATTGCCGCTATGACATCCGACCAGATCAAAGTCCTCGTGATCGGTTCCGGAGGCCGAGAGCACGCGCTCTGTTGGAAGATGGCCCAGTCGCCGCTCGTTTCGGAGATCGTGTGTACCCCTGGCAACGCAGGGATCGCTGATGTGGCGAAGCTTGAGAAGGTGGCCGTGACGGACCTGCCGGGGCTGCTGAAGCTGGCCAACGAGCTGCAGCCGGGACTGATCGTGATCGGTCCTGAGGATCCCTTGGCCCTTGGGCTCGGGGATCAACTTCGGGACGCGGGGTTCAAGGTCTTTGGGCCCGGCGCGGAGGGCGCCAAGTTGGAGGCGTCGAAGGCGTTCTCGAAGGAGCTCATGGATCGCCACAGGATCCCGACGGCGTCGTCGCGCAGCTTCGACCGCTCTGGCCAAGCGAAGGGCTACCTTGAGGGATGCACGGCTTGGCCCCAGGTCATCAAGGCGGACGGGCTCGCGGCTGGCAAGGGCGTCTACATCTGCGCGGACCTCGCCGAGGCGAAGCTGGCCGTGGACGCGATCATGGAGGAAGGGCGCCATGGAACGGCTGGCGCGAGCATCCTGATCGAGGAGTTCCTGGAAGGCGACGAGGCGAGTGTGTTCGCGCTGACCGACGGCGAGACCGTGCTGGTCCTTGAGCCGGTTCAGGATCACAAGCAGGTGGGGGACGGCGACGTTGGGCCGAACACGGGCGGGATGGGCGTGTACTCGCCGGTGCCCGAGCTGAGCAAGCGCATCTACAAGCAGATCGAGCAGCACGTGCTTTTGCCCTCGATCCACATGCTGCGCCGCGAGAAGATCGACTTCCGAGGCGTGCTCTTCATCGGCCTGATGCTCACCGAAGGAGGCCCGCGTGTCATCGAGTACAACGTGCGCTTCGGCGATCCCGAGTGCCAGGCGCTCGTGCGCCGGCTCAAGAGTGACATCGTCCCGATCCTCTTGGCGACGGCCGACGCCAAGCTCTCCGAGATCGACACGCCCGAGTGGGAGAATCAGACCTGCATCGGCGTCGTGGCGGCGGCGGATGGCTACCCCGGGAGCCCCCGGAAGGGCGACCGCATCGATGGTCTGGAGGCGGCCGGGCGGGTCGACTCCGCCGTGGTCTTCCACGCGGGGACCAAGCTCACGCGGACCCTCGACGGCGACGAAGAGATCGTCACCAGCGGCGGCCGCGTCCTCACCGTGACGGCGATGGCCAAGGACTCGGAGGAGGCCCGGAAGAGGGCCTATGAGTCCTACGACAAGATCAAGTTCGCGGGCAAATTCTGCCGTCGCGACATCGGCCGGCGGCGAGAGGCCCGGGAAGCGACGGACGCTCGCTCCCGAGAGGCCACCAGCGGCGCGTGACCGAGCTGAGGCTCGGCGTAGGGATCTGCGCCCTAAACGAGAGCGCGGCCTTGCCACGGCTCCTGAACCGGCTGCTATCGGGGAGGGACCCGGAGGACCGGGCGGACGTGGTGGTCGTCGCCGACGGCGGGTCGAGTGACGCTACGCCGGACCTCGCGGAGGCCGCAGGGGCCCGCGTGCTGAACACCGGCCGGGGCCGAGGCGTCCAGCTGCGGGCAGCAGGGGAGGCCCTGCTCGCCGATGGGGCCGACGTCCTGCTGTTCCTCCACGCGGACAGCATCCCCCGGATGGGCTCCGTCACGGCGATGCGGCGCGCGTTCACCCCTGGGGGCACGACAAAAGGGCCCGCCGAGGCCGCCGCCATGCGGCAGGTGATCGACGCCGAGGGCCGGTCCTACCGCTGGATCGAGCGGGCCGCCAACGCCCGATCGCGTCGAGGCATGGTCTACGGGGATTCAGGCCTCGCCGTCGGGGCCGATCTGTACCGGCGGGCGGGCGGCTTCGCCGAGATTCCGCTGTTCGAGGACGTGGACCTCTCCAAGCGCATTCGACGCCTTGGGCCCATTCGGCTCGTGGAGTCTGCCACCCTCGTCATCTCGGCGCGGCGCTGGAAGGAGGAGGGACTCTTGCGATCTTCGGTCAGAAATTGGATCCTGAGGGGGCTATACGAGTGCGGCGTCCCACCCCGTACCCTGCTCCGTATGTACCGGCCCTTCGCCGGCACCAAAGCGCGCCCCGCGACCGATTCATCCGTCCAGCCCACCGTTCCTCCTAAACGGGACGAACCGCCTCCCTCTGCCCCTTGAACGAACCCGTTATTGAAGAGCGCTTCGAGGAGTTCCTCAAGGGCGAGAACCTCAAGATGACGCCGCAGCGCCGACGTGTCTTCGAGAAGGCATTCGATGTGCACGAGCACTTCAGCGTCGAGCGCATGTACGAGTGGCTGAAGGCCGAGGAAGGGCCCGACGTGAGTCGCGCCACCGTCTATCGCACGCTTGAGGTCCTCGAGCGCGGCGGATTCATCGAGGCCGTAGAGACCGGCCGCGGTGAGGTTGTCTACGAGCACATCCTCGGCCACGAGCACCACGATCACATGGTCTGTCGGGTCTGCGGCACCATCGCTGAGTTCCAGGACGAGGAGATCGAGGCGCTCCAGCGCAAGAACGCGGAGAAGCTCGGCTTCATCATGACGGGGCACATGCTGCGCCTCTCGGGCATCTGCGGCGATTGCGCAAAGAAGCTCCGCGCCGAGGGAACCCTCGACGCGACGCTGGAGAGCCTCTAGCTCCTCGGCGAGCTATGCCCGTGCCATCGCCGGCGGCTCCGCCGGGGGCTGTTCCGTTCAGGCCCGGCTGCTAGGCCTTGGTTCGTTGTGGACCGCGGACCCCTCGGTGCCTGAGTGCGATAGGGTCGCGTGCCGTGCCCGATTCCGTCGTCAGCTTTTCGACTCAGAGCCCATGCCATTCTCCACCGACGTCAACGTCCCGCGGGGGCACACCGTCGAGTTTCCGGATCGGTGTATCGGGTGCGGAATCCCAGCTAGGAACGGGTACGTTCGGTTCGCTCGGCGCACGGTTTCTTGGTTCGGCGTCGTCATCCCATACCTCGGTCGCAACTATGTGATCGATGTTCCGTGCTGCGCCGGTTGCGAGTCCGGGATCGTCGGACAGCGCCGCAAGCGCAACCTCGCTCTCTGGGGAGCCTCCATTCTGGTTGCCTTCATCGTATTCCCGTACCTGGATGGTTTGGCGCGACCGTTGCGCAAGCCCGTGGGGCTCGCTGTTTTTCTCGTGCTGCTCGCGCCGGTGCTGTACGTCCAGTTCTTGCGTCCGCCGCCCTTCGACCTCTACGTCCGCTCAGGCAACGTCGACCTCGAGTTCGAAGACGCGGATTACGCAGCCGAGGTCTACGCGCTGAACAGCCACGCCGGCGCGACGATCAACTGAGAGCAGAGGAACGGCGCGTCTCACCGACCTCGCGTCGAACGAACGATTCGGGGCACTTCAAGCAACGCGGTCAGGGCTTCGAGAGGCGCTGCCCGGTAGTGTGGCCTTATTCAACGGGCTGCTAGGGCTCGATCTCTTCGCTGATGCGCTTGAGAACGCGCTGGGCGAGCTCCGAGCTAAAGAGCCCGTATTCCCGCGCCCTCACCGCCATCCGGCAGCTGTTCTCGTCCAGCGGGATGATGCCGATCTGGATCGAGCCATCTTCGACGGTGGCGAAGGCACGCATCGTGTCGTCGTTGAAGTCCGGCTGCCGCGACGACAGGTGGACCAGCGTCTCCTTGGTGCGCAGCCACACGTACGCCGCGTCTTGGTCGTAGCGGACCGTTTCAGCGCCGCGCTGGAACTCCTCGATCGACATGACCTCAGGATCGTTCGGGGCTACGGTGCCGCAGGCCGTCCACAGGGCGGAGACCAGCAGGACCGCTAGGACCATCGGTACAGAGCGGAGGGGAGCCCATGGGCCTCGCCCAGGCCCCTCGTGGGAGCTTGGACGGGCCTGGGAGCGGTGGAGGTTGGGGGACGTCAGCGGCATCGTTCAGCGCGGAGGGGGATCCCGGTATGAAGGATCGCTCATCTCGGCGCGCGGATCTTAGGCTCTCGCCATGGCCAAATCACTACGGATCCACCCGATCCTTTGGCCCTGGGGCGACATCCGCCCCAGTCTGAGTCCTACGGCTCTCTCGGAGCCGTGCCATCAGTTTAGATCCAGGTCGATGCGGTTACGGACGTTGACCGCGACCTCGTCCGTGTAGACGAGATAGCGCTTGGCGGCCACCCGGATCCGGGTCTGGCCCACGTCGAATGTCTCGACCTGGACGATGACC
>CALHGQ010000125.1 GCA_938030175.1 uncultured bacterium | reverse complement strand
GCGCGTAGATCTCGTCGAAGACCACGTGGATCCTCCGGGCCTCGGCCCAGCCGATCACTTCTTCGATCTGCTCCGGCGTCGCCACGCTTCCGCGGGGGTTGTCAGGGTTCGTGAAGAGCAGCGCCTTGACGGGCCGATCGGCCGCCGCGAGCGCCCGTTCGAGTCCCTCGACCGTGAGTCCGAATCCCTCCTCGCTCTTGCCGTGCACAGGGACGACGCGGAGCTCGTCGCGGGTCTCTAGGTCCGTCCAGAAACCCGCGTAGCTTGGCGTCGGGATGAGCACGGCGTCGCCGGGGTCACAGATTCCGTAGAACAGGTGCTCAAGCACGGTGCCTGCACCCGCGAGGACGGCGATCTGATCGGCGGCGAAGCGCCGGCCGAGGAAAGCACGCCCCATGAAGTGCGCCAGCTCCCCACGGAAGGCCTCCGCCCCCACCATGGCGTCGTAGCCGAGCACGCGTTCCGGCGCGGTCGGCGCCGCATCGAGACGCGCCAACACCCGCCCCTTCAGGAGGCTGTTCTCAGCGATGCAGAGCGGAACGTAGTCGAACGGTCGGCCCGCAGCGCCCTGACCTTCGGCTACGCGACCGAAGTGCTCCACGATGTAGTCCGCCATCGGGGACTCTGCAGCGAGCTTCGCGCCCCGCACCGACAGAGCTCCCCGCGACTGATCCTGCGCTGGCCTGTTCTCCATGGGAGGACGATACCAGCTCAGGGGTGCGCAGCGCCCGTGGCAACGCGACTCGAGCTACTGGATCTTGATTCGCTTCGCGTCGCTAAAGATCGTTGGGTAGGTGGCGCTCCCAGAAGAAGCGCGGCTGGAGGCTTGAAGCCAAATGGTGCTGCCGGACAAGCCACCCGGGATCGTGGACGTAGCGAGCGCTCCGTTCAGGTTGCTAAAGGCAGCCAAAGTGCTCATCTGGGATAGGTCGAGGTGGAAGCCCGGATAGCTCGCTGCGGGTAGCACCCCGGACGGCAGGAGCTGCTGGTGGACGATGGCAACATGAATCGTCGCCGAGCCGAGCGGGGACACGCACTCGAGATTGAGCGTGTCCCCCGACGCCGCCACGAAGTCCGTGCAGAGGTTCTCAACCGACGTGTTGACGCCGACGCGCAGCTGGAAGTCGCTGTCGGTGCCGGGAAGAAGACGATCCACGCGCGACAGCGAACGATCGGCAAAGCCCACGAGGCGGTCCCACGCCTGGGGAGTGATCGAGTCAGCGACCAAGCGGTTGACGAGGGGCGTCGAGTGGCTGAAGTTCACGTTGAGGTCACAGAGCCGGCCGCCGTATATGCCTTGATAGTGCAGCAGTGCGTCAAGGATCTGACCGCGCTTGTTGTGGTGGTGGTCGTCATTCGTGAAGAGGTTGCCCGGGTAACCCGCCGTGTTGGCGAACACCGTCCCCTGGCGAATGATCTGCGACTTGGGGTTGGACGGGTAAGTGCTAAGGATGGATTGGTTCGCCGCCTCGTAGGCGACCTGGGAAAGGGCTAGCCAGGCCGCAGCGTCGGGAAACAGCGCGGGATAGCGGTTGCTGTTCGGGTGGTCAGCCCCCGTTTCGTGGCCGAGGAAGACCCCTTGCGGACTGTGCACGTACAGCTTGCCAGCGAGCTCGATCATGTTGTCGTGGAAGTCCGCCGGGTTGTAGCCGAACTGCGTGGTCGTCTCGAAGGTTCCGCCCTGGACAATCATGGCATCCCACTTCTGGCCAGGCGGTAGACCGCTCGCGATCAACCCCGCGTTGGCCACGTAGTCAGCGGTGTCGAGGTCCGGCGCAATGTGAGTGACCAAGTGAGGAGCCACGCCCGTAGCCTCCACGATGAGGTCCGAGAGGTAGAGCGGGGTCCGCCCTTCGATGATGCTGTTGCCGTAGATCAGGATGTTGTCCTGCCCCAGCGCAGGCGCTGTTCCCAGGACGGAAAGGATGACGGCCAGGACGGCGGCGGCGATGTTGGGCGGCAGGGGACGATTCATATCGAACGGGGGCGGTAGGTATTCGGCGGAGCCACGCTTGGCGCCGTCCGGGGAGCGTTGACGCCCCATACATTCGACGCAGGATTCCCCGAACTTCTTGGGGCGGTGAACGGCGACGGTGCATCCGCCAGGCGAGGGGCAACCAGGCGCCCCAAAACGAAGCCCGCCCGCCAGTCGCCAAGGGTTCCATGGCAACACCCGGGGAGGGCTCGTACGGTGTGACCATGCGCACGCTGATCTGCACCCTCACCTTCGCCGCTCTGCTGACCCCAGCCCTCGTGGCCCAGGAAACCCGAGTTCTCTTCCTGGGGAACAGCTACACGAACCGCAACGACTTGCCGGGTCTCGTGGAAGCGCTGAGTGCGTCCCTCGGGCGTACGGTCACGACGGATCGGAATACGCCGGGCGGCAACACCCTCGGGGCGCCCCAGTCGGGTGGGCAGCCCCACCGCTCCAACACCGTCTCCCTCGCGAAGATCGCGACGGGCGGCTGGGACTTTGTGGTGCTCCAGGAGCAGAGCACCCTCCCAACGATTCCCTTCGCACGGGACCAGTACATGCTGCCGGGTGCCGCGAGCCTCGCCGTGGACATTCAGGCTGCCAACGCGGGGGCGGAGATCCTGCTCTACCAAACCTGGGGCCGCCGGGACGGAGGCCAGTTTTGCGCGGGCTCACAGTGCTCCTCTAACTTCGCTGACTTCGATGCGATGCAGGACCAACTCAGCATCAGCTATCGGCAGTGCCGGGACCACATCGCATCGTCGCCCCTCCCCGTGGGGATCGCGAACGTAGGCGAGGCCTGGCGACGCGCACGCCACCTCAACCCGAACCTGAATCTCCACGCGGGCGACGGCAGCCATCCCAACGTGGCGGGCAGCTACCTCGCGGCGTGCGTTTTCTACACCCAGCTGTTCGGCGAAAGCCCAGAGGGCGCGGCCTTCGACGCAGGCCTAGGCGCACCGCTGTCGTCGTTCCTGCAAGAGGTCGCGGCCGCTGTCGGGCTTTGCGGGGCGGCAACGCCCGTCTGTCCCCCGCTCGCGAACTCGGTCTCGTCCACGGGGGCCCCGATGACCCATTCGGGATCGACGAGCCTCTCCGCCGGCGACCTGGCCCTTGAGGTCACGGAGCTCCCCGCGAACTCATTCGCGCTCTTCCTCATGGGGCGCGAGGGAGCCGCGACCCCCGTCGGCGACGGCCTGCTCTGTATCGGCGCAGGCATCGCGCGCATCGCCCCGGCGGTCCAGTCTGGCCCCAGCGGGATCGCTCGCCTTGACTTCGACACGACGCTGCCCGCACTCAAGAGCTACGCCCCCCTCGTGGGCGACAGCGTCGTGTTCCAGCTCTGGTACCGCGACGTCGGCCCCATGGGTCCAGGCTCCAACCTCAGCGGTGGCTTGAGCGTCTCGTTCTGTCCTTAGCGTTCAGCGACGGAGCCATGGGTGCCGGATCCGTGCTGACGCCCGGTTCTTCAGGACTCCGCTTCGCCCGGATCCTTCGGCAAGAACTCACCGAGCCAGCCGCCTGGATCAGAGCCCCCCACGAGCTGGCCCTCCCGAATCACAAGACTGCAGCCGTGCTCATCCTCCCAAGGGGGATAGAAGTCGAGGCTGAAGAGGTCGTGTGAGCCGCAGGGGAACGAATCGTGGACGTAGATCGTCGCCTTTCCTGCCTTGGCAAACGCCTGCTCCGGGCCGTGGATGTCGAAGTAGTCTTCGTTGCTCTGGGACTCGGGTGCGCCGTAGTCAGTGGCATCGAAGCAGATCTTGCAGTGCTGCCACATGAGCTCCCCAGCGCGACCGTGGTCGCTAGCGCTCAGCGACTGCAGCGCGCGGATGATGGCGACCGTCGCTTCGCCGAACTGATGACTGTCGGGGTTCTGATCGTCACTGGCGCACGTGAACTCAATGGGGTCGGGTAGGAACGCCGTCTGTAGCATGACGGTGCGCGAGTCGTACTCGCCTCTCACTAGGGCGGCATCGAACGCCTCGACGGTGATCTCGTCAGCGGTCATTCCGCGGAGGTCTAGCGTCTTGGGCTCTTCCTTGGCCCCTTCCATCGGCGCGCGCGTGACCTGGCCCAGCACCTCTCGGTAGCGCAGGGCGATGGCATCGCGCCGCGCGAGATCCATCTCGTCGAAGATGGACCATACGCCCTTCGCCTGCGCCTCGATCCCCGCCGCGGAGACGATGTCCTCTTTCCACCGGACACTGCTGACCATGGCGCGACCCAGCGCCTCGTACTGCTCGCGCTGCCTCCAGTCGAACTCAAGCGTGAAGCGCGCGAACACCCAGCCGTCCTTGCCTTCGGGAAGGTAGAGCCAAACGAGCTGCCCGACCTCAGGGCGAAAGCTCGTCGCTGCTAGCTTGACGAGGACGAGCCGCGAGCGGGGCGTTCGCTGATCGTCGATGATCGCGTCCTTCGCGACCGGCGCCAGTCGCTCCTCCGTATCTAGGTACTGCGCCCAGAGCGCCTTCAGCACGGGCTCGCTCGGGCTGCCATCCGCGAAGTCGATCCCCTCTTCGGCCACATGGCCCACGAAGAAGTTGACCTCCGCGAAGGAGTCCTCATCCTCTGCGCGATCCATGCGCTCCATCCGGATCAGCTGGCCCATCCACAGGGCCTTCTCGAAGATCTCGGGTGCCTCGATGGAGAAGAGATGTGTGTCGATCGTCGGCATCGCGGTGGGTCCGTTGGCGGTCTCGGGGGCCCGGCGACTGCCCGTGGGCCCGTGACCGAAAGCTACCATGGGCCTCCACCGCCGCGAAGCGCCGCTCTCGCCCCGTGACACGTCCGTGACAGGAACGTGCTGCTCGTCAATAAGGC
Organism: uncultured bacterium; assembly: GCA_938030175.1. Taxonomy (GTDB): domain Bacteria; phylum Planctomycetota; class UBA1135; order UBA1135; genus Saltatorellus. Next base: position 12,181 of record CALHGQ010000125.1, on the reverse strand, counting down.
AGAGGCTCGATCAGATCTCCGCGACGCCCTGGGTGCAGCCCGCGAAGCTCTTCGCGTCCACGCCGAGGCGGTGGAGCAAGGTGAGGTAGAGTTCGCCGAGAGGGCGGTCCTCCTCCGTGAACTCCTGCTGCCACGGTTCCTTGCCACCGCTCCAGGGGCCACCGAACATGTCGCCGCCCGCAAAGTTCAGGTACTGACCGTGCTGGAATCCCATGCTCTTCCCGCCGGCGAGCACCAGCGGGTAGTTGCGCGAAAGGTGGAATGCGCTGGAGGCCGAGCCGAAGAGGAGCAGGGTGTGGTCGAGCATGTTGCCCTCGCCACCGGGCTCGGGGGTTTCCTTGAGCCTGGTGACCAAACGACCGAAGTGCTCGGCCAAGAACGCGCTGTAGAGGCCGAAGTTCTTCCAGCCGCCAGGGTTCTTCGTTTCGTGGGAGAGCTCGTGGGCCAAGGGGAAGCCGATCGAGCGGGCGAGGTGATCGCTGTGCCCGATGCCGTTCTCGCGTCCGATCTGGTAGGTCGCGGTCCGCGTTGAGTCCGTGCGGAACGCCAGGTAGATCAGCTCGAACATCGCCTCCAGGTAGTTCTGGGGATCGTCCGGCGTCGCATCGAGGCGCATGTGGTCCGCCTTGACCGTCGGCAGCGGGATGTCGCGCCAGCGCTTGGCCTTCTCGACTTTGAGCTCCGTCTCACGCACGGCGTCCAGGTACTCGTCGAGGGCCTCTTGGTCCCCCGCCGGGAGCGTGCGGCGTAGGGACTTCGCGTCGTCGAGGAGCTCGTCGAGGGCGCTCTGGCTAATGGCGAGGCGCCCGGCCGCTTGACGGCTGCTCGTGACAAACAGCGAGTCGAAGATCTTCTTGGGCCGGTGCTGGGCCGGGATGGCCCGGCCGTTCCGGTCAAACGACAGCGTATGCGCGCCGCGGGGCGTGCCGGTGCCGCCGTCCGTGGACATCACGAGGGAGGAGTGCCTCGTTTGGTCGCCGACCGCTGCCGCGAAGCTCTGGTCGAGGGAGATCGAGTTCTGGTACTCGCCGGTCCCGCCCGTGAGTCCGCCGGTCAGGAACTGGTCCGCGTTCGAGTGGCCGTGAACGGCGCGCACCGTCGGATGGGACATGCCCGACACAATGGTCATCTCCTGGCGGAGGGACTCCAGGGGCGTCAGGCACTTGGTGAGCTTGAAGTCCTTCCTTCCGCCGTGGGGAAACCAAGACCAGTCCCCGTAGGCGGGATCTTCGGCGAGCGGCATCGGGACGCCGTCGGGAAAGTACACCGTGGCAAAGCGCTTGCGCTTGGCCGGCTTGTCGGTCGAGGACGGCGAACCCGCGCCCAATCGAGGGGCGGCGCTCGCGACCGATTCGAACCACGGGAGCGCCAGGGCCACGGCGGATCCACGCAGGAACCTGCGCCGGTCGAGGCTGGCGAGCTGGATGTGGTTTCGGGTCATCGGTAAGCGTCGTGATGGGACTGACTGACGGAAGGGAGCGGGGGCGGCGCTACTTCGGATGGAGGAGCTCGCTGGTCGCGATCAGCGTCACCATCGTAGCTAGTCCATCGCCACGCTTTCGAACCTCGGCCGTGATCCCGTCGATGGCTGCCCGATCTTCGAAGGAAAGCGGCCGCCCCAGGGCGAACGCCGCCATCTTGTGTACCAGAGCGCGAACGAACTGATCCTGGCGGTTCTCGATGAGGAACCGCTTGAGACCGTCCATGCCGTCGAGTTCCTGACCGTTGAAGAGCGTGCTCTCCGAATCGACGGGCTTGCCCTGCACCTCGGTGCGCCAGCTACCGAGCGCATCGAAGTTCTCAAACGCGAGACCCCACGGGTCGATCTTGGCGTGACAAGAGATGCACGCGGGATCGTTGCGGTGATCTTCGATCCGCTCCTTGAGCGTCATCTTTGCGATCTCGGGGTCGGCCAGGTCGATCTCTGGTACGGCCGGCGGCGGCGGCGGAGGAGGGTCGTTGAGGATGCGCTCGAGCATCCAGACCCCGCGCTTGAGCGGATGGGAGTCCGTGCCGTCCGAGTTCATCGCAAGGAGTCCCGCCTGGGCGAGCAGGCCACCGCGCGCGGGCTGGTCCCCCACAGGCACGCGACGGAAGTGGTTGCCGATGACGCCTTCAAGACCGTAGTGCTCAGCCAAGCGCTCGTCGGCCACGGTGAAGTCCGAGTGCAGAAACTCGAGGACACTAAGGTCGTCGCGCAGGATCTCGTGGAAGAACGCGATGGGCTCCTCCTCCATGGATTCCTTCAGCGCGCGGTCGAAATCCGGGTAGGCCTTCTTGTCGATCTGCAGGTAGTCGAGGAGCGACATACCAAGCCACTGGCGCACGAAGTGCTTGGCGAAGCGGCCCGAGCGCTCGTCGGCCAGCATGCGCTCCACTTGGCCGGTCAAGACGTCCGGGTCCGCGAGTTCCCCGCTAGCGCTGAGACGCAGCAGCTCCTCGTCCGGCGTGCTGCACCAGAGGAACATGGAGAGTCGCGTCGCGAGCGACGTATCGGGAGCCTCGTCATCGGCTGGGAGGCCGACGTAGAGGAACTGCGGCGACGTGAGCGCAGAAGCCAGCACTTCGACGAGAGCCCCTTGGACATCGCCGGACTCCGCCAGCAGCGCCTCGAAGAGCTTCACCTTCTTGTCGATCTCTGCGGACGTGGGCGCGCGCCGCCAGGCGCGGGGCAAGAACGCCCCGAGGACTTCTTTCGCGTAGGCGCCGTCCGCCAGCCCGTCGGCGCTCTCGGGGAAGACACTCCGGTGCGAAGCCGTCGGCCACTCATCGAAGATCGGCGCCGCGACCTCGACGTGGTGAACGCGGATCGGCCCGCCAGAGCGCGACGCGTTGACGAGCTTGACGTACTCCGAGGGGCTGGGGATCCCCCCCATCTCGCCGGTCTTGCGCACCCAGTTGCGCGGGTTCAGCTCGGGGATGGGCAGTTGGAACTCATAGACGTCCGGCGCGCCCGGCGCGGCTTCCACGAGAAGATCCAGCTCGCTGGCGCGCACGCTCGCGCGAGAGTCGTTGCTGGCCTGCCAGCCGAAGTGCAGCTGAAGGCTCGGCGCGGGCCCGGTATCCCCATGGGCACGCGAGGCTAGGACCCTGACCCGAAGCGTGCCGTCTTCCGGTAGCTTCTCGCCGAGCTCAACCACTAGCCCTTGCCCGCGCGGAATGATGGCGACTCCGTCAAAGCTCGCTTCCTCTTCCGCCGCCAGCAGCTCCAGGGTTTCCGGGCGCTCCGCGGAGGGGGCCCAGGCGAACTTCGCGGCCGTGTACCACCACGACTGCTTGGCCAGCCTGCCCGTGACGAGGCTCTCGAAGTGCGCCCCACCGGGCCGCTGCGCGTTGCGCTTGCGGAGCTTGTTCAGCTCTTCCTCAAGCCTCGACGGTTCCGCACCGTGCTTCTCGCGGAGGCTCGCTACCTGGGCGTTCTGCTTTTGCCAAGCGCGCCCCGCCGCGTCCTCCATGGAGACGTCCCAGTACCATGGCGCGGGCATCTCGCCGCGTACGGTGGCCGCTTCGAGCGCCTTGCGGTTCGACTCGAAGTAGGCGCGAAGCTGCATCGGAGTCAGGTGCAGGATCTCCGAGCTGTTCTGGAAGCCGTCCTCGGAGCTCGGGTCCGGGGGCAGGTCGTCCGCGAAGCTGAACGGAAGGCCGAGGAGGTCCTGGAGCGCGTACTCGTACTCGTACCGCGTCATGCGCCGGAACGACGAGTGATGGCCTTCGCTCTTCCGGGCAAACGAGGCGGTCTGCACCTCGGTGGAAAGCCATTCGATGACCCTACCGCGCTCGTCGGTCGTGAGCTCCCCCTTCCCTTCGGGCGGCATCTCGCCGTTGCTGAGGACGGACTGGACGTCGAGCCACCAGTCCACGTCCTCGCCGTGCACGAGGTCGGGGTCCATCTCGTCGAGACGCACGCCTCCCTTCTCCTTCTCGGGCCCGTGGCACGGGAAGCAAGCTCGCTCAAGGATCGGTCGGATCTCGGCCCGGAAGGTCCCGAGGTCCGGCTCGGGGGCGAGTCCATCCTCCGGAACGAACCGGGGCGTGAGGTACCGCGACCCCTTGGCGCCGAGCGCCTTCAGCTCATCGAACCCAACGGGCTCGGCGCCTTCGTCCTTCGGGGTGCTGGACTCCTCAGCGCTCTCGACGATGGACTGCGCGTTCGCAGGCCGCGGCGCCACAAGGAGGAGGGCCGCGGCGAGTAGGGACAGACGAAGGTGAGGGGCGTGCATCATGGTGGCTTTCGATCCAACGAAAGCCTACACGCCCGCCTCCCCCGTTGGCTAAGGAACGTGCAGGGTCTCGACGGCGCTCGAGAGTCCGTAGCCCGTGCTATCGCCGGTGTCTCGATATAGCTGCTGGAACGTCAGTGAGAAGCCCACAGTGCTAGGCGGAATGTCGATACGGTCGTTCCAGATACCGTTGGCGTCCGTGAACCCAAGTCCGAGGCGGAAGGTGTTGCCGCCGACGAGCAGCTGGCCGCCGTTGAAGGGCATCGTGTCGCGCTCGGACCCTGCTACGAAGAGCGTGGGCACTTCCGGAAGGGCACCGTAGCTCGAAAGCAGAATCTCGGTCTCCATTTGGCTGGCAACGATTCGCGCTTCGCCCCCCTGGCTGTTGACCTTGGGGGCGCCGTAGGGCTGCGGCGCGTTGCCGCTAAGGAAGCGGAAGATGTTGAGCGCGTACTGGGTGTTGTCGAAGCGCGTGATGTTGGTGCCCGCACCGTTCGTGTTGAAGAACGTGTTGCGGTCGAAGTGGCCGACAACCGCTCCGGCGCCGTGATAGGCCACGACCAGGCACCCGTCGCTCGGGCCCGCCGGTCGAAAGGATCCGGAACCCTGCGCGTCGTTCAGGTGGATGTTGTTCTCGGCGCGCGCCAGGATCTGTACGTACACGCCGGGAGGCGTGGGACCCACGGTCAACGGCGAGACTCCCTCGCCATCGAACGCGAGCACGTCGTCGCTCCCGTCCAGGGCGAGGTTCCGTCCCGAAAGGATCGGGTCGACGGGCGCCAGATGGTCCCCATCAGAAGCGCGCGAGACGTAGGTCGACGTGTCCTGATTCATGATCAGGCCGTAGGTGTCGAGGAAGGCCTGGTCCGAGCTCGGCGCCTTGTCCCAGTCGGACCCCCAGTTGGCGTCACTGATCACGAGGAGCCCTCCCCCGCCAAAGACAAAGTCTGTCACGGCGCGAACGTCTGCGGGCGAATAGGTCTGGTTGTTGGAGCCAAGCACCAGGACGCTCACCGTCGAGAGGTCCAGCGCGCCAAAGTCGACGGGCGAGCCGCTCGTGTTCTCGATCACCTGCTCGACGGCAAAGCCGTCATCGGTGAGGGTCTGCATGAGCTGGCCGAAGCCGTGGTTGCCGCCGGACGTGCTGAAGTTGTTGATGTCCGAGAGCTGCTCGTCGGAGCCGCCCTCTAGGAATCCACCGGTGCCGGGCGCGCCGCGCACGAAGACCACGCGCTCGGCTTGGGGCGTGGCAAGGGAGATGGATGTGGTCAATCCAGCCACAAGAACTGCGGCAAGGAAACGGCTGGGGGTTGAATGGTTCATCACGGTGTTGTCGGGGGACATTGATGTGGAGGGAGACCGTGTCGACCAGTGCGTGCGCGTAAGCGCTCCCGCTGATACGACAGGCCCGAGCCCTGAGTATCACCACATCTGGAATCCACCCATGAAGCGCAGCTTAGTCAGCGCGCTACGCAGCGTTCCCGACGTGACGCATTGTTCACACCACCACGCTTCCTCGGACCTCAGAACAATGAAGTGCACACCTCAGAAACACAACCGCGACTCAGTGCGTCGAGACATGCGATCAACATCACACCGAGATGAGTCGACATTACTTTCGCCCAATGTCGAGCGCGCATCCATTTCTGGCTACGACGACGCGCCCAGTCGATCCAAGTGGTACCGAAAGGCCATCCGCGCGCAAGCCACGACCGTCTCCGCCTGTAGCGGCTCCGCCACCGCAAAGAGCACCGCCCGCGACTTCGAGTACTGAAGCGCATCGCCATACACGCTCCGAATCTGCTCAACGAGGGAGGTCTGGCAGTTGAAGTACATCGCCACCCGCTCGCCATCGAAGCTCCCCAGCCGCACAGCACTTCCCACCCGCGCTTTCACCGGAGCGTAACTAGGCTCCCCCCACTTCAGCGTCTCGTCCACCCCGCAAGGAAGCTCGGAGCCAGAAGCCGTCGCCAAGATCAACTCCCGAAGCCGCAGCAGCAGCGCCCGCTGCGTCGACGGAAACGAACCAAACCGCTCCTCAATCGCGGGATCAGTGAAGAGATGCATGTCGCGCGGAAGCTTAGACAAAAGCAAACCCCGCCGCCACGAGAGCACTCGTGACGGCGGGCAGATGAAGCGGAGAGCTTGCCTAGCGACCCATGATTACGGGGCGTGGTACATCAAGACCTGCACGTCCGGAGTCCGGTAGCCCACACTGACGCCGCCCGACCCGGGATCGTAGTTCAGTTCTGCCTTGAAGTGGAACGTGACGGGGCCGTCACCTGACACCCAGTTCGGGGCAGGACGAGTGATCGACGCGGACGCGCCAGCTCCGCCGTAGTGCACACCCCCAAGCGGCCGCCAGCCGGAATAAACCGGATCGGTGGGATTCTTGTAGTAGAACTCGACCATTGGGGAGAAGCTCGCCGGGATGGTGTCCCAGCCGCTCGCCAGAAGTATCACCTGATCGTTCGGTCCTCCCGCAAAGTTTCCGCGAACGACACTCAGGGAGATGTTCGCAACTTCGCCAGGGGCCGCGGGGGGGTAGGGGTTGCCAAGGACTGGATCGGCCACAACATGGGGGTCGAGGGTGCAGGCAGAACTCACCTCGCCATCACCGTTTGAGCCAGCGCCATGAACCCCAAGCTTCTGCGTCACGTGCTTTTGACCACCCTGGAGTTTAAACGCGTGAGGCGGGGAATCATGGGTGAAGCCCGAGTTAGCGTTGGGGTTCTCAAGCTGACAGATCATGAGCTGGCTGTATTCGCTCCCGGGAACGAAGATGCCGCTGTCGTTCGCCCCCTTGGGCGAAAAGATAATGACCTTGTCACGTGCGTTGACGTCGACGGCGTCGACATCAATGTAAGCGCTGGTTTCCCTTTCGCCGAGATTGAGTTCCTCCACGGAGACATAGACCACTGGATCGCTCCAAGTGTGACTGCTCACGTCCCAGGTCATCTCATAGATATCCGCGCCATGGGGCTTGCTGGGCACCATCGCCCCATTGTCGTTGCGAGTTGCGAAGTTGGTCAGCCCCTGATTGAGGAGAGCCCATTCCTTCGAGACCGAGAAGTAGTACTTATTCTCTGTGTGAAGGAAGATGTCATCGAAGGGGACGTCACTGTAGGTCAACAGCCCGAGGCCGTAGTCGAGTCCAGTGATGGCCTCCTCTTCAACAGAGCTGAGGCGAATGTCGTCGCGGCCGACCTCGAGGCGCGTCGCTCCAATGTAGAGGGGATCGACAGTCGTGTTGCCACCGAAGTACCACGTCACGACTTCCCCCGATGCCGATCCGAGATTGTCGTACGCGTCCCTGATCAGTGAGCCTGGCGCCCCGTTTTGACCGGGGGCAACCACAACCGACATGCCAAGCCAAGGGATTCCGTTGAGGTTGGCACGACCGGCCTTGTTCACCTTCGTTCGAGGCCCGAATCCGTTTCCGGTTGAGTGTGCATCGATTTCGATCGTGGCGTATCGCTCGAACAGCCCGTCCGTCCCGACGCCTTCGTGCGAGTACTCTGGAATATCCGGGGTCACGCCGGGGTCGGACCAAACGTTCGGCAGCGCGGTCTGGTCCCCTTGAGGCTTGAGGCGGATTCTTCCGGACTCGGCTGAACCGATGCCCTCAACAATAATGCCCAAAGGGGCTGCTGCCGCGATACCTCTCGGCTGCAATAGCTGAGTGGCATTCGTTGTTCCGATGGTTGTAAAAAGCGCGAGTGCGAACACTGGCGCATTCTGAATACTTTTAGTCTTCATGGCTGCTAGAGAGAGTTAGCGTGAGGTTGATTGCTTGACGATCTAGCTCGTAGAGCAATCCGGTGACCCATGAGCCGAGAAGGCTCATGGTTGGATCAGGTGAGTCGTGCGGCCAAACGGTGTGCAGGCTCCGTAGGCGAGTCTTCGAAAGCGGTCGGGTTGCTAGCTCTGCAAGAAGCTCATGAAGAACCGCTTCGCTCGATCCCGACACGTACGCTCTCGCGTAGAGAAGAAGCTCGTCTCTTGCCCCACTTCCTGCCTCGATGGATTCCAGAGCGGCCTGAGCACGTCGACCGGCGGCCTTGGATCCGTCTGGGTCCGAAGCGAAGAGTTGCTGGGCTTCAGCCAACTCCGCGCGGGCCAAAGCAAACAGATAGGCGGGATCTGCATCGCGTGGTTCTCGGAAGGCGGCCGACGAGAGAATCTCACGGGCTCTATCGAAGTTGCCGAGCTCTACTTCGATCTCTGACTCGATCTTGTCTAGCTGGAGGTAGCCGGGGACCACACGCTGAGCATAGCCGACGTAGGTTAGCGCAAGATCGTAAGCACCAACCATTCGAGCAGCGTCGGCGACGTTGCTAAATGCGACGTGCGACGAAGGCGCTAGCTCGAAGCACTGGGCACCCCGCTCGATGCAGGTCTCGTACCGTCGCTGATGCCACCAAGACACACCAGCAAGGTGATTCGACATGGCCGACGCGGATCCGAATTCGACTTCGATCTCCGTCACCAGTTCCATCAGCTGCGACGCCTGCCGCGTAAGCTCGTGGCCGTCATCAGCCGCGACGAGCTTTCGGTAGGAGAGTGTTGTGAGCAGCGCTCTGAGCTCTCGAACGTAGCGATAAGCATCGAGGCCTGGCTGCTGCAGGAGGTCTACGCTCTCAAGGATCCTGTTCGTTCTGATCGCGTGATAGCCAGCGAGAAAATGGTCTAGAGGAGCCTCGGGGGTAGGCAATTCCTTGAGATTGAGATCCAGTGCGCTCCTACTTGAGTCAGAGAGCTCCCCGTAGCGGTTCGCCAACTCGACGGCGTACGTCGTTCCAAGGATCGACGCCATTGCGCGAGTGTCTTCCTTGGCGCCAGCCGCATCACTATGGTCAAGACGGAAGGAGGCTCGCAGGGTCCGCGCGACGACCTCTTGATGCCCTGAAGCGACTAGGCGGTCGAATACGTCCCCGACCTCGTCCCTTAGCTCGGCGTCTGCAATCACACGATTCGCATGATTCACGAGCCCGGTGTTGGCAGGAACATGCAAGTACACCTCGTCGTGCACCCGCTTTCGCTTAGCGGCGCGGATCGCGCTGACTTCTTCCACAGCCAGGAAGACGCCGAAAAGAAGCGTCGCGAGAATGGCCCCCATCGCTAGCTTCGAGCGGCGCAGGCGGCGGAAGGCTCGCGTGGCGCGCGTTGTTGGGTTCACGCTCACTGGCTGGAAGGCCAGGAGGGCGCGCAGGTCTTTCTCCATTGCGCCGGGGGACTCGTAGCGCTGGCCCGGAGAGCGGGCCATGCCGTGGTCGAGGATCGCCTGGGCGTCGCGCGGGAGGCCGGGGCGAACCTTCTCGGCGCGCAGCGGTTCGCGGGTGGCGAGGGCCGTCAGGATCTCTGCTGCCGAGCCGCGGTAGGGCGCTTCGAGGGTGAGCAGGTGGTAGAGCGTCGCGGCGAGGCCGTAGACATCGAGTGAGGGGCGCGCTCGATCCTTGCCGCCGAGCAGGGTTTCGGGGGCCATGTAGGCGGGGGTGCCCACGGCCGAGTCCGCGCGCGTCAGCGTTTCGTCGCTCTCCATCGAAGCGATGCCGAAGTCCAGGAGGACAGCGCGGCCGTCGCGGCGGATCATGATGTTCGACGGCTTCACGTCGCGGTGGTAGACGCCCGCTGCGTGGGCGGCCTCGAGGCCGCTCGCGAGGCTTGCACCCCAGCGCACCATCTGGCGCACGAGGCTGGCCTCCTTGACCTCCTCGACCCCGCACTCCTCCCTCAGCCATTCGGTCGAGTCGGCGGACTTGTGCCGCTCGGCCAGCTGGAGGACCTCTGAACATGGGATGCCGTCGATCAACTCCATCACAAGAAAGGGCGCGCCTTCCTCGGTGACGCCGCGGTCGTGAATCGTGACGACTGAGTCGTGGGAAATGGCGGCGAGGGCGGCGGCTTCACGGTCGAAGCGCGTCATCGCTTGGCTGGCCTCCAGGAACCGCGTGTGGACGACCTTGATGGCGACTCGCCGGCCGAGATCGAGGTCGGTCGCGGCGTAGACCACGCCCATGGCACCGGATCCGAGGCGATTGTCGATGCGATACCGGTCCGCGAGCATCGAGTGCAGAAGCGGGTCGCCCGTCGCGCCAACGGCCTGGAGTCCGGGCAGCTTGGCAGCGAAATTCACACTCGCGCGGACTTCGTCGATCAGCTCCGGGTGGTCCCGGCAGATCTCCTCGAAGGGGATGTCCACCACGCCTCGGTCGCGCTGTTCCAGGCACTTGGCGAGGAGCCGCGACAGCGGGTCGCTGCCGGTGGAACCTATGCCGTAGCCGGTGGTGTCGCCGGAGCCTTCACCTGCACTGCCGGTGTGCTGCGGCGGAGTGTCCGAGCTCATTGATCGCCCCCGCGGGCACCGCGCTTCAGCGAGACCGTCAGCTTCGCCATCGCCCCGTAGAATGCGCGCCGCGCCGATGCCTCATGGGAGTAGCCAAGCTGTTCAGCCAGCTCTTCGAAGGTCGCGGACTCTTCGAAACGCGCACGCAGAAGGAGCTGCTCGCGCTCCGGAAACCCTTGCAGCGCCTCTTGGTAGCGCTCGGCGTCCTCTGTGAGGAGCGCTTCATCTAACGGCGTAGCCACGGGCGATGAGTGCTGTGACTCATGCAGCTCGGGGGCACCGCGGCGCCCATCCCGCATCTCGGCTTGGTGGTGCCGCACCGCATCGATGATCCGGTTTCGCACCACCATGGAGAGGTAACCCACAAAGGCGTGCTCGGTGTCGCCACCAAAGGACTTGAGGTTGCCAAGGACACTCCAGAAGACCTCTTGGACGACGTCGCCGGTGCTGAATCGGGCGGCCAACCACCCTCGTCCCTGGCGCAAATCCGTCGCGAGACTCTTGTGCACGATCTGACGAACGCGCGGGTAGAACCAAGTGAAGAGGTCGTTGATCGCTTCCTGATCTCCTGCTTGGGCAGCGGAGAGTGCGTCCTGGAAGGAACGCTGTGGAGGCTCAGGAGACATCTTGGTCATGCGGGGGGAAGGGGGGGGCTGGGGGAGGCGCGGTTGAAACCTACCGCTCTCCACGGACGAAGCGAGACGGCGCAAAGACAGCGACGGTGGATTCAGAAGAAATCTGCAAATATGCCGACCCTAAGGGAGCCATCGAAGCGGTCAGCGTCACACCGAGGGAGGGGTATTGGGGGAAGGTTCCGATTCCGAGACGGGAAGGTTTCTGCGGGATGGCAGCTTGCACAAAGCCGAGTTAATAGCCAAGGTGAGCCCCTAGGTTTCCAGAAATACACCCCTTCCCACCACATTTCCCATGCCGCTCCTCGCCATCGCCTCGCTCGCACTCGTGCAGGCCGCCCCGCTCGCCCCAGACGGGTCCAAGCTCCTGAACCTCACCCCCGAGCGAGCTCCCACCGCCGCTCGCCACGCGGGCACCTACCACCTCAGCACCGGCACCTGGACCCGCACGCTCGGCAACAGTGCGGCCTTCGGTCCTGACGTTGTCTATAGCAACACAGCGTGGTCGGGATACTTCTACAACTGTGAATCCCCGAACGGCAGCCCCAGGGCGCTCCACTTCGACGAAGGGGGACTGCCAGGGACCTCGAACGGTGACATCTTCTCTGGAACGCCCGATCGAAACAACTACACCATCAACGGCTTCTCGATCGGCTACTGCGACTTCGCAGCGCCGGGAACCGGCGCTTGGACCATCGGCTTCTACGAGAACTACAGCCCTTGCACATCCGTAGCCACGCCGGACCAGTCGGTCGAACTGACGGGCCTCCCCGCCGCGGGCGGTTGCTGGACGATCGACATCGACCTGACGAATGGACGCGAGTTCTGCTTGAAGGCCGACGGCGACGGAGTCTGGGATGACTCTCCCAACGAAGATTCGTTCGGATGGAGCTTCCTCTACACCGGCGCAACTACGCCAGGCGCCGGCTTCTTGCTGACGGGAAACCCCGGCGTTCCATGCCCGACCGGCCAGCCCAACTGCT
>CALHGQ010000124.1 GCA_938030175.1 uncultured bacterium | reverse complement strand
GCAAAAATGTGTTGGGGGGCAGCTCGTAGGGTGTGAGGACTTCCACTTCCGTGGTGAACGTCGTGCCCATGGACGTCTCCGTGGAGCCACCGGCGAGTACCACGGAGTTCGCTTGGCTTTCGTCATCAACGATCCAGGTGGGCACGGCATGCTCATCCTGTCGAGGCTAGCCAGGGGCTGAGCGCTCTGCCCACTGACGCCTCACGGCTTGCTCGATGGCGCAATTTGGGCTCTCGGCGCGGGGCTTGACCGAGGATCTGCGAATTGGTTGGCGGACGACAGGGTGCGCCTACGTTTAGCCGGTGCCTGCACTCCCTCTCCACCTAGGGGCGGCTGCGATCCAAGTGCCATGAAGGACCCAATACTCACATCGAGGACGCGCTCACCGAACTCAGTCGGCTTGCCGATCGACTACGCGGACTTCGCGCTGAAGTCCTCTTCCCGTTGAGCCTTGATCACGACCTCCCTCCGCCGCGCCAACATATCGATCCTTGCTGCGGGAGCTCTTGGGAACTCAGCACGAAACGATCGACCTGGAAGCCAAGCGACAGCCAGAGCCGTTTCCGAGTGAGGTGGCCGAGGTCATGATGCTGCCGCCCTCTTCATGCAAATCTGCGCCTGCCTTCGAGAGTTCGTATCCCCGACAAGGGAGCCCGATGAGAAGGGAATCGAGCACGCATTCGCGTCCTCTGCTAAAACCCTGGACGCTGCTCTCTAGAAGATCATCCGCCAGTTTCCATAGGTAGGCGAAAACGCCGTCCGCTAGAACTCGCCTTCACGCCAAATCTCAACCGTTCGCAGGCTCACCCACCGCGTAGCATGATCCCACTCCACATCGCCGTCTACTACGATCCCGAGTCGAAGCTTGCGTCGAGCCTTGCCCGCTTCCTCTTCAAGGAGTTGATGGGCACGCCTGAGCGCACGGCGTCGAGGATTCCTGTGAGCTATCACGCGTCCGAGGATGGGCATCCACTCGAGGTAAATCTTGACGGTGCTGACCATGTGCTTTCGATCGTGTTGGTGGACGGCTACATGGCGGCGCGTGCGGGGGGGCAGCAGGAACGGGTTGACCGTTGGGCGGGCTGGTTGGTGGATCAGCTCGAACGCAACCCCAGCGCCGACGGCCCGCACGCCGTTCTGCCGGTCGCGTTGGATGAGCGCGCGTTCGATCTGGACCCCGACAAGCTTGGGGAAACCTCGTTCGTCCGTCTTGACCGGTTTCACAGCGAGGACGACGTAGAGTTCGCAGAGCGTCGCCACGAGCTGCTGTTCTTTAGCTGCGTCGCGGCTCTGCGCCTTCTGAGCGGCGACGGTGCGGAACCGGACCAGATCAAGGTTGCGCCTATTGAGGTCTTTCTGAGCCATGCGAAAGGAGACCTCGGGACCGGTTCGGTCGATACCATCCGCAACTTCCTGAGCGCTGGCCCCGTTGACGCTTGGTACGACGCCAAGAAGATCGACCCAGGTGCGAACTTCAGCGAAAAGATCATCAACGGAATCCGTGGTTCATCCGTGGTGGTCGCGGTTGTCACTCCTTCATTCGCCAGCCGCGACTGGTGTCGTCGGGAAGTGCTAGAGACCAAGCGTGCAGGTGTCCCGTTGGTCGTCGTGGACGATGTACTCGATGAGGAATCTCGCTCTTTCCCCTACCTGGGCAACGCGAGGAAGATTCGGTGGAGCGACGACAGAGCCCAGCACGTGGTCGTCCAGGCGATCAAAGAAGCGCTCACCCACAAGCACCACGTGGCGGTGAATACGTCTCGCGCTGTTGAGGGGGACACGGCGCTCGGGGTCTCACCGGAGCTATTGACCGTGCTGCACTTGGACGGCTGCAAGAGCATCCTCTATCCGGATCCGCCGCTGGATCGGGAGGAGCTGGCGGAGTTGGAGCGAAGCCTCGGCAAGAACTTCCCGATGGAGACGCCCCTGGAGCGGCTGTGCAAGAACCAGAAGTCAGAGTGGATCGGAATCTCGATGTCTTCTGCGCAAGACGCCGCCAAGTACGGCGGAAGCCCGGAGCATCTATCTCTACTTGCCTACGACTTGAATCTACTCCTCCTGCGCTCGGGCTGCCGTATCGGTTACGGCGGGATGCTTGGCGCGCCTGAGCTGACTGGGGGAACGTACAACTTCACGGAGATCCTCTTGGGGCTGATGCGCGGCCACGTCGCGGGTGACTCGAAGGAGGCACGCGTCATGAACTACATCGGTTGGCCGATTCACTTGACCAAGAGCGCGAAAGAAAGGGCGCAGGAGTATCCCCGCGGGACCGACTTCGAACCTGTACCTGTGCCGGATCCGCTGGCAGTGGATCTGAGCGCACTCGATGCAGCCGAGGGAGAGTTCTTCCCTCCAACCACGGCAGAGCGCCGGTTTGCCTGGGCTCGAGGGATGACCGCGATGCGGGAGCGGATGAACGACCAGATGTCGGCACGGGTGATCCTCGGAGGTAAGATGTGGGGGTACCACTCTCGCTATCCGGGTGTGCTGGAGGAAGCACTGTTGGCGCTGCGCGTGAACAAACCCGTCTATCTAGTCGGCGCGTTCGGTG
>CALHGQ010000123.1 GCA_938030175.1 uncultured bacterium | reverse complement strand
CTCCGCGATGGCCGCGCAGTTGAGGGCGATGAACGGTCCGTCTGCGCGTGCGCTTTGGTCGTGGACCGCCCGGGCGACGAGCTCCTTGCCTACGCCAGACTCGCCCGTGATGAGCGCCGTCGAGCGCGGAGCGGCGGCCACCCGGCCAATGTGCTCAAGCACGCGATGAAGGGCGGAGGAACGACCGACGATGGGGCCTGAGCGCAGATGCGCGACCTCTTCCCGGAGACGGTCTCGCTCGTCCTTGATGGTCCTCGCACCCAGGATGCGCTCCAGGACGCCCCGGAGACGCGGGGGGTCGATGGGCTTCTCCAGCACGTTGAGGGCGCCGAGGGCCATGGCCTTGACCGCCGTTTCCACGTCGGCGTGACCCGTCAGCACGACGACGGCCGGGGCATCCTCCAGCGCGGTGAGCTCCGGCAAGATCTCCAGGCCGTCGCCCTCGGGCATCCGCAGATCCAGGAGCACGAGGTCGGGCTGGTCCCCTTTCGCTGTCCGGACGGTCTCGGCCCCGGTGCCGGCCTCCGACGTCCGGTGCCCGCTGGCCATGCACATGGCGACCAGTCCAGCCCGAATTCCGGGCTCGTCGTCTGCGATAAGGATGTGCGCCACGCCCGGAACTGTAGTGAAGCGGTAGGCCACTATTCCACACCAGCGGCACACATCCTCTCGAACCCGCCTTCGACAGGCAGATTCCACCCGGAATCCAAACGGGCTTGCCGAAACGGACCCTGACCTCGGTCGACCCAGCGAAGTGGAAACGATTTCTGGGTCCCCCCGCAGAGAGGCGCTGCGCGAGGGACGCGGATCGTCCTGGGACAGGTTTTGGGGATTGGCTACTTGAGCGACCTGATCGCGTACCGAGAACTCAGATGTGTCCGGGAGTGCCCGGCGCCGGGCCGAGAGGTCTGGTGGTCGCCTTCGGACGCAACTCAGCCAATCGAACTTACCGCCAGCTTCTAACCGACCGTCCAACCATGGGACTCCGCGTCAATACCAACATCGCTTCGCTCACCGCGCAGCGCAACCTTGGGGTGGCCACGAACCGTCTCCAAGGGAACTACTCCCGCCTTGCCTCAGGCCTCAGGATCGCCGTCGCAGCCGACGACGCCGCCGGCCTTGCGATCTCCGAGCGCATGCGCAGCCAGATCCGCTCCTACGCCGTCGCGGGTCGCAACGCGATGGATGGAGTCTCCCTCGCACAGACCGCGGAGGGCTCGCTCAACGAAGTGAGCGGCATCCTCGGACGCATGCGGGAGCTCTCCATGCAAAGTGCGAACGGCACGCTCTCAAATAGCGACCGCGCCACGCTCGACACCGAGTTCGTCCAGTTGAAGGACGAGATCAACCGGATTGCCACCACGACCGTCTTCAACGGGATCAACCTCTTGGATGGATCCGCCTCCAACGGCATTCCCATTCAGGTCGGGATTGAGAACAGCCCGTCCAACGACGTGATCACGGTGACGCTGGAGGGCAGCTCGACGACCGAGCTGGGCATTCCGCTGACGGATGTGCTCTCGATCTCGAACGCCCAAGCCGCCCTAGGCAGCATTGACGCCGCCATTGATACGGTCAACGACGCACGTGGTGCTCTGGGTGCCCAGCAGAACCGGATGGAGAGCGCGCTGCGAAGCATCCAGGTGCAGCGGGAGAATCTTTCCGCATCGGAGAGTCGCATTCGAGACGTCGACGTCGCTGAAGAGACGGCTGACCTCACGCGCAACTCGATCATGCAGCAGTCTGCGACGCAGATTCTTCTGCAGGCCAATGTTCAGCCACAAATTGCGCTCCAGCTGCTTCAGGGCTAAGGCGAACGTCCGACACCTGAAGTAGCCACACGGGTTCTAACCCAAGACTAACCCGGGTCGATGCAGATCGAACCCGGGCGTGACAACGAGAGAAAAGAAGCGGGCTCCTAGTCCGATTCGCTGAGTGGGGGGCCGGCCTTTGGGTCGGTCCTCCGTTACCCAGCCTCCACCGCTCTACACAACTCAACGACCCGTCTTCTCCCCAGGCGCGCGCAGCGCTGCCTACGGAGACACGAGTTCTCCCCAGCGTCCGCGACCCCCCCATTTCGCGACCACCCGGAGAAGCCTGACGGGCAAGAAACCAACGGCAGACGACCTGCGGTGAGTCTTGAACAGTCGCTATGCGCGCGAACCGCATGGATGGGCTGGCAAGGCCACTTACCCAGAACGTAATTGATCGTCTGCCGCCAAGCACCGTTCGCACCAAACCAAGCACCGAATCGAATCGTATGGGACTCCGCGTCAACACCAACGTTGCGTCAATGAACGCGCAACGCAACCTCTTCAACTCCTCCGAAGGACTTGCTCGCAACTACTCGCGGCTTTCCTCCGGTCTCCGGATCGCAGTGGCAGCCGACGACGCTGCCGGCCTCGGCATCTCCGAGCGCATGCGTTCGGACATCCGCTCCTACGCCGTTGCTTCGCGCAACGCCCAGGACGGAATTTCGCTGGTTCAGACCGCTGAGGGGTCCCTCAACGAAGTGAGCGACATCCTCGGCCGCATGCGAGAGCTTTCCATGCAGTCGGCGAACGGTACGCTGTCGGACGACGACCGCGCGACCCTTGACGGGGAGTTCCAGCAGCTGGTTGAAGAGATCGACCGCATCGCGCTGACGACGACTTTCAACGGCGTGGACCTGCTCAACGGCATGAACACCGAGATCGCCATCCAGGTGGGCATCGACGGTGGTACCAGCGATGTCATCACCCTGACCCCGACGGACGTCTCCTCGAGCGTCCTCCAGGTCTCCGGAGCGATCAGCACGATCACCCTCGCCACCGGCATGCTGTCGAGCATCGACACCGCCATCGACGAGGTCAACTCTGCACGTGGCGCCCTGGGCGCCCAGCAGAACCGCCTCGACAGCACGCTTCGCTCGCTCGCCAACGTGCGCGAGAACACGAGTGCCGCCGAGAGCCGTATCCGCGACGTGGACGTCGCTCTTGAGACGGCTGACCTGACGAGGAACTCAATCCTCCAGCAGGCATCGACGGCCATCTTGAGCCAAGCCAACCAGCAGCCGCAGCTCGCGCTGTCGCTGCTCGGCTAAACCAGACCACCACCGAAGGCCCACTCTTCCGCGTGCACAACGGAAGGGTGGTCCCGGGCCAGACCTAGGCCTCGGGATTTGCTGCCTTGGGTGGGACCAGTTGACTCTTCTCGCGCGGTCTCTTTAGGCCGATCAACGCTGCTGTACGTGAACGGCGGTGGCGGATCGATCGAACCTAGAGGAACGCCTTGGTAGCGAGGAGCGACGACTTCCAATCGTTCGCACTACGACTAATATCCGAAACCGAAACTTCTCGAATGGGACTTCGTGTCAACACCAACGTTGCGTCAATGAACGCGCAGCGAAATCTCGCCAACTCCACCACCAACCTGGGCGGTAACTACTCTCGCCTCTCCTCTGGCCTCCGAATCGCCACCGCTGCCGACGACGCAGCTGGTCTCGGTATCTCCGAGCGCATGCGCTCTGACATTCGCTCGTTCGGCGTTGCTTCGCGGAATGCCCAGGACGGCATCTCCATGGTGCAGACCGCAGAGGGCGCACTCAACGAGGTCAGTGACCTCCTGGGCCGGATGCGGGAGCTGTCGATGCAGTCCGCGAACGGCACGCTGTCGGATGACGACCGCGAGACACTCGACAACGAGTTCCAGCAGCTCGTGGACGAGATCGACCGGATCTCAGAGACGACTGAGTTCAACGGCGTCAAGCTCCTTGACGGCACGAACAGCGACATCGCGATCCAAGTCGGTATCGGCTCGTCGACGGCGGACACGATCAGCGTCTCCGCAGCGGACGCTAGTACTTCGACGCTCGGCATCGCCGACGGCAGTGGCATCTCCACGGCGACGACGGCCCAGAGCATGCTCGATACGATCGACAGTGCCATCGACTCTGTCAACACGACGCGCGGTACGCTCGGCGCCCAGCAGAACCGTCTCGGCAGCACGCTCCGCTCCCTCGCTAACGTACGCGAGAACACGAGCGCTGCAGAGAGCCGGATCCGCGACGTGGACGTCGCCATGGAGACGGCCGACCTGACGCGGAATTCGATTCTGCAGCAGGCAGCCACCTCGATCCTCGCGCAAGCGAACCAGCAGCCGCAGCTCGCGCTGTCACTGCTCGGCTGATCCGACGGGGACCCCCGCGCCATGTGGGTGCGGTGGTTCCCTGACGGCCTCCGGCCGTTCTCGGCCTTGCTTGGAGTCGAGAACGGCCACTGACGTACATCGTCCTTTTTGCACCCAAGCCGGAAAAACCTTCCGACCCTGCCTAGGGAGTTGCGATCCCTTGGAGGCTCCTATTGAGGATCTCCCGATCCCACCGGTTCCTAGCTCAGGCTAGACGCAAACCGGTCGAAAACAGCGTGTAAGCGCGCGTGCCCCCGGGCCGTCCTCCCTACGCCAAACCCGCACCGAACAGACACCATGGTTAGCAGCTCCGGAATCAGCTTCTCAGGCCTCGGCAGCGGCCTCGACACCCAGGCGATTGTCGCCCAGCTTGTCTCCATCGAGCGCATCCCGATCAACACGCTTCAGTCGCGCCGCGGCACGGAGCAGCGCAAGCTCGACCTCGTTGGGCAGCTTGGCGACCTTGTGAAGAACCTCCAAGAGAAGGCAGAGGCTCTCTCGACTCCGGACGAGTTCTACTCCTACTCCTCGACGATCAGCGACGAGAGCGTTGCGACCGTCACCACGGACTCCAATGCCCAGCCCGGCACGCACATTCTCGACGTCCAGCGTATGGCTGCCACCGATCGCTGGGCCTTCGATGCGGTCTCCGTCCGCGACAGGAATCTCGCTTCTGGAGAGGGCGAGCAGATCAGCTTCAAGGTGGGCACCACTGAGTACTCGCTGACGCTCGACCCGGACGAGTCGTCTCTCGACAGCATCGCGAGCCAGATCGAAGCGATGGCGGGGGAAACGGTGAGCGCTTCCGTCGTGAACACGGGGACTGAGGCGTCGCCCTCATTCCAGCTTGTGCTCTCTTCCAAAGTCTCCGGTGAGGAGGGCCGCCTGACCGACATCTTCTCCAACGTTGGCCAAGGCCCGTCCGCGACGGGTGAGGTGCTCAAGCTCAACTACTCGCCTCCCAGCGCAGACGGCGAACCGCAGAGTGACAACAACATCACGGTGGGCAACGACGCCCTCGCAGAGGTCAACGGCCTCCTCATTCGCCGATCCACGAACTCGTTCACGGAAGTGCTCGAAGGCGTGACCATCGACCTCCGCGCCCAGAATCAGAACGGACCGGTCACGATTACGATCGACTCCGATCGCACCGAGGTGCGGGGGCGGATCGACGAGTTCGTCGCGAGCTACAACGAAGTGATGTCGTTCATCGACGCGCAGAGCACCTTCACGCCATCGACCGACGAGGATGACAACGGCGGCACCACCGGCTTGCTCTTCGGTGACTCCATCGTGAGCTCGGTCAAGCGGTCGATCCAAAGCGCGCTCTTCGATGTTGACATCGATACGGCCATCAATGACAGCGAGGGCTTTAGCACCCTCAACCTCATCGGCATCGAGCAGGACAGCGACGGGCAGCTCTCCGTCAACTCCGCCATCTTCGACGAGAAGTTCACGGAGAACCTGCCGGCGCTGATGGATCTCTTCGCTGATACCGACGGCTTCGACAACGGAGGTGCCCTGCCGAACACGCCGGGGTACACCGTCGACGTCAGCGCCGACTCAGGCCTCATGGATCGCCTCGTGCGCAGCATCGACCAGATGTTTGGGCGACAGGAATCCGGAGACCTGGAGTTCAACATCGAGGGCATCTTCGATCTGCGCGAGAGCGCCATCTCCGACACGATCGAGCGCTATGACAGCCAGATCGAGCGGCGCGAAGAGAGGCTGGACAGCTTCGAGGAGCGACTCATCTTGCAGTACGCCACACTTGAGGAAGTCATGGCCGGCCTCAATGCCCAGAGCTCTGCTCTCAACGCCGCCTTCGCCGGCTGATCCGACACCAAGGCGATGCTGCGCAGCGGCGTCGTGAACACGTTTCTATTGGACTGAAATCCCACCATGTCTTCCCACGCCCAGGCCGCCGAGGCCTATCTGACCGCATCTGTCGAGAACGCGCCGCCGATCAAGATCGTGCGCATGCTCTACCAGGGTGCCCTGCGCTTCCTGCTCACGGCAGAAGCGGAGGACCCCAAGGACCCGCACTCGCTTTTCATCGAGAACTGCGGGTACGCGGACGCGATCGTGGCTGAGCTGCGCCTCTCATTGCGTGAGGACAGCGGCGGCGAGGAGGTCGTGGACCAGCTCAAGTCCCTCTATCTCTTCTGCGAAGGAGAGATCTCCCGCGCGATGCTCGATCGCACGGTCGAGCCCTTGCCCGGTGTTCGGAGCGTGCTGGTGAAGCTCCTTGAAGCGTGGCAGCACGTTGAGGTTCAGAACGCTGGGGTGGCCGCGTGACGGACCTTCCCGATCCGTTCGCCGAGCTTGAGAGCGCTAAGCAAGCGCTCCGAGATGGACTGACGCTGCTCGACCAGAGCGCGCCCGGTGAGGTGGATCAGGACGACACGGGGTCGACAGCTGCTTGGGAGCAGGTGGCCGCGCGCTTCGCCACCGCCGAGTCGCCGGAGGCACTTCGCGAGCGAGTGGCATTCGACCGGGTACCCGAGTTCGACGAAAAGCTCGAGGAGGTCATCCGCCTCAACGCGGTGCTAG
Organism: uncultured bacterium; assembly: GCA_938030175.1. GTDB lineage: Bacteria > Planctomycetota > UBA1135 > UBA1135 > Saltatorellus. Next base: position 303 of record CALHGQ010000123.1, on the reverse strand, counting down.
CGGCCGCTATCGCGCAAGAGAAGGACCATCTTCTCAGTCGACTGCGCTCTGTGCGCGAGTCCCGTCGTGACCTCGCGTTCTACGGCGCCGTGGCAGCGGAAGGCGAGCGCTGCGACATTTCCGGCTAGACCGCACGAAACCACCCCCGGAAGCCCCAGGCTCTCCCCGCGGTCACCACCACACTTCCAACCGCCGCCGGCCGCCCCCTAACTGCCGCAAGCGCAAGCCGACGTTCGAAGTCGCAATCACCAAAAAGCCGAAGAACCCAAAGCTTCACCGCTAAGCCCGCACCGTTCGTGCACC
>CALHGQ010000122.1 GCA_938030175.1 uncultured bacterium | reverse complement strand
CTACGCGAATCCATCTATGCGCGACAGACTCCTGGGAGCCAGTCGCGCATAGCTGAATCCGCGTAGCACGCGCCCAATTCCGGTGGGCTGCGTTGCCCCAAGGCCCCGGTGACTTCCCCAGACGTAATCTCAGACTGAACTGAATTCGATTCTCGATGAACTCCGCGCGCTCCGCGGGGTCCCATCGTGCATGATCCTCGCCTGTGCGCTCAGCGGCGCATGTCCCATGCTCGACGACCCAGCCCCTAAACCATCGGAAGATCCTGCGAGGGATGACGCGCGCCAGGGAACGGCTGGCTACACCAACCGCATCGATCCAAGCCTCTCGCGGCCCTTTCGCTTCAAGGCGCGGCCCGAGGACTTCATCGTCGAAGAGCTGCCCCTCGACGTGGAAGAGCCAGACCCCTCTGGCACCCACGTTTGGTTCGAGATGGAGAAGCGCGGCATCTCCACGCCTGATGCGACGCGCAGGTTGGCGCGGGCCCTCAAGCGACAGCCCCAGGAAATCGCCTTCGCCGGGCGCAAGGACGCTGTTGCGGTGACGCGCCAGCGCATGTCCCTGGAGCATGTCACCCTGGACGAGCTACTGGCGGTCGAACTGGATGGGATCCAGATCCGCAATCCCTACCGATGCCGCAGGAAGCTGCGAGTCGGCCAACTCGCCGGCAACCGCTTCCACCTGCGCCTCACCGGCGTGGAGCCGCGGGTCCGTGACCAGATCGCCGACGAGCTTAAATCCCTCGAGGCGACCGGCGTTCCCAACGCGTACGGCGACCAGCGCTTCGGCCGCGGCGGCGGCGGCCTCGCCCTTGGGCGTTCCCTCGTGAAAGGGCCCCCGGTCGAGTACCTGAGGTGCCTCGTGGAGGACACCGCCCGCGGCGCTCAGCGCGAGGCGGCCGATGAACTCCTTCGGCGGATCGTCGAGGGCAACCCCAGTGAATGGCGCCGTGCCACGGAGCTCGTGCGTCCGTTGACGGACGACCTGCGCGCCGTTGCGCGTACGCTCGCAAGGCGTCGCCCGGACGACCTCGCTGAGCTCGTGCGCGCCGTCCCGCAGCGCTCTCGCTCGTTTCACCTAGCGATTCTCCAGGCCAAGATTTTCAACGACGTTTTGGCGGCTCGCGTCTCGGACGGGACCTTTGCGACGCCTCTTGTTGGGGACATCGTCCGCGGCCCTGACGGGCGGCACTCTGAGCTGCTCGAGCTGCCAGCGGCGGAGGGGACCATCGTCACCGGTCCGATCTGGGCCGCCGATATGAAGGCGGCAACCGGCCAGCCCGGGGAGATCGAGCTCGCGGCGCTCCGCGCCGAGGGGCTCGAACCCACCGATCTATCGAATCCCGGGGGCCTTCGTCCACGGGGCGCAAGGCGTCCGCTGACGGCAGAGGTCGGCGGTGTGCTCGTGGAGGAGTGGAGCGACCAGTCGGTATGGATCGCTTTCGACCTCCCAGTGGGCTCCTACGCGACCGTGGTGCTGGATGAGCTGTCCCGGCGTGTCTCGGATTCGGAGCGGTCGCCCCGGGCTTGAGATTCTCGACCTGAAGTTCCGGCTAGGACTTCGGATCAAGACCCGTGCGTGCCGATGCCTGCCATAGATGGCTGCGCCCGCTCCCCACGGACCCTCGATCGCCGGATCAATCTCCGGCTCGAACCCCTTTGATCCGCCCGTTGTACCGGCGGGCCGTAGGCGTGCGAGGCCCGATCGTAGGATGGCGCCCACGCCCCGGCTGAGCCGGTTCTCGATCACCGGGGGCCGTCGATCCACGGTTCAGCGCGGTGAGGAGTCCGAAGGAAGCTACGTCGACCTGTACAGCAGCTGGGTCCTCTTCTGGGTCCTCTGGGTTGCCCTGATGAACATCGGGGACAGCTTCTTCACCATCGTTCACCTGCAGGCAGGTGGGGTCGAGGTGAACCCGGTCGCAGCGGCGATGCTCAAGACCGGGCGATTTGGATTCGTCTTCATCAAGGCGGTCTTGATCGGCGTGGCGCTCCTGGTGCTCACGCTGCACAAGAACTTCCAGCTGGCGCGCGTGGGCCTTTGGATGTCGACCGCGGCGTACACCGCGCTCGTGATCTATCACCTCACGCTGTTCGAGTAGAGAGGCGCGGCCTCTCCACGCAGAGCGCCCGCTCTGCCCTACGACCCGGGTGACCTCCCGGGCTACTTCGCGCCGTCATGGGGGCGAGGCTCCCCGTCGAACACGGGCTCGAGGAGCCCCTCCAAGAGTTCAGGGTTGCCGTCTCCTTCGAAGGCCATGCGCCAGGGGTTGGTGTCCCATTCAAGATCGGTGAATTCCGGAGCCCACCAGCGCAAGGCGGCCTCGCCGCCGCTGGCGTAGCCGAGGGACTTCAGCTTCTCCTCCTGTTCGGCGGTGAGCTTGTTGGCTCCGTTGAGTCCCATGGGAACCGCGGCCTCGAGCCATCGCGCCAACGCGGCGCGCATGCGCTTGGCTCGCTCGAAGTTCCCAAGGAGCACGTTCTCCTTGCAGTGTGGGTCTCGGTCGAGGCGGAAGAGCCCGATACTGCCGACCCGGTGGACCCGCCCCGAAGACCGATTCACCGCGGGCTTGAGGAACATCTGGAGCAGCCAGCCCTCGGACTCGATGCTCGCGCAAATCCCGTGGGCTGCGAGTGCGAAGCGAGGTGTGGGCGGCGGCACCTCACGAATGACCTCGCGCACGTCGTCGCCGGGGAAGCCCTCGTCGTTCGCCCCGGCCATGCGGAGCAGCGTCTTGCCGACGTCGATCATCTCCACGGGGGCGTCGACCTTGGCGGACGGGTCAACACCCGGCCCCCGGAGGATCAGCGGGACGTGAATGGTGGAGGTCAGGACGCCGAAGTGGGTCCAGAACGTGGATTGTTCGCCCAGGCCTTCCCCGTGGTCCGCCGTGAAGGCGACGATGGAGTCCCGAAGGCGCGGGATCCGCAGGAACGGACCGAGCTGTCCGTCGAGGTAGCGCACCTCGCCCGCGTACATCGCATTCACGAACGAGGCGTCGCGCACGCCGGTCTTCTTGAGCCAGTTGGGCACGAGGTCCGGGCGAACCCCGAGGTCAACGTCCTCCCGGTAGGGATCCGGACGGCCCGCCAGAAGCTCTTCTTGCTGATCGGGGTAGAGCCGGTAGGGACTGTGGACGTCGAACAGGTGGATCCACAGGAACACCGGGGCATCACCCGCGTCCTCCAGCCACCCCGCGGCAAGCTCCAGCGTGTCGTCCCCTTCGCGCTCCGTCTTGAAGAACGCGTTCATGCGATGGAACCCCTGGCCCAGACCGCTCAGCTGATCGAACAGATGGAATGCGCTCAGCGCGGCGTAGCACCTGTAGCCCTCGGCGCGGAAGCGCTCCGCGAGCGTGTCCGCATCGCGGGAGAGTCGCGTGTTGTTGTTGACGATCTTGATGTCCCGCGGGTGCAGGCCGGTCATCAACGCGATGTGGGACGGGTTGGTGTTGTTGATCGCCGTGTAGCAGTTCGTGAACACCGCGCCTTCGGCGCTGAGCGCATCGAGAAAGGGCGTCGCCACGGGGGAGTCCGGGTTGAGCGCCGAGACGTGGTCCGCGCGGTGGGTGTCGGACGTGATGAGGAGCACGGTCCGCGGCGACGTCTTCGACAGCGGATCGCGGTCAACGACCCACGGTTCGGTGATCCAGGTCGGACGCGCTGGATCGTTGTCGCCTTCGAATCGGATCTGGACGCTGGTGGCGCCCTTTGACTGAAGAGGCACGACCACCGTGCGCCACGAGCGCGTGGTCGACTCGACGGCCGGCGCCCCGTCGGTGCCGGTTTCTTGCACCAGGAGGTCGGGCCCAGGGAGGAGCGGGTTCCACCGCCCGAGCTCCTGGCCGTCGTTGGGAACCGCCGAGGCGATCTCGAAGCGCAGCTCCATCGGACGTGCTTCGGCGTCCGTGGCGGCCGCCACGTTGATCGTGACGCCCGCGTCCGTGAGCATCACGCCCTTGCGAGCGTCGCGCCGCAGGTTGATGCCTTGGATCTTCCCTTCCGCGAACGTCGCCTCGGGCAACCTGATCAGCGGTGGCGCGGAAGCCAGCGGCTCCATGGGCGCATCGCTCGACCCGGCCTCGGCCCCCGGCGTGCCGGTCGCTGACTCTGGGGCTGGGTCAGCGCTAGCGGGCGCGTCGCTTCCTCCACAGCTCGCGAGGGCCAGGGCGAGCGCCAGCAGGGGCGCGGTCAGCGTCTCAGTTGCGTTTCCGGTCGGGGCCATGGCCACAGGGTACCCGAGCCGCCCGAGCGGGGCCTATCGCCGGATCAGTTACCTGCGCGGGGTGAGACGGCCGCTGATCTTGTCCGCGCCGGCCGGCTGCGTCCCTCGAAGCCCTGCCTGCGCTCGGCGAGAAACTCCTCTTGGCTCGCTGTGGGGGGGGCGTGCGCCTCGCCAGAGTTCCAAGAGCCGCCATGGTGGAGCGCGGACTAAATCGACGGCCCCTTAGGCCGGAACCCCGGAATCGAGTAATCTCCCGGGCGGACAGCCAGGACTTGGGAAGATCAGATCTCCTCCGGCGTCCGACAGAGACTTCATGTTCGACACACACCACGTTCTCATTACAGGAGCCGCGGGCTTCATCGGTGCCTCCGTGGCGCGGGTCCTCGTGGACGCTGGCGTTAGGGTCACCGGGGTCGACGACCTATCCGCGGGCCGCCGTGAACGCCTTGAGCCGCTGACGGACCCTTCCACGGGCCGCCATGACGGGTCCCTCTTCCGGTTCGAGGAAGCGGACGTGCGCGACCGTGAGAAGCTCCTTCACACGATCCTCGACGGGACTGAATCCCCGGTTGACTCGGTGCTGCACCTCGCGGGCCGAGTAGGCGTTCGCCGGGTGCTTGAGGACCCGATGGGCTGCGAAGAGGAGAACCTGGAAGGGGCGAGCTCCCTCGCCGCCGCGGTGCGCCTGGCCCGGGGCCAGGGCCGTACCATTCGCGTAGTGGCCGCATCGACGTCCGAGGTGTACGCGGAGTCGTCCGAGCCGCTTTCGGAGTCGTCTGCGCTGCGACCCGTCGAGGCCGAGGGGCGCTGGCGCTACGCCGCGTCGAAGCGCGCTTCGGAAGAGGTGATCGACCGCGTGCTGCCAGGGGCGATCCACGTCCGATTCTTCAACGTCGTTGGCCCAGGCCAAGACGCCGCGTCAGGCATGGTCCTGCCGCGCTTCATCGAGGCTGCCAAAGCCGGCGAGCCCCTCCGTATTCACGGCCGCGGCAGCCAGGTGCGGACCTTTGCCCACGTCGACGCCGTCGCCCGGGATGTGGCGGTCCTGGCGGCTCCGGGGGCCTTTGCGGGTACCGGGCGCGTCGCGGCGTTCGAAGGAGCACTCAACGTTGGCGGGCTGGCCAAGGCCACGATCGCGGAGCTCGCCGAGCAGGTGGCCGACGCGGTGGCGCTGCACACGGGACAGCGTCCAGCCCTGCGTGAATTCGTCGACCCGAGCGTCGACGTTGGCAAGAACTTCGAGGACGTCCTTCACCGAGTCCCGGACCTGAGCCGCCTTCGGGGCCTTGGGCTCGGATCCTCGCGCACAGGCGTCCCCGTCCGCGGCGACGAGCTGTCCGTTGATTCCTTCGGGAGCGCGCCCTGGGGCCTGGCCGAGATCGTGGCCGACGCCGTGCAGCGGCACGGCTCCAGTGCGCTCGCATGCGAATCGCCCGTGTCCTGACGCGGCTCAACCTGGGCGGGCCCGCCCGCCAGGTGCTTGGTTCCGACCCCATCCTGAAGGAGCGCGGCCACGACGTGATCGTCTTCGCAGGCGAGCCTGAGCCGGGGGAAGGGGATCTGACGGACGAGCTGCGGAGCTGCGGGGTCGAGGTACGCCACGTCCCGGGCCTTCGTCGCGGGCTGTCCGCGGTTTTGGGGGACGACTGGAAGGCCCGACGCTTTCTCCAGGAGGCCCTGGCGCGCTGGCGGCCGGACGTCGTACACACACACGCGTCGAAAGCGGGCACGATCGGCCGAAGTGCCGCTCGACGCTCGGTCCCGGGCGCTCCGCGGGTCCACACGTTCCATGGCCACGTTCTGGAGGGCTACTTCCCAGAACCGATCAGCCTGGGGCTGCGCCGATTGGAAGCACGGCTCGCGCGCACCACGACCCAGATCCTCGCGGTCTCTGAAGCGACTCGCGGGGACCTCAGCCGCCTGGGCGTCGCAAAGGCCGAGGACATCGAAGTCTGCCAACCTGGCCTGCGGCTGGACGCGTTCCTGGGCTTGCCCGAGCTGTCCTTGCCGGATGGGCGGGAGTCCACGGCCCTCCGTCGCTCCCTGAGTATTCCTCCGTCCGCCCCCGTGGTCGGGGTCATGGGACGCCTGGCTCCCGTGAAGCGCACCGCTCTCGCCGTGGATGTCTTCGCCGACGTCGCGCGCGAGTTCCCTGACGCACATCTTCTGGTGGCCGGGGACGGCTCAGAGCGTCAGAGGGTGGAGGCTCGTCTCCGCGACCTTCCCGAGTCGGTCTCGAGGCGCGTTTCGCTGCTCGGGGCGGTCCAGGACGTGGCTCCGGTCCACGAGGCGATGGACGTCCTGCTCTCGACCTCCCTGACCGAGGGCATGCCGGTGGCGATGATCGAAGCCGGCGCGTCCGGTCGCCCCGTCGTCTCGACGGCGGTCGGGGGGGTGCCCGAGCTCGTTCAGAACGGAGTGACCGGACTCCTCGCGGTGGATCGCGATGGATTGGCCGCTGCCATAGCTGGACTCTTTGGGGACCCTGGGGAGGGCCTCATGATGGGCCATCGGGCCCGTGCGCGCGTGAAGAAGCTTCACTCGGCACAAGCCTTGGCCACAAGACTCGAAGTCCTCTACGAGAGGTTGCTAACCTTCCAGGAGTGAACCTCCTCATGGTGAGCGGCGACCGGCAGGTCGCCATCGGAGAGCGCGGGCCCTTTTGGTCGATGCAGCGGCACTTCTCGACCTTCTTCGAGCGAGTCGATGTCCTCGTGCCCCAGCAGGAGCGCGACGTGACGGTGGACGTGATCCATGGGAACGTCCACTTCCATCCGGCGACGGTGGGGCGCGGGCAGATGCCCAAGTGGATCGAGGCCTACGGGGCCTCCCTGGTGGCCGAGTACGGACACGGGCTCATCGTCAGCCACGACTACGGCACGTTCTACAACGGTCGCGGGAGCGCGCGCCTTTCCCGCCGGACCGGAGTTCCCTTCGTGTCCGAGCTGCACCACATCCCAGGGCACCCCGTGTCGAAGGGAGCCGCCGAGCGCGCGGAGAAGCTCCTGGCGCGGGCCTATGTGGGCTGGGTCAAGAAGAAGGCTGCGGGCTTTCGCGTGGTCAACGAAACCGAGATGCCCGACCTCCTGAGGTCCTGGGGCGTGCCCGACGACAAGATCGTCGTGCTGCCCTCGCAGTATCTCGACTTCGACGTGTTTCACCCGCCGCGGCGGGAGACCGCGATCGCCCGCGACATCGTCTTTGCTGGCCGCATGGTCGCGAACAAGTGCGTCGATCGCATCCTGGAAGCGATGGCGATCATGGCGGGCCAGAACAAGCGCATGCGCGCGATGATGGTGGGCAAGGGACCGGATCGTTCCGCGCTCATGGAGCAGGCCCAGCGCCTCGGGCTCGCCGATGACATCGAGTGGGTGGAATGGATCGCTGAGCCCTCCGAGCTCGCTGAGGTTTACCGCACGAGCCGCGTTTGCGTGTGCGCGTCGACCTGTGAAGGCGGACCGCGCTTCACGGTGGAGGCCATGGCCTGCGGCACGCCGGTGGTGTCGACTCCGGTGGGGGTGATGGCCGATCTGCTGCGCGACGGTAAGGCCGGCAAGCTCGCGGATTTCGACGTCCCGAGCCTCGTTTCAGCGCTGGTGGACGTGACCACCCATGAGGGGCGTCGACGGGAGCGTGCGAGCGAGGCCATCCGGCGTGTTCAAAAGTTCGAGTACCACGCGGCGCTGGAGCGCTATGCGCGCGGGCTGATCGACCTCTCCACAGTGAGCTCAGCCGGGAGTTCGCGGTGAAGCTCGTTTTTGTGACCCAGGTCCTCGACCGCGATGACGCGGTGCTTGGGTTCGTGATGCGCTGGGTGCAAGGGCTGGCCAAGGAAGTGGAGTCGCTGCGCGTGTTGGCACTTGAGGCCGGCAACCTAGACGGGCTGCCCTCGAACGTGGACGTTCGCGTGATCGGGCGACGGGGCTACCTGGGTCGCTACCTGCGCTACCGGGGCTTCTTGCGCGAGGCATTCGGCAACGGACCGGATGGCGGCTTTGGCGGGCTCCTCACGCACATGGTGCCGCGCTACTCCACGCTCGCGGCTGGGGCCGTCGCGCGCGCGGGCGTCGCGCACTACCTCTGGTATACGCACAAAGGAGTCGACAAGCGCCTCCTGTCGGCCCTCAAGGTGGTGGACGGCGCCTTTACCGCCTCCGATCTGTCGCTGCGGGTCGATACGCCCAAGAAGATCGTTACGGGCCACGGAATCGACCTCGCGCACTTTGATGTGGCGCCCTCGGGCGACTTTGGTGGCCGCCCGGTGCGATTGCTGTCGGTCGGTCGCTTGACCCCGGCGAAGGACCCCTTGACGACGATCGAGGCGGTGGCGCTACTCCGCGATCGCGGCCACTCCGTCGAACTGACGTGGGCGGGAAGCACCCTTGCCCGCGGCGACGACGAGTACGAAACATCCGTTCACGGGGCCGTTTCGGGACACGGTCTTGAGGGTGCCGTGAAGTTCGTCGGGGCGGTGCCCTATCCGGAGATCGCCGCGGCCTTCGAGGGAGCAGATCTATTCATCAACGCGTCGGGGACCGGCAGCGTCGACAAGGTTGTGTTGGAGTCCATGGCGGCGCGCAGGCCGTTTGTGAGCTGCAACGAGTCGATTCCGCCGGTACTGGAGGTCCATGGGGGGCTCAGTTCTCGTGCGGCGGAGTTCACCTTCACGCCGAAGGATGCCGTGTCCCTTGCGGATCGACTGGAGGCGTGGATCAAGCGTCCCACGTCGGAGCGTCTGCGGGTGGGCGATTCCCTCCGCGAGATCGTCGCGGAGCATCACGAAGTCGACGCGCTCATGGCGCGGATCGTTCGTAGGATAGGAACACCTTGAACGAGATCACTCCTAAGGGCCTCGGCCGCGGCGGACTCTCCACGTCCGGCACCCACATGGCAGGGCGGCGTTCTACGCGCTCTTCACCTGCCCTGTTTCACGGACTGAGGATCGTGCTCCATGAGTGCGACCGGCGTGGGGCGGTGATGCGCTCCTTGGCGAGTGTTCGCTGGCTTGCCCAGAGGGGCGCCGAGGTGGTGCTGTTCGACGGCACGGGATCACGGCGTAGCGCCGACGGAACACAGGAGGCGGTGGCGCGGCGCTTTCCTTTTGTGACCCTGGCTGGACCTTTGAAATCGGGCTCGGGGCGGGGCTTTGTCGACCAGGTCGTGGCGCCCCGTGTGCCGGACGACGGGACCCTCGGTCGGATCTCCCGTTGGCCCACCCCTTCGTGGATCCTCGCATTGAGTGCTGACGTCGAGATCGACCGATTCCAGACTCAGCACCTGTTGGACGAAATTCGGGAGCTGCCCAGTGGGAGTCTCTTGATCCCTCGAGTCCACGGGACGGACGGCCGCCCCGTGAGGCGAACGGATCGCGCTGGCTTGGTCGCTGACGTCGTCACTGGCACGGGCATGGGCGCGTGGCTCGCGCGGCGCAGCGACCTGGCTCGGATCCCCTTCGATCGCTTCACTATGCACCTGTCGACCAAGGGGGCCGTGTTGGCCCGGCGACAGGCTTCACTCTCGGTCAGTGGACGGTAGTGCGATGACTCCCACCCGGGCCACTCCGGGGCCAGAAGGATCGCCCCGGCCAGGATCTCCCCGGCAGGTGCGCCGCGAGCTTCTAGATCCGCTTCACCGGGTCCTGAACTGGATGCTCGCCCAGGAGAATCAGCGAACTGGTGCCCTCGTTTGTCGTTCCCACGGCATCGAGCACACGGGCAAGTCGGCGGGGGCGATCGTGCTGGCCGTCGAGCTCGCGCGCCATGCCGCTGGGGAAGAGCGTGCGAAGCTCATCCATGTCGTGCGCACCCAAGGGAGCCGACTGGTCTCGCGGCTTGAGCGCGAGGATGACAGCACGTGCTTTACCTTCCGACCGGGCCGTCACGATCCCTACAACTGCTCCAACAGCGTGATCGACGGCGGCGCGTGCAGCGACGCGCTTGCGACCGCGGTGCTGGAGCTTGGGGACGAGCTGACGGTGGAGGAGCGCGAGCGCTTCACTCACGCCGCGGTGCTGCACGCGCAGACTTACCTGCGGTACGCGATCGTGGACAAGGGCGTGCCCGCCCAGTGCGCGTGGGCCATGACCGGCGCGGCGCAGGCTTACCGCGTCAGCGGGC
>CALHGQ010000121.1 GCA_938030175.1 uncultured bacterium | reverse complement strand
CCCCTGCGGCCGGCACCCAGAGACCAGATGGCGCGAAGGTCTTTCCGCCCCCCCTAGGGCTGGAACGTGACTCGCATCGCGTCCGACGTTCCAAAGTTGGCGCCGATGGAGTCGCGGTGCCAGGTTTGGAAGAACCAGGTCTCGCCGGCGGCGACCGAGCTTGGGCCGCTGGAGAACGGCGGGGCGCTCAGGTTGAGGGCGAGTGAAGCGTTGCCACCGACGCTGATGGGGACCGCGGGCGCTAGGCGGCGGGGCGCTGCGATGCAGACCGTGCCGTTGCCCGCCGGGACCAGCTGGGTCTGCGGGCCGTAGAAGAACAGACCGAAGGTCGGGCCGGGGGCGCAGGTCAGCCCCAGGGTCAACGAGTTCGCGGTGAGGCTCGTGGAGCCGACCGCGCGGATGTGGGCGCGCTCGCCGGAGGAGTTCGGCTCGCCGGGGCAGAATGAACCGTCGTGGGCTGAGCCCGAGAGAAGACCCAGCGAGCGGCCAGGCGCCACGTGGGCGAGGAGCACGAGGTAGGCAGACTGGTAGCCCGTCGAGGGCTCCGTCACCGACCACGACGCCACGGGCCAGCCGGCGTTCCAGTCGAGGTAGCTCTTCGCGGGCGGCTGGTTCATGGGCGGGACGATCGCGGCCCCGGTGTACGCAGGCAGAGGCTCGTACGTCGGGTTCGGGCCGCCGGCCAAGAAGCCCGGGGCTGGGCCCGGCGTCGTCGCCGTCGCCCTGTCCCAAACCGTGCCGTCCGCGAACCAGGCGTGGTAGATCTCCTGGATGCTGTTCTCGGCGCCGAAGTCCCCCATGTTGGAGAGGTAGGTATAGCCGCGCGCATTCACGCCGTGGAAGAAGTGCGCGTAGCCCCGCGCGGCCTCTTCGTGCCAGGCGGCATCGCAGGGATCGAGCAGCGCGGCCTCGGCGTGGAGCGCGCCCTGGGCTGCCACGGTCCGGTTGGAGCCCCACACGTGGTCGCCGTCGGCGAGCCACGCCCGGTACGGATCGCGCTGGTCTTCAACGGCGGCTAGCCAATAGAACTTCATCGTGGAGAGGAAGCGCTGACGCACGTCGTCCCGCACGGCGGGAATTGCCGTAGGCAGCTCCGCGTAGCGCAGGAGCGCTTCGTTGAACACGTTCTGGTAGGGCGAGAGCCACCCGGTCGTCAGTGAGAACTCAGGGTAGGCGTCGTAGTTGGCCGCGACGTAGCTGTGATAGTTCGCGGAGTTCGTGAGCGCAGCGAGCCAGACGGCCGCGTTGACCCGCAGGAGCCCTTGCTCGTGGGGCGCGTCCTCGGCCGCCACGTTTTGGAAGCCCACGTTCTGGTAGTTGGAGAAGGCGGGGTTCGCGAGGAGCCAGTTCCAAGCGGCGACGGCCGCGGCCTCCAGCTGGTTCGCAAAAGCCTGGCTACTCGCGTCGCCGAGTCCGCGGAAGACGTAGGCGCCGCGGGCGAAGGCAGCCGCACCCGAAGCCGTCGCCGAGGCGGTCACTCCCCCGTAGAAGCGCTGGGCCGTATCCGCGCTCGGAGGACTCGCCGCCTCAAAGTCGGCGACGCTCACCTTGTGCAGCACTCCGCCGCTGGGCCGCTGCATACGCAGCATCCACTCCAGCCCCCACCGCGTCTCGTCGAGGAGATCCGGGATGCCGTTCCCCGACTCTGGAATACCCGCCGCGTCGTCCCACGCCTCTGGGTTCACCTGGTACGCGCTCAGGAGATCCTGAATCACCCCGTCCGTGAAGTTCGTGTACTTGTTGTAGTCGCCGGCGTCGTACCAGCCGCCAGAAAGGTCGAGGCCGGGACCCGTCGGGTTGAGCACGTCGCGGCAGTCGAGGTCCTGGAGCGGCCCGTTGTGGCTGACGCCGTCCGCCCAGCGCGGATCGGCGAAGGGTGGCGTCTTGGCGAAGCCAGCGCGCTGATAGAAGAAGGTTCGCAGGGATTCGCGACGAGGCACCGCCAACGCGTCTTCTTTGATCTCAAACGCCTCCGAAGACTCACCGCTTGCGGGGTCCACGACGCGGTAGGTGCCCGGCGCCGTGAACGAGCTAAAGTCGAACCACCACGCTCGGTCCCCGGATGTTGCGTGGACCGCGCCGCCGCTGCCCGTCCACTGCACCGGTGCGCGCTCCAAGAGAACGGCGCCGTCGGAGTCGCGCACTAGCTGGACGAGAGCGCCGGGGGTGAAGCTATCCGGTGCGTCGAACCCCACCACCGCTTGCCGCAGCACCGCGACCTTTGACTCGAACGCTTCGTAACCAAAAGCGTCAACGCGAATGTGATCGGAGGTCTGCCACGCGGCCGCCGAAGCCTGGAAGCCAACGAACACAGCGGTGGTAACGAGGAGCCTCTGGACCTGCGCGGTCGATGATGATCTCTGCATGGAGCTAGTGGTGGCGAGAGAAACCGATGGTGTTAGCTGGGAGCGTCTGGTTGTTCTACCGTCCATGTAGGGTAGCGGAGATGGCTGAACGACGACTCATGAACGGCCACGTGCGGCAGTTCGTCCCGACCCTTCGCGCTCCAACGCGAGACAAGGCCCATCTTCCACAACGACGTCAGACCTCAACCTGCCCGGTCGCGAGACGCGCCATCGAGCTGACTGCGCACGCAGACCGAGCGGCGGCGGCGCGTCCTATGCCCCAGGCAGCGGCGTCCATGCGGGCTGCGTGCTCTCTGTGGGGCGGCGCTCGAAATGAACGGACTTGACGGGCCACCGCGATGGCCCGCGCGGTAGCGTGGAATCGATGAGACCGCCGCTCGATTGTGCCCCTTCGACCTCGGCTCGCCGAGGGACGAGCGCCGCGGTGATCGCCGGTCTCCTGATGGCCGTTGGAACATCGGCCTGCGGACTGCAGGCAGACGCGGACGCCCTGCTCCCCAAGCGGATCGCTGTCATCACCCTGGATACGCTTCGCTTCGACGGGTTCACGCCGGACTTGATGCCCTTGACCCACGGCTTGATGTCCGCGGGGCACGTGTTCACTCGCTTCTACGCCTCCACCTCCACCACGCAGCCAACCCATGCCACTTTGTTCACCGGGCTCCATCCCTGGGAACACGGCGTCACGCGCAACGGGCTCGTCCTGAACGAAGCGCTAGAGACGTTGCCCGAGGTACTGCAGCGGCAGGGGTATTGGACTTCGGCGGTCGTCGCGTCCTTCCCGCTCGACCGAGTGTTCGGTTACCACCGGGGCTTCGACGCTTTCGACGACACGATGGACGAGGGTTTCTCGCGCAAGTGGGCGGGGACCGAGGTGGAGGGCGGCCGCTTCTACTCCCTTGGGGAGAGTGTCTCGGGTCGCGCACGCGCCGCGATCGACGCCGCGCCACCGGGACCCCAGTTCTTCTGGTTCCACTTCTTCGACCCCCACGACCCGTACGGCGACACGCTCGCCCCGATCGGCGACGACACCCTGATGTACAGGGCGCTACAGGTCGCGTGGAAAGACCAGCAGCCGAACTTCCCGGACCTGTTGGCCCGTGCGCGCGATCTGTACGACAAGGACCTGAAGGAGTTCGACCAGCACCTCGCCCGGCTCGTCGAGACTCTGCTGGCCAGCGAGGACTACGAGACCACCGTCATCCTGACGTCTGATCACGGGGAGTCCTTTGGGGAGGACGAGTCCCTCGGCCACGGGACCCGGGTGAACTCGCCGCAGATCCACGTCCCCCTAGCGATCCTCGCGCCCGCAGTGCTTGGGCCGGATCCATCGACGCGCACGGACGTCGCGGGGACGATCGACGTAGCGGCGACCGTGGCCGGGCTTGCCGGGCTCGAGGACTTCGCGCTCGGGGGGAGGAACCTCGCGGAGACCGGCGCGAGCGAGTCCGAGGCCGGTGCGGCCTTCGGCATGAGGCGCATCCTCGCCAAGGAAAAAGTCGAGCAGCGCCTCGACGGGTCCCGCGATCCCCAAGCCACGCCGCGCTTCTACGCGGTGCACAAGGGCCTCCTCGTGGTCGGGGATGAGAAGAAGACCTGGGCAGCGGACGACCCAGAGTCCGCCGCCACCATCCCGGACGACGAGAAGCTCAAGGAACTCTTCGCAAGGTTCAGGGCGCGCCTCGTTTCCACCGGGGCCGATGAGCTCGACTCGGACGAGGCTCGGAAGGCTCTCAAGGCCCTTGGCTACGGAGATTAGAGGAGCGCTGAGGCGAGATCGGCCGCCATCCTCTCCCGTGCTGCGCCGCGATGACCTGGACCCGTGCGCCGGTCGCCAAAAGTTGGCGCGGCTGAGCCAGGTACAGTATGGTCCCGCCTCTGCATGGAACCGACCCCCGACAAGCTCCCGAGCAAGGAGCTCCTGGAAGAGCGCCACAGCTTTCCCTGCCCCTACACCTTCAAGGTGATCGGTGAGGCGGATGAGGGCTTCCAAGCGCGCATCAAGGAGTGCGTCCAGCGCGAGCTGCGGACCAACATCGAGCCGCCCTCCAGCGTGCGCGAGACCAAGGGCGGACGCCACCAGAGCGTGACGGTGGAACCAACCTGTCCAGACGCTGACTCCGTCCTGCGCCTCTACGCGGAGCTCCGCAAGGTGGACGGCGTCATGTTCCTCTTTTGATGGAGCTCTTCGCTGTCGCGGCCTCGGTGGCCGACTGGACGGACTGGCTGCGCGCTCTCTTCGACGAGCACCGCGTGCTCTTCGGCTGGCTCACCACCGCGTCCATTGCGCTCTTCGCCATCAGTCTGTTCGCGCTGCCGTGGCTCATCGGTCGCCTGCCCGCGGACTACTTCACGGTCGAAGGGCAACAGCGCCTCACCGCGGAGCGCCGCAGCCGCCGCACGCACCGGTGGATCAAGCTGCTCGTCCGGATCGCGCGCAACGTGTGCGGCGTGCTGATCGCCCTCTCTGGCATCGCCATGCTGCTGCTCCCAGGCCAGGGCATCATCGCGATCGTCGTCGGCCTGATGCTTGTGGACTACCCCGGCAAGCACCGCATCGAGCGCAAGCTGATGGCCAAGCCGTGGGTCCACCGCCCGCTCAACTGGCTGCGCGCCAAGGTCAAGAAGGAGCCGTTTGTCGTGCCGGCCGCGAGCACCTAAGCGGGCTCGAAAGCGCACCGCAAACGGCCAGGCCAGGGACGGCATGGGCACTACCGGGGGATCGCTGGTGCGAACGCCGCGGGGACGGGCCTATCCGCCAGACTCGAGATCAAGAATCGGCCAGCCATGCCGAGCTGCCGTCTCTGCGAGCTCGTCGTTCGGATGCACCGCCACCGGCTCGCCCACCGCCCCGAGGGCGTCCATGTCGCTGCGCCCGTCGCCGTACATGGCGCAGTCAGCGGGATCGACCCCGCGGGCCTCGCAGTAGGCACGCAGCGCGACCTCCTTGCCTGGGCCGGTGCAAAACTCGCCTTCGACCTCACCGGTGTAGGACTCGCCGTTCACCTCGAGCCGTGATGAGAGAAGGCCGTCAAGCCCGAGCATTCCGAGAAGCGGCGTCGTCACGATCTGATTTGTCGTCGTGAGCAGCACGACCTCGTCCCGCTTCGCGCGCTCTTTTGCGAGGAGGTCCCGCGCGCCGGCGAACAGCATCGGCACCACTCGCTCCTCGGCGTGGACGCGCGCCAGCTTATTCAAGTCGGCGACGGACTGGTCGCGGTAGATGCGCCGGAGCAGCGCCCTGTACTCGGGCTGCCAAGGCCGCCCTTCCATGTAGGCGCGGTTGATGGGCTCCTTGGCCTCCAAGATCCCCGGGGCCAAGAGACCCCGGGCATCCATGAAGTCAATGAAAGACGAGTCGCTGTCGCCGTCCACTAGCGTGTGATCGAGATCGAAGAAGGCGATCCCCCTAGCCTTGGTCATGCGCTCTTCTTCGCCGAATCAGCGGCCGCGTCATGGAAGTCTAGGTCAGAGAAGGCCATCTCGCGCTGGCGCTTCGTGGGCTCGAAGCGCTGCGCCGGACCTTCGCCGCGACTGGCCACATCGGGCATCTGGCGGTGCTTGTCCATCAGCTCGACGACGCGCTTGGCGCCGAGGGCGTCCGCGTACTTGAGCAGACCGCCGCGGAACGGAGCGAAGCCCGTACCGAACACCGTCGCGAGGTCGAACTCTTGGGCGGTGGCCACAACTCGCTCTTCGAAGGCACGTGCGCCCTCGCCCATCATCGCCAGCACGATGCGCTCGATGATGGCTTCGTCCGACATGGACATCGCCGAGGTGCCCGTCTGGAAGCTAGAGAGGTCGTCCATGATCTCTGGCTTGCCCTTGCCCGTGTGGTCGAAAAAGCCGCGACCGGATTTCTTGCCGCGACGCGTCGGCTTCAACATGCCGCCGATGGCGGTGCAGGGGGTCATACGATCGCCGTAGCCTTCGTGGAGGGACTGCGCCGCGTGCTGCGCGATGTCGAGCCCCACTTCGTCGAGCAGCGCGAAAGGTCCCATGGGCATACCAAACTGCAGGAGCAGTCGGTCGATGCGCAGGGGGCTCACGCCATCCACAAAGAGGCGAACCGCTTCGTCGAGGTACGGCCCCAGAAGGCGGTTCACGAGGAAGCCGGGGACATCCTTGGTGACGACCGGCGTCTTGCCGAGCTGAACGGCGAGCGCCGCCGTGCGGGTGACCGCGTCATCCGACGTGTTCTCCCCGCGAACGATCTCCACCAGCGGCATCTGCTTGACCGGATTGAAGAAGTGCATGCCGACGACGCGCCCGGGATTCGGAATCGTCTCCTGCATCTCCGAAACGCTCAGGGATGAGGTGTTCGTCGCGAGGATCGCATCGTCAGGCATCTGCTTCGCGAGGTCACCGAAGACCTTGCGCTTGACGCCCATGATCTCGGCCACGGCTTCCACCGCGATCTCGGCTTGGCCCACGCCCGTGATGCCCACGGACGTTGTCATGCCGTCGATGGCCGCGTTGGCGCGGCTCAGCGTCGTACGCCGACGCTTGAGTTTCTTGGTGATGTCGGCGCGGTGCGTAATAGACGCGCCGTCCAGCGCGGCCTGGCTGAGATCGCAGAGCCGGGTCGTCAGTCCCTTCTCCGCCATCAGGCTCGCGATGCCGCCGCCCATGACGCCGCCGCCGACCACGGCGCCGGACTTCATCTTCGGCGGCGTCGTGCCATCCGGGTACTGCCCGACCTTCTTCGCGGCCTCGGACGCAAAGAAGATCGACACGAGGTTCTTCGAGATCCGACCGGTCGCGAGCTCGGCGACGGCGTCGGCCTCAAGCTGCGCCGCCTCGGCGAGGGTCTTTCCGTGGGCGCCAAGGACGAGGTCCAACGCACGATAGGGCGCGGGGTAGTTGCCGCGCGCTTTGGAGTCCACCTGCTTGGTCGCCTGGTTGCGGATCACCGCCTTCGCCAGCGGGTTCTTGTCCACGAGCCACTCCTTGGAGCCGCGCTCTTTCTTCTTGACGCGCAGGCGCCCCATGGCGATGTCCGCCGCGATGCGGTGCAGGTACTCGGCCTTGGTCAGTCGATCGACGATGCCCAGCTTGTACGCCTTCTTCGCGCGATAGAGACGCCCGGTGAGGATCGCGTCGAGGGCCGTCGGAATCCCGACGCGCCAGGGCAAGCGATGGGAGCCGCCCCAGCCGGGGATGATCCCGAGCATCGTCTCGGGCAGTCCGATCTTGGTCTTGGAATCGTCGGTGGCGAGAATCACGTTGCACGAGAGGCTCAGCTCGAGCGCGCCGCCGGGCACCGGTCCGCCGACGGCCGCCACGGTGCGGGGCTTCAGCGCCTCGATGCGCGCGAACAGTCCATGCACGGCGATGACCGCCTTGCGCACGACGTTCGGGTCCGTGATCTGCGCGATGGCCTCCACATCGGCGCCCGCCAGGAACTGATCCGTGCGCCGCCCGGTGATGACAATGCCTTCGAGGGACGCATCGCCTTCGAACTCTGTGACCGCCGCGTCGAGGTCGCGCAGGAGCGGCGCATCGAGCACGGGGAAGCTCTTGTGCGGCGACAGAATGGTCAACACGGCCAGGCCGGGCTCAGGCCGCTCGATGCTCACGCACTCGCCCGGCTCGGGCGGGTTCTCGGGGCTCGGAAAGTCGCTGAGGTCGATCATCGGTCGATACGCTCCAGGATCACGGCGCCGCCTTGGCCACCGCCAATGCAGAGGGTCGCAAGGGTGAGTTCGTGGTCGCCCACTTCCAATTCGTGGGCCGCGGTCAACAGGAGTCGCGCGCCCGTGGCACCGACGGGGTGCCCGAGGGCGATCGCGCCGCCGTTCACGTTGGTCTTGTCGAGGTCGAGTTCCCCCAGCGCGCCGGAGCGGCCGAGGTACTTCTCGGAGTACTCCGCGCTTTCGAACGCGCGCTTGCAGCCGAGCACCTGGGCGGCAAAGGCTTCGTTGAGCTCAATCGCGCCGATGTCCTTCATCGTGGCTCCGGCCTCGTCGAGCGCTTTCGCTGTAGCGTGCACCGGGCCCAGGCCCATGCGCTCTGGCTCGCAGCCCGCCCAGGCCCACGACTTGATGTAGGCGAGGGGCTTGAGGTCCATGGCGCGCGCGCGTTCTTCCGTGGTCACGACCAGCGCGCCTGCGCCGTCCGTGATACCGCACGCGTTGCCAACGGTGACGACGCCGTCCGGCTTCTCGAAGTAAGGCCGCAGCTTGGCGAGTTTTTGTGTCGTCTGACCGTCGCGAATAGAATCGTCATGGATCAGAGCGACCTGGCCCGATCGCGCGCCCAGCGGCAGCATCGGCAAGATCTCGCGCTCGAATCGCCCGCTGTTGCGCGCTTTCTCGGCGCGCTGGTGGCTTTCCGCCGCGTACTGGTCGCACTCCTCGCGGGTGATACCGAAGTCCCGTGCGATCAGCTCGGCGGTTTGACCCATGAGCATGTCACAGGTCGGATCATTGAGTCCTTCGAGGAGCGCGACGCGCGGCGCGAGGAAGCTCGGACGGAAAGACGCGAGCCGCTTCACTTTTGCGATGGGCGACTTGGCCTTCATGAGCCCGGCGAAGAGCCCGGTCATTTTCTCGCCAAAGATCAGCGGGTAGCCGCTCATCACCTCGACGCCCATCGTCAGATAAAGATCACCGACCCCCGCCTTAATGGACGTGGCAGCCGTCGTGACAGCCTCGATGCCCGAGGCGCAGTTCCGGGCGACGGTGCGCGCGGGCACGTGCCGTGGGATCGCGGCGCGGAGCGCGATGACGCGGGCGATGTTCGCTTGGTCGTGGGGCGGCCCCACCGAGCCCACGATGACTTCGTCGAAGCCTCCGGGGTCGATGCCCGTTTGGACGAGTAGCTCCCTCGCCACGCTGGCGCCGAGGTGGCCAGCGTCTTCCTTCGCGAAAGCGCCGCCTGCGCGGGCCCAGGGCGAGCGGAGTCCAGCCGCGAGAACGATTCTCGGGCCGTCGGTGTGATTCACCTGAATCATGATGTGGGATGGCCGGCTGGGAGCCGTAGGGAGGCCGGTGCGGGATGCGGTGCGGTGCGGGACGCTCACTTGACAAAAAGTCGCACCCAAGCCCATGCTCAGGGCGTTGACGGGGAACTCTTAGAACAAAAGTAGACCAGAACCGCTCATAGAGTTTACAGCGTCAACCACGATTGGCCGATGTCCTAAGAGGTCCCAGCGGCCACGAATTTCAACGAAGCGACTCGACCATTCGAGTTGTGTCCAACATTTCGCAACTTCCTATGCCCGAACCCCAGCGAGCCACAGGCACCGACCTGAAGCAAGCCATCTTGGACGAAGCCAGGCGCGTCCTTGAGGAGCAGGGGTATACGTCGCTGTCCACCAGGCGGCTGGCGAGCGCGGTGGGCTGTAC
>CALHGQ010000120.1 GCA_938030175.1 uncultured bacterium | reverse complement strand
CGCCCACCTCGATGGCTACCTCGTCCAGCGAGCCCATCCGCTCCTGTGACGAAGCGCCACGCAGCACGCAGTGATGGACCGAAAGGCCCGGGGCCCCGCGCTCCAGCTCCGCTAGCTCATCCCTGAGGTAGAGGCGCGAGGGCTCTAGGCCCCCGTGAACAAGATCGATCGAGCCGCTGAACCCCTGGGCGAGGGCATCGCGCGCGATGCCCAAGAGCGGAGCCAGACCGGTCCCCGCGCCTACCAAGAGGAGCTTGTCGGGCCGCTCGCTCGCCGCTTCCTCGGCTGCGTAGAAGCACTGGCCGAAGGCCCCTCGGATCTCGATCGTCGCACCCGGCCGCAGATCATGGATCCAGCCGCTGACGAGGCCGCCCGGAACGCGCCGAACATGGAGTTCCAGGTGTCCCGCCGATGGCACGCTGGCAATGGAGTAGCTTCGAGCCGCCCCCGACGGATGGAAGACCTCCAGGTACTGACCAGGACGGAACTCCAGCGCAGATCCAGGTTCGAGCAGCACGAGCGCCACGTCCGGCGCCACGGGGCGGACCTCCGTGACCACGGCAGAGACCCGGGCGGGCGCCGCTGCGTTCCTGAGGGTCAGGTCCTCTAGTGGCACCGCTTGACAGCCATAGAAGTACCCCTGGGAACGCAGGGTGGAGCGCAATCCGCGCTGACTCTCCGGGGGTGGGTGGTCCCCCTGCAGCAGACACTTGGCGCAGATCCCGTTGCGGCAGCCGCTGGCTGCGTCCACGCCGGCCCGCTCGAGCGCCTCTAGCACGGTCTCCCCGCCCTGCATTTGGATCTCGCGATCCGCCAGGATTAGCCGCTTCGGACTGCGTACGTCGCTCATCGACCAAGAACGTCCCCACGAACGCTGTTGGCGAGGTCCGCGACTTCTTGGATGTCCGCAGGCGCCGCGCCCAGGCTCGCCAAGGTAGCCCCGAGGTGTTCGATGACGACGTCCACATGCTCATCGCCGAGGCCGCGCGCCTGCAGCTCCCGATGAGCCTCGCGCATGTCCTTCCCCGTGTACTCGGCGGGGCCGCCGGTGACAAACGTCAGGAAGGCTCTCTGCTTCGCGATCTGCCCCTCCATGTCGACGTTATCGAAGAAGTCCGCCACTCGCGGATCCAGGAGCATGCGGCGGTAGAACTCGTCGGTGGCGGCGCGGAAGGCGGCCTCGCCGCCCAGTCTTTCGTAGAGGTTCATTTCGTAATTCAGCTAAAAGTAGGATTTCAAATACCTTTTTAAAATACAACCAAACCACAAAGGCGCAAGTCATTTACTCCTTTAAGCTCGGAGCCGCTCGCTCCCTGAGAATCGAGGGGCGAAACCGCCCCTACAACGGCTAGGAGTCGGCCTTCAGCCGACCGTAGTCGTTGCCCTCACTTCTCGACGCGCGCGACAGACCGGAAGGGGTGCCAGACCTATCGAACCACGACGGAGCCAGCCACGGTCTAGATCGGACCGTCCGAGTCCGGCCTGCCGCCCAGAGCACGGCCATGGCCCCATTGGTGGATGAATCGATGGAACGCGATGAATCGCCAAGAAGGGTCTTGCGAGCCGCAGCGAATGGTACCAAGATACCACTGGTATCAGAATACCACCACAACCACTACGATGGCAAAGCGCAAAGATCAGAACGACCTGGGCCGACGAGAGCGCCAGATCTTGGAAGTCGTCTACAAACTGGGCGAAGCGTCCGTGTCTGAGGTACTGGCGGACCTGGATGACCCGCCTACGTACGACACCGTGCGGACTGTGATTCGTGTCCTTGAGACGAAGTCGTTCCTGCGGCATCGCAAAGTTGGAACAAAGTACGTGTACAGCCCCACCGTCTCTCCGAAGTCTGCAAGCAAACAGGCCCTGAGTCGCATCATGAAGACGTTCTTCGCGGGGTCCGCATCCGACGCTGTTGCGACGATCTTCGACCTTGCTGCCCCCGACCTCAGCGAAGAAGATTTGACCGAGCTTCAGGAGCTCATCGAGAAGGCCCGGAAAGAGGGGCGCTAAGGTGGGCGCTTCGAACGAGATCAGCGCAATGCTGGGCGATGCGCTCCCTTACTTGATCCAAGTCGCAGCGAGGGCTGCGCTCATCCTCATCTTCGCTTGGGCAACGGTGATGGCTTGGCCCAGATCCACCGCTGCCATTCGGCACAGGATTTGGACCGCGGCCTTTGTCGGGGTCCTCTTTGTACCCATCCTTGTCGCGCTCCTGCCTGAGCTTCGCCTTCCGATTATGAAGGGTGGCCAGGGGTCGGTAGCCGAATCGGTGCACGGTAAGAGTGAACATTGGATCCAGGACCTACGGGCGCCGGAGTGCGTAGGCGATTGGCGACTCGGAGCGCCCCGTCCAGTCAGCCCTACCCGACGCCTGATCGAGCCATCGCTCGTGGAGACGAGAGCCCAATCAGGCGTTCGGGGGGCGCCCTCCCCCTCATCGTTGGCGCAAGTTGATTCGCCTGAGAGCAAACAAGGCGTGACCGGCGCTGCGTCATTGCTCGTTGGGGTATGGCTGACAGGCGCCATCCTACTGCTGCTGTCCGCTGCCATTGGGTCCTTGCTTAGCCACCAGGTACTGCGAGCCGCAACACCTGTACTACGCAAGGATGCGGCGTCGGTGTTCCTAACGCTCTCCCGCGACCTCGGCATCCGAAGGCCGGTTGCCTTGCTTCAGTCGAACGAGAAGACCATCCCGATGACAATAGGTCCCATTCGCCCTAGCGTATTGGTGCCCCACGACTGGTTCGAGTGGTCTCCTCAAAAGCGGCGCCTCGTTCTACTCCACGAGCTGGCTCACGTTGCGCGTTGGGATGTATCGATCCAACTCGTCGCGCGCCTGGCTTGCTGCATCCACTGGGTCAATCCGATCGCATGGTATGCGCTTCATCGACTCCGAATCGAACGGGAATTGGCGAGCGATGACTGCGTCCTCCACCATGGCGCGCGTCCTTCTGACTACGCGAGCCAGTTGATCGAGCTTAGCGGTTCTTACAAGCAACGGAAGTACCTTCTCAGTGCGCCCGCCGCCAGCAGGAACACCCTTGCGATCCGACTACGTTCCATTCTTGCTCCCAGCCTCTCGAGACGCCCCATGCGAGACTCCTACGCGCGCTCCCTAATCGTCCTCTTCGCGTCCCTCTGCACGGCAGTGTCAGCCGTGGAGCTAACGGCCAAGGACACGGAGCCAATTTCGAGTGACGAGCCAGTAGAGGCGCCCAGCGCTGACGGTACAGCTGTGGTGACCCAGCTGGAGCTTGGGGGCTTGGTCAGCGACCATGAGAGCAACCCGATTCGTGCCGTGGGTGTCTTCCTAGCGACAACCGATCACGGGAGCCAGCCAAGCAAGGCCGACATCAAACAGATCGCCACCACGGATGATCAAGGGGTCTTCCAAACGAGCGTTGAGATCCCTACAGCTCAACTGGACTCGGCCAAAATCGTGGCCTTCAAGCGAGGCTGGTCTCTTGAGACGATGGGCCTGGAAGCACGGCTGGACTTCGCGATTCAACTCGAAAAGGATGTGCCGATAGAGATCAACATGCGTGTCGCCCCGGGTAACGAAGTTGATCGGCACTCCGTCAAGGTCGAACTAGCTCGGACTCCTGTATCGCTTCAACGTGACGAGGTTGGACGAATCGTGTCGGACCGCTCGATCGCAGGCACGATCGATGCCCCAGCGATACTTCATGCGCACAATGTCCCGGGCGTTGTCGTCCACAATACAGGTGGCGGTATCAAGCTACATGGACTTGGGGTACAACGGCTGGCGAGCCTAAACTTCAACGGAGAAGCATCCGACTCGGGATCGTGCATGGTCTTCGTGAGCGACCAAAGCCAACCAACCTCGAAGGGCGAGGCTGGTCACTCGATCCGAGTTGCAGCGATCAGCTTCGGCCATCAGCCTGAGGTGGCCGCAACTTTGCCGGAGAGCCTCTTGGCACAGATCCACGCGAAAGTGGCTGAGCATCCCGAAGGTACCCAATTCGCGTTGGCCGCAATCAAGGCCGGAGAGGTATTGCACTATGGTGCGATGAAACGAGATGGAGAGGTGACACCCGTGGAGAACGCGAACGCTGTCTTCGAGATTGGTTCCGTTACCAAGGTCTTCACGAGTCACCTCTTAGCGACTCAGGTGCTCTCTGGCCGTCTGGACTTGAGTCAAGAGATCGGCTCGATACTGAAGAGCGACATGGGAGCCCACGGAGGCATGACCCTTGCTCAGCTCGCTAGTCATTCCTCTGGGCTGCCGCAGATGTCAGAGTCGTTCCTCGAATCGGACTATGACGAGAGCAATCCATACGAACATTACTCAGTGCCTGACTTGCTTGACGAGATGCAGGCGGGAACGCTGATCGATCGCGATCGAGTCGACAAGTTCCAGTATTCGAATCTTGGCGTTAGTCTGCTGGGCTATGCCATCTGCGAGTCCGCCGGGACAGATCTCGAAACGCTGCTGGCGCAGCAGATCTTCTCACCCGCAGGCATGTCGACAACGACCACCGTTCGGGAGAGAGTCCAGGGCCAACTGGTCGGCGGTCTGACGAGCGGCGGCGAACAAGCGAAGAACTGGGACTGCAACGCGATCACGCCCGCAGGCGGGATTTACTCCACTGCGTCTGACCTGGCGAAGTACGCCACCCACTGCTTCCAGGGCGCAGATGAGACCTATGAGATTCAATGCAAGGCCATCGTCAAGCGCAGCCGAACCGTCGATCAGGGGATGGGGTGGATGCTGTTGCGATCTGAGTCAGGGAGGACCTACTCATTCCACGCAGGTGGAACAGGGGGGTACTCGTCGTTGATGGTCCTAGAGCCAGCAAGCCAGTCAGGGGTTGTCCTCTTAACGAACGTGGAAGGCGGAGACGACTCAATCGCCCCGTTCGCCCTCAACCTCATGTCCGCGTTGATGAAATCTGACGCGATCAAGTGACACTGTCGCCCCGCCACCACACACCTTGGCAGACTCTGCGCCGACCCTGGCCCGACTACGGGGCCAAGAGTCGGTCCACGAGGCTAGGCACGACCTCGCTAGCACGTCCCGCTAAGAACTCGTCCCGAGGGTCTAGGTTGTCAGGCTCTGCGAGGCCTTGAACGATCGTCTTCTTGCCCGCTGCGCGTGCGTACGAAAGGTAGGCGGCCGCGGGGTAGACGGCGCCGCTTGTGCCGATCGCCACGAATGTCGTGGCCATCGATACGGCCCTCTCGATTTCATCGAGGTAATGCGGAACCTCGGAGAACCAGACCACGTTCGGGCGCAGCGGCCCATGCCCACAGCCGCCGCAAGTCACAAACTCGTCGACCTTGAGGTGCTCCCGGTCGACCACAACCGCCCCGCAAACCTCGCACTTGAGCTGGCAGAGCTGCCCGTGCATCGCCAGGACTTCGGACCCCGCCCGCTGGTGGAGGTCGTCCACGTTCTGGGTGACAAGCGTGAGGCTGCCGCCCCGGGCCTCCAGCCCCTCGGCTAGGCGAACGAGCGCTACGTGGGCGGCGTTGGGTTCCACGGTGGCCATCTGTGCCCTGCGAAGCTGGTAGAAACGCCAGACGAGCGCGCGATCCGCCGCCCAACCCTCTGGAGTCGCCACCTCTTCGAATCGGTGCCCTTCCCACAGGCCGCCGGAATCTCGGTAAGTCTCCACCCCGGAGTCCGCGGAGATGCCGGCTCCCGTCAGTACCACTACGTGCTGCGGCATCACCGCGGCTCCCCTGGGCTCGCTGCGCTCGGCGCGTGCGCCGCCATCAGCGTCGCCAAGTGCTCCGCGTCCAAGTTGCCGCCGCAAACGATGATGCAGCATGTGCCTAGGTCGCGCCCTGCCCCTTGATCGCGGCTCCAAACCGCCAGCGGAACACCAACGGCTCCCTCGGCGAGAATGCGCTCCTTGGTGATCAGCTCGAAGAGCGAGGAGGAGATCGCCTCCTCCCCCACCAGCTCCCAGCGATCGACGGCGGCCAGGCAGGGGGCCAACGTCACGGTGCCCTCCTCCAGCGCCCCGGCCGTCGCGACGGAAAGGGTGTCCAGGTGGGGAGTGTCGGTCAACTCACCGGCCATCGCGGAGGCGTGCATGGGGTAGGAAGCCTCGGGGGAGCATCCGATCACCTCAATGTCCGGACGCGCAGCTTTCAGCGCGCTGGCCACACCGCCGATCAGCCCTCCGCCCCCGACGGCGACGTAGACGCGATCCACATCCGGGAGCTGCTCGAGAAGCTCGACTCCCATGGACCCCTGGCCTGCCATCACCAACGAATCGTTGTAGGGCGAGAGAAACACTCGACCCGACGCCTCCGCAAGGGAACGCGCGTGGAGCTCCGCGGCACCGCATTCCGCGCCGTGTCGGATCACCTCGGCGCCGCGGGACTCGATGGCAGCCACGCGCGCGGGCGCCGCCGACGTAGGCAGGACCACCGTGGCCTTCACCCCTGCGGCCCGCGCCGCGTGGGCCACAGCGGCGCCGTGGTTTCCCGTGCTGGCCGCAACGACGCCAGCCGCTCGCTCATCCTCGTCAAGCCGCGCGATGCGATAGGTCGCTCCGCGGATCTTGAACGACCCGGTCGGCTGAAAGCACTCCAGCTTCAGGTAGAGCTGCCCCGTTGGGTCCAGCGCGAGCGCTTCCCGCAGCGGCGTCGGCCCCAGCTCTTGCGCCAGGACCCCCGCCGCCTCAGACGCGCTAGCGGCGACCTCGACCATCACTTCACTCGATGCCCTTTCGCTCCGTTCCATGGGATGAGTGTATCCGGACGAACGTTCCCGCTCGCCCGGACGAGCGACTCATTGGAAAGTCACTTCCAACCCACCAGCAAAGTTGTTGGTCACGAGACCCTGAACAGAGTCGCGGAACCAGTAGGTAAAGTTCCAGGTGTCTCCGGCGACCACTTGGACAAGTCCTGAGGGCTGAGCCATAGAGTCCAGGGGAATCACGATCGACCTCGAGCCGAAATCGTCCGTATTCCCAAGCTGCCCGGGCATAAGGAATCGGCCAATGTCTCCCCCCAAACACACGTTGCCCGCACTTCCGCCAGGGTTCCCGATGAACCCCTGGGTCCGCGAGGTGAGGAAAACGCCGAAGATATTCCGGGCAGCTCCGAAGACAAACAGCTCGAAGTCATCGTCGCTCACCCGGTCGGAGCCAAAGGCCCCCATGACGGCAGGGCCCCCGCTCGAGTTGGGATTCGCAGGGCAGTAGGTTGATCCGAGGCTCTGCCCAACGCGAAGCGTCAGAAAGCCGCTGGTGCTGGTTCGCGCGCGATCCACTGGATAGGCCCCTTGAATCAGCCCGCCGGGCCGTAGCACACCCGCCTGGACCCGCGTCACCTGAACCGTGTAGACGCCCGGCTCCATTGGCGCAGTGACAGTGGTCCTCAAAAGCGCTTCTGCCGCCCCTTCGGCGATGCCCACCAGCACGGGCCCGCGGGGAGCGGGGGCCATCTGGTTCTGGATCGTGTTCTGCGCGCCGCCCGCTCCGAGCAGCTCGGACCCGACGGAGACCCCGCCGTATCCGAAGGGATGGGTCAGCGCAGCGAGCTCGGCGGGCACTGACTGGATCGCGAGCGGACTCAGAGTCCCCTCTCCGCTGATAGCGAGGTCGATGGAGATGTAAGCGAGTCCGCCACTATCCGGCCCCAACAGCTCACCCAAAACGGCGACTTCCAGGTCTTCACCCGGAATCAGCAGCACCTCATCGTCTCCAGCCGCTGACTCCACGCGCAGGTCGAGCGTTGAGGCTGAGAGACCGTTTGGCAGGTCGGATCCGATGGCCTCCGCAAACATTCCGAAGTCATCTAGATCGAAGTCTCGATCCTGGTCCGCGTCCGTTATCGCCCCAGGCGACTCGGGGAGAATGGGCATCGGCGGCAACGGGCCCGTGAACATCGGCGCCAAGAGAGCCCAGTCGTCAAGGTCCCGGTCGTTGTCGGCGTCAGCGTCGAACTCCGCGCGGCCTAGGGTCGCCAAGAAGTCGAGAAGCAATTGACGGTTGGGCGCAGTGAGAGCATCGAACTGCGTCCGCGAGAACGTGCCTTCACCATCGTGAAATTGAATGGCCTGCTGCACGCGCGTGTCAAAGTCTGGGTGGCTCGCGCGCCCATCGTGCAGCAGCTCGGGGCGAAGGGCGAGACCCCAGAGAGCGCGCGCGCCCATCTCCGCCCCGTCTGCGGGATCGATGCCCCCGTCTCGAATTCCATCTCCGAGCGCCCCCATATCGTGCAGTTTGAACCCTGAGTACGGCTTGACATCCGTCCCTGCGATAGCCGCCGACTGACTGGGGATGAAAGCGAAACTTCTCCGGTGGCAGGCGTTGCAGCGCGCCGCGGTGAACTGAAGCTCTCCGCTATGTCCAGAGCGCGGGGTCTGGGGTGGCGGCGCGAGGAAGCGGAGGAAGTCCGCAATGCGCCCTGTCCGCGAGCTCCCCGTCGCGTCGACGGCTGACTCAGGATCAATGACGGCGTCGCACGCTGCGAGCGCAGAGACATCCCCTTGCGGTGCTTGCTCCCCGGGGTGCGCAGGCGTCGTGATGCTGTGCTGCAAGACTAGCTCGCCAGCCGTCGCGGCGAACAGGGTCGCGGTCTCGAGCTTCCATCCGTAGCGCGCCTCACCGAACGCGGGCGGCTCACCGAGGACGGACAAGACCTGCCGCGAACGGCCACTCACCCCTTCACCAGGGAACTGGCCGCCCACAGCAACAGAGCTGTCCGGAATGGCCTCGATGAGCCCGGCACCGAAGAGCTGCGGAGTTCGTCGCAGCGCCACGATGTCTGCCGCCTGTGGAACCACTTCCACACAGTTCGACGGATCGATCGAGAACGACTGCAGGACGCCGCCACCGAGTGCTTCCAGATTGGAGTACGGCGTCCCTTGGGCGAAGCGCGTCGTCCGTTGACGCCCGGATCCGCCGACGGCCGGTACGCTGTGGCACTCGGCGCATGACCGACCGTTGAACACGGGGCCGAGGCCTTCTGCCTCAGTAATGATCGCTTCAAACTCAGCCTTGCCTGCTTCGAATCGAGCTCGTTCCTCGGTCGTGAGCCCCAACAGGGGCGCGCCTGGAAGCGGTTGGAGTCTGGTGAATTCTTGGGGTGCGAGCAGCCCGAAGGCAGCGATAGCGATGAGCATCAGGTTCGTGGTGACGTCAGGTTGGGAAGAACGAGCGTCCGCGGGAAAGGAGGCTCACCTTGGCCCTCCAACTTACGCGGCGCCCTCGTCATCCCGCCACTCCCAACCCCTCGGGCGGCCTCCGGAGCCCGCGAGATGGCTAGAACGCACCGATCACCCCACACCTCACGGCAGCAGCGTGAAAGTCAGCGCCTCGGTCAAGGTGCTCATGCTCGGCCCCGTGTCGCGGTGCCAGAACTGGCAGTAGATCGACTCGCCTGCCACAAGTCCTGGGTGCTGCGGACTGTTCCAGATCGCCTGGAAGTCGAACTGGAGCGAACCCGTGCAGGGGCTGGTTCCGCCGGAGAAGCCTGGGGCCGTTCTGCGAAGCGGCTGAGCCAAGCAGAGGCGACCATTCGGGATCGCTGCGAATGACCCGCCACCGAACGAGTACACGCACAATCCGAACGACTGTGTGCGGAGCTGAGAAGCCGTCACGGTGAATGGGCTCGTGCTCGACACGCTGGGGGTCCCTGCTGCCGCCAGGACGGCCGAGCAGCCCTGGGCGTCGACGGTTCCTGTGCAAAGCCGCCCATCCCAGTCCGTGTCGACGATGCTGAACCAGTCCCTCGTCGCGCCGGCATCATCCAGGAACGTCACATCGATGCGCCCGCCGGCGACGTCGAGTATGACAGAGCCGAGCTCTCGCTCGACATGGACCATGGCGGGGTGATCGAGGGCGCCGCTAGACGAGACTCGGCTGGAGGACCCGGCCACCACGTAAACGGCGCCGGAGTGCGGCGTCTGCGTCTTCTCATAGACCCCCGAGCCGAGGACGCGGCCATCCCCGGTATCCAGGCCGTGCGTTAGAGGATCCCACGTCGTCGACGTTCCGTAGTGCCCGTCAATGAGCCCGCTCCTCTCGTAGGCGTGACTATGACCACCGAACACAAGGGACACCCCGTGGTCTTCGAGCAGCGGAAGAAAGTTCTCCCGCATCTCCACCAGCTCGGTCTCCGTATCGGAGTCATGGGACCCTTTCGTGTAGGGCGGGTGGTGCCAAAAGGCGATGATCCAATCTTGGTTCGTCGATGACAGGTCCGCCTCGAGCCACGAGTACATGGCACCACCGATCGCACGGCTGGACCCAAACGAATCCAGGCAGACGAAGTGCACGTTGGCCCTATCGAAGGAGTAGTAGGCCTCAGTCCCAGATGGTACGCCACCTCCCTCCCCCGCCGTCGGGAGGGTGAACAGGTTGGTGTAGACGTTGGCCTGGCGCTCATGGTTACCGCGCGTGCTCCAAGAGGGAATGCCCGACAGCTGAGCCCTGTACGTCTCGAAGAACGCGGCTTGGAACTCGAACGCGTACCCGTCCACGTACGCGTTGTCGCCGAGGAACATCAGCATATCCGTGGGCCTCCCCGGCTCGTGAGCGAGGTAAGCGTCGCGAACGTCGTATTGGTCCGACCCCCGAAGGCCGGAATCACCGAGGACCCACGCGCGGAATGGCTCCCGCGCACCGGGGACCGGAGGGGTGGTGATCACAAACTCGGTCGCGCTCACCGCCCTGGGGGACGAGGCACCCGACTCCCCGATCCCGTAGAAGTAACGAGTTCCGGGCAACAAGCCAAAGACCTCCACTTCGTGGGCGCGGACGGCGATGGCTTCAGCCGCCACCTGAACCAAAGTCTGCGGCGAGTCTCCGATCCAAACGGCCCCCAGGGAAGGTGTAGCAGAGAGCCAGCGCACGACCGTAGCGTCATGCCGCTGGTTCTGGAGGTACGGTCCGCGCAGCACCTCGGGCTCGTCGTAGCCGGTCAGCGCCAGGTCAAAGCTGATGTCGCTGCTGGTTGCATTGCGCTGGTGGATCTCCACGGCGAGAACGTTCTCACCCGCAACCAGCAAGTCAGCGCCAGCGAAACGCTTGTACTCGTAGTCCTCGCTCGACCCCGAAACGGTGCTTGTGGCGAATGCACTGAAGCCTGCGTTCACGTCGAGGTTGTGCCTCGCGAATAGGCTCCCGTTCAGATAGACCGACGCCCCGTCGTCGCGGATCATTCGCAG
>CALHGQ010000119.1 GCA_938030175.1 uncultured bacterium | reverse complement strand
CCTTGTTGAGCAAGATCGCCGCCACCACCACGGCGGCGATGAGCACGATCACCACCGCAGAGCGCTTGAAGGCCCGCCCGATGACGGCGTCGTCGTAGGCGGAATCGTCGGAAGGAGAGAGGTCCTGGGGCTCGGTGTCGTTCACTGGTCGCTGGCTGGTATGTAGGCGCCCGAGGGCAGCTCGAAGGCCCCGTCGCGCTGAAGGTCGTAGATCACGACCGCCTCAGCGGCGAGGTTGGCCGCAGGATACCTGCGCCGCGCTTCTGCGATAGCCACATCCGCCGCGTTGTCGTCCACCTTGTACTTGGCATGGGCTGCCGAGTGGATCTCGGACTGCTCGTCATCCCCCAGCTCCTCGTAGACGAGCTTGAGGTTGTAGTGGGCTGCCGCGAACTCAGGATCGAGCTCCAGCGCCTTCTCCAGCCACTGAACCGACTCTTCAAGCATTTGCTTGCGGCTGGCCGCGCGGGCCTCCCCACGCTCCTGCCGCGCCCGCTGGTAGATCGTCTCCCCCAGCTCGGTGAGCACGCGCCAGTCCTGGGCAAAGTCGAACCCGCGCCCGGCGGCCTGGGCGAAGCCGCCCTCCACGACCTGGCGGTAGTTGGCGATCGCCGCGTCGAGGTTGCCGTTCTGCTTGTTGAGCTGGCCCGTGAACCAGAGCACCGACCACTCGTTGGCGGGGGGATCAAAGTCCCTTGCGCGGCGCAGGGCGTCGGGGGCTTCTTCGCCGATCCGGCCCTCGGCCAGGTATACCCGCGCCAGGTTGAGGGCTCCATCGGGGCGGCCCAGCTTCTCGACCTGGGCAAAGGCTTCTTCGGCCTGGCGCAGCTGCCGTCCGTTCGGCTTGCGCAGGAGGCCGATGCCGAAGTCGTTCCAGCGCTGCCAGAGCGGGATCTCCACCGTGCTGTTCGCGACGTCCTTGGCCGTGCCCACGGGGAACGTGACGGAGTCCTGGGCCAGCTCCAAGATGGGGAGATTGTTGACGTGGTCCTCGTCCCCGGTCACGAACTGCATGTAGTACGCGTTGAACTTGCGATAGCGCAGGGCCACGTCGAGCGAGAACGAGTCCGTCGCATCCGGCGGAACCGTGAAGCGGAAGTGAACCACGTCCGCGGCTCCCGGCGGGATCTGGTGGTTGTAGAGCGCGGTGAAGATGTCTTCGGCGTTGCGCTCTGCCACCTGGTGACCGTTACGGTCGAGCACGAACGAGTTCACAAAGTGCGAGTACGGGTCGACGGAACCGTCGCTTTCCCGCATGCCGCCACTGCGTCCGACCACCGCGCCGCCGACCTCGGCCGTCGCACTGACCCAAACCTCGTTGGAGTCGCTTGTGCCCTGGGTGAAGGGGTGCCCCATCTTGACCGTGCGCACAACCACCTCAGCGAGGTAGGCCTTGCCAGGCTCGAGGACGGGCACCTCGGGGCGAAGGGGGCCGATGAGCTTCCCGCTGACCGAACCTTCTTCGCGCAGCCCAAAGATATCGAGGCGCATGACGCCCTCGTTGAACTTCCGGTGAGCGGCGACGGCTCGGTCCGCCTGCTCCTGGCTGATCAGGCCCTGCTTCGCGGCGATCGTGGGGACCGCCGTGTTCGCCGAGGGGAAGAGGTGATCGAGGGTCTTCGTGACGCCGCTGTCGTCCCGCACCCGAGCCGAGAAGTTGTCCGACTCCATCGGCTGCATGTGGCAGCCGTTGCAGTTCTCTTGGGCCTCGGGCGGGTAGTAGAAGCTCGTGATGCCGTGGCCTGACACGCCGGACAGGAGGAACGTGTCCTGGTGGTTCTGGCCGCGGAGCCATTTGTAGCCGTTGAGCTCCTCCGGCAGGTGAACCTTGTGGCACGTCCCGCAGAACTCGGTGCTTTTGTGGATAGGCTTGAGGAACGTCTTCTTGTGGAAGTCGGGCTTCGCCTTGACGAGCTGCTCGTTCACCCACTTCAGCATGCTGTTGTCAGAGAACGCGAAGGGGTAGTGGATCGGCGTGTCGATCGTGTAGTCCGCGTTGCCCCGCGGGCTGTTGATCGCGCTAATGGCATGACAGGCGGTGCAGGTGATCCCGGCGATGGCCGTCGGATCGTTCCGCATGTCGTAGTTCGGATCGTTGAACTTGCCGCTAAAGAAGGGCACCACGTCATGGCAGCCCGCGCAAAAACGCGAGGCGTTCACGTTGCCGTCCCGCTCCATCGAGAACTCGCGCGTAGCCTTGACCGCGGCGAGGTAGGGCTCGTTGTTGAACGACGACAGGTGGTGGGCGCTCGCCATCCACGAGTCATGGACGTCTTCGTGGCACTTCTTGCAGTAGCTGTCGTTCTGCAGGATGTGCTCGGGGATGAAGTCGCCGCTTACGGTCCGCGCGGACGACGGGAAGAAGTACGCCACACCGGCCTCGTTGCCGACCTCGTTCCACTTCCGCGGGTCCTGTACCTGAAGAAGCACCATCACGGCGGCGAACACGCCGGCGATGGCCGTCCACCGGATGCCGATCTTCCAGTTGATCTTTTTGCCGGCCAAGCGGTGCAGCACAAAGAGCCATGCGCACGCGAGGGGCAGAAGCACGTGGCTCCAATAGGAGATCGCGCGCACCGTCTCGTCTTTCACGACGATGACGCCTTCGATCCGGGTCAGAACGATGCCGGTGACAAGGAGCAAGATCGCCGCCGCGAACAGCCCGTACCCCACGCGCACCGCCCGCTTGTTGCGCCGGGTCCGCGCCTTCTTCATGTGGGCAAAGCCGAAGACGATGACCGGAACCACGATCAATGCCCCGAGCACGAGGTGCGCCAGGAACATGTAGAGGTAGAAGAGGTTCTCGTAGCTCTCGCCCTTCCACCATCCGACCGCGCGGATCGCGACCAGGTAGACCGCGTTCACCATGAGCAGGGCGAAGAGCCCAAACACGACGGCAAGGAGCTTGTTCAGCTTAGGGCCAACGGCGGGGACGTAGGCGGGGCGCGTTGGCTTGGCGGTGGGTTCGTTCACAATGGATGAGGGAGGACTCGGGGCCGCCCTATTATGCCCGCAGGCCGCGCCTCCGCCCACGGGACTCTGGGGCGCTTTGGCGCGGCCAAGAGATACGCACGGGGGTGGCGAGAGTTGGAGCAGGGAGAGCTTTCGTTCGCTAGTCTCATCGGCGTGACGATCCTAGACGCTACCCACTTATTCGCCGCGGCCCTCGGGGCCGAGCCAGAACGCCTGCATTTCGCTGCCCATAGCCACCACCTGTGGCCGAATGCCACGAAGGATGCCCAGGAACGGGCCTGGCGCGACGCCGCAGAGCTCGCGGACGAGAAGTGGGACCGGATCTTCGGGGAGGTCTACCCTGCGTCCCAAGCGCACATCGCCCGGATCCTCGGCTTGCCCAATCCGGGACGGGTCGCGTTCTCTGCCAACACCCACGACCTGCTCGTCCGCCTCATGTCTGCGCTCCCCGCGTGGGAGGGCAAGCGGCCGATCAAGGTGCTCTCCACCGACGCGGAATTCCACAGCTTCAGCCGCCAGCTGCGCCGCTTTCGTGAGAGCGGGCGCGTGGAGTGGGAGGCCGTCGCGGCGGAGCCCTTCGAGACCTTCCCCGAGCGCTTCCGCGCCGCGGCCGAGGCGGGGAGCTACGACCTGGTCTTTGCGAGCCACGTGTTCTTCTCCTCGGGCTACGTCTTCGACGAGGTGTTCGAGATCCTTGCGTCCCTTCCCGACTCCGCCACGTGCGTCGTGGACGGCTACCACGGGTTCTGTGCGCTCGAGACCGACATGGGCCCGTACGCCGACCGCCTCTATTACATGAGCGGCGGGTACAAGTACGCCATGAGCGGCGAAGGGGTCTGCTTCCTCGTCGCGCCGCCGGGCCGCGAGCTCCGGCCCGAGATCACCGGCTGGTTCGCCGGCTTCGACTCCCTCACCGAAGCGCAGACGGAGCTCGTCGGCTACGACCGCGGCGCCGCCAGGTTCATGGGCGCGACCTTCGAGCCCACGCCGATGTACCGCTTCAATGCGGTCTGCGACGCCTTGACCGCCGAGAAGATCACCGTGGCCAGCATCCACGCGCACTGCGAAGCGCTCCAGGATCGATTCCTCGACCACGTCGGAGCTGGCAGCGCAGGCGACCTGCACCTCGACCAGCTCACCCCGGGTCGCGACACCTCTGCGGATCGCCGACGACGCGGCCACTTCCTCACGTTCCGCCGCGAGGACGCCCAAGAGCAGCAGAAGCACTACGCCGAGGCCCGCATCATCACGGACGCCCGCGGAGACCGCCTCCGCTTCGGCTTCGGGCTCTATCACACCGCCCAAGACGTCGACCGCCTCGCCGAGCGCCTCTCGGGCCTACCGGATCGTTAGCGTCCCCCATCCGCCGCGCTACTGAATCTGGATCAACAGCGGGTTGCTGTAGGCCCCCCCTGCTGGCGCGTTCGTTGACCTTGGAAGCGCCTGGAATCCAACGCTCGTGCCGATCCATGCGGGGTCGAGCGCTGACGCAAGGCCTACGAAAGTGGGACCGCCCCCGGTGGTGAGCGCGGGCACGATGCGGAATGCGCCCTGCGGGTTGAGGAAGAGCCGTCCGAAAGGAGTGGTGGCTCCGCTCTGTGCGTAGCCCAGGGGAGCGACGATGATCGTCGAGAATCCCCCTGCAGGGCCCGTGACACCAAGCTCGAACGGCTGGCCCACCGTCGCGCTCTTCGGTCCGACCAAGGGGCGATGCTCAAACGCTCCCATGTCGGGAAGCGGCACAAGATCCAGGTCGCTATCCACGGCTCGTGGGTGACCTAGGAGGTCGAGACCAACGGACGCAGGGTCGCCTCGATCCAAGCATGGGGAGTCGAACCGTAGGGACCAGTCGCCCGCCGCGGCGTCGACAAAGCCCGGTGCCCCGGTCAGGTTCGTGGCTCCCGACGGCCCGCTTCCGTCTCCGATGAGGCTGTACTCAGCCGTTCCGCTGCCGCGGAAGTCTGCGATCCCGCTTCCCGCTACCACGGTGGAGCGAAGCGTCAGGCCCTCCGGGATTGGGATGAGTGGATGATCGATGCCGTAGTGACCGTTCCGGTCAAAGGTCGTGCCTTCAATGTTCACCTTGTATGGGGAGGGATCGATCGGGTACGTCACCCTCAACCCACTCCCCGGGTTATTTACAACGAGTGAGTCCTTCAAGCTCAAGGACGGGCATGCGTTGGGGTTGTCAGCACGCACTTGGATGCCAGCCCGTTCGTATCCGTAGAGTGTGCAGCGCAGCACATCCAGACGCGTAGAGAACGCGTTCTGAAAGATACCGAACGCGCTGCCCATCCCGACGAATTCGCAGTCAGTGAAGCTCGAACTCGCCAAGAAGGCGACTGCGCCTGCGGTGAATTGCCCCTCGAACCGACACCCCTCCACGTCAACGTTCGCATTGAAGATGGCCGTGCCACCGCCGAGGAACTGGCAGTTCCGAACGACTGCCCTCGCGGCGAGCGTAACCAACGTGGTGCTCAAGACGAAAAGGGAACCGTCCGGCGCACGTATCGTCACTCCCTCAAGCACAGCACCTGAGTCGAGCTCAAGACTCACTTGGGGGTCTTGCGCTCTCAGCGTCGTGACCTCCGGTCCCTCAAGGGACTCGATCGTGACGCCAACTCCGACAAGATGAGTCGGAGCTTCTCCGCTGGCTGCACTGTACTCGCCAGCCGCCAAGAAGATCGTCGTGCCAGGCCCCGACAGCTCTAGACCCCTCGTGATCGTCTTGAGTGGTGCCCCCGCCGATGTTCCAGCGGCCTGGTCTGATCCAAGGACGGGGTCGATCCAGAAGTCTGTCTGAGCTTGGCTGGCGGGGCAGAGAAGGCTGAAGAGCAAGAGGAGTCGCATGACGAGGGCGTCCGGGAATAGCTGAGCGGGATGGCGAACAGGCGAGTCT
This sequence comes from uncultured bacterium, assembly GCA_938030175.1. Lineage (GTDB taxonomy): Bacteria > Planctomycetota > UBA1135 > UBA1135 > Saltatorellus. Next base: position 262 of record CALHGQ010000119.1, on the reverse strand, counting down.
CTACACGGATTCCACTCGAGCCATGAACGTCACGGCCATAGTCAGATGTTCCAAGCCCGACGCGGTCCTGCGGTCACCTCTGGAATGAAGCCGATCGGTGTCCGGTCTAGCCCTATCCCCTGGGATAGATCGCCTATCCGTCTGAATTCATGGGTACGCCGCGGCGCGGGTCGGCCCAGGGGAGACGCAGGGGAGACGCCGGGCGCCGGCGCCCCTAAGCCACTGCTGAGCAGTACTTTCGGCCGAATACCCCACATGCCCT
>CALHGQ010000118.1 GCA_938030175.1 uncultured bacterium | reverse complement strand
CACGCCGAGGTCCTCTTGCCCGGCAACACCGTGATCACCCTGCGCGGTTCGTCGGCGGGCGTCATCGGATCGGAGAGTCGACGGGAGCCTGCGTTCACCTTTGTGGATGTGGCCACTGCCTCCATCACCTTCGGCGAGCTTGGGATCGTGCAGATCCCCGGCGGCGCTCTTTTGGAGGCCTACGGCGGCCCGTTCGTCCTGGAGCTCCTCCGACCGGACCTCCTGCGGGTCCGCAACCGCTCTTCACAGCAGGGCGCCATCGCCTATCGCGAGGAGCTCTTCACGCTGCAGCCGAGTGAAGTGGTTGACCTTGCGCTCCTCGAGGTGGGCACTGCGCCGTACGAGGTGGACCAGTCGGTCCGCGACGTCTTGACCGAAGCCGGACGCGTCGAAATTCGGGGCACGGTCGACGTGCTCTCCTCCGGTCTCAACGCTCGGCTCCGCGCAGCTGGCACGAGCGAGATCACCGGTTTCGGACAAACGCTCCGCCTCGACCCAGGCGACGAGGTTCTTTTCGAGGGACTCGGGAGCGCGGCGGAGCGGCAAGCGCGCAGCGGCGACTCCGAGTAGTCCCTCACCGGCTCGACATTCGATCCCTGTATCAGGCCCCTAGGAGCCACTAGGCCCGCGACGCATGCGGCCCGCTGACGGCTTCTTTATCGAATTCCCCTTGGGTGCTGCCTCACCCGAACGCGATCATTCTCGCGCTGTTCGCTCCCCCGGAGCCAGCGCGGCTCTCAATCAGGGCTGACAGGAGTCAGCCCTTCCCGACCCAATGGAAATTCAGCCGAGACCCGCCCCTCCCGGATCGCGTCAACAACGTCGAACCCAGATTCGCGAACACACCCTCCACGGCCAAGAGATGAAACGAGTCCTCATTACCGGCGGCGCCGGCTTCCTCGGTAGTCACCTTTGTGAACGCTTCCTCGCAGAGGGGTATTCCGTGATCTGCATGGACAACCTGGTGACAGGGTCCCTCGACAACATCGAGCACCTGTTCGGTCGCAAGGAGTTCCTGTTCATGGATCAGGACGTGACGGAGTTCATTCACGTCCCCGGCAACCTCGACGCCATCCTGCACTTCGCGTCGCCCGCCAGCCCGATCGACTACCTCGAGCTGCCGATCCAAACGCTCAAAGTGGGCTCCCTTGGCACCCACAAAGCCCTGGGGCTCGCGAAGGCTAAAGGCGCTCGCTTCCTCCTGGCGTCCACCTCGGAGTGCTACGGCGATCCCGAGGTTCACCCCCAGACGGAGGACTACTGGGGCAACGTGAACCCCGTGGGGCCCCGCGGCGTCTACGACGAGGCCAAGCGCTTCGCCGAGGCGATGACCATGGCCTACCACCGATTCCACGGGGTCGAGACGCGGATCATCCGCATCTTCAACACCTATGGACCGCGCATGCGACTGAACGACGGCCGCGCGCTGCCTGCCTTCATGGGCCAGGCGCTTGAAGGTCGCCCGATCACCGTCTTTGGCGATGGATCCCAGACCCGTTCGTTCTGCTTTGTGGATGACCTCGTCGAGGGCATCTGGCGTCTTCTCAACTCCTCCGAGGTCCTGCCGACGAACATCGGCAACCCGGCGGAGATGACGATCCTGGAGTTCGCCAAGAAGGTCCTCGAGTTGACGGGCTCCGCTTCGGAGCTGACCTTCAAGGACCTGCCCGCCGATGACCCGAAGGTTCGCCAGCCGGACATCAGCAAGGCACGCCGCGTGCTGAACTGGGAGCCCAAGATCGACCTCGACACCGGCATGCGTCGGACGCTCGAGTACTTCCGAACGAAGGTTGACGAGCGCACGGCGCGCCGCTCCTCCGTGACCGCTGGCGATTCGCCCTCGTCCTGACCATCACATAGGCGCACCGCCCTTATCGCCCGAAACCTAAGGTTCAATCATGTGTGGAATCGTTGGAGCTCTGCTGGGAAGCGGATCCGTTACCCCCGGCCTGATCGCAGGTCTGAGCGTTCTTGAGTACCGCGGGTACGACAGCGCAGGCATCGCCGTGATTCGCGACGGGGAGATCTCCGTGCGTAAGCGGCGCGGTCGCCTCGCTAACCTTGAGGAAGCGATCACGGACGGCGCCATGGACGACGCCCTCGCCGGTATCGGTCACACCCGTTGGGCCACCCACGGGGAGCCGTCGGATGCGAACGCGCACCCGCACACCGGCCGCTCCGGTGGGCTCGCGGTGGTGCACAACGGGATCGTCGAGAACTACCTCGACCTCAAGCGTGAGCTGCTCGGCGCAGGCGAGGCCTTCACGTCCGAGACCGATACCGAGGTCTTGGCGCGCATGCTCGATCGTCTCTGGGTCGAGGGTGGCGGCGATGAGGCAGCCCTTGTCGCGGCGGTTCGCGAGCTTGTTCCTCGCCTGCGCGGCTATTACGCGCTGGCGATTCTGGCCAACTGCAAGTCGGGCCCTGTGCTCGTGGCAGTTCGCCAAGGGCCGCCGCTTGTGGTGGGGGTGACGCCCGGGGGCGGCTACCTTTCGTCCGACATGCTGGGCGTCGCGCCGCACACGCGCACGATCGTCTACCTCGAGGACGGCGACATCGCGCTGCTCGGGCCGGGACGCCTGGACATCCAAGACCTCGACGGCTTGCCGGTCACGCGCGAAGCGCGCACGGTGGACTGGGATCCCGCGGATTCCGGCAAGGGCGGCTACCCGCACTACATGCTCAAGGAGATCCATGAGCAGCCCGACGTCGTCGCGCGCACGGCGTTCGACCGCATCGACCTTGGTGCGGGGGACGTGCGCTTCGAGGGCGGCGACTTCGGCGACGAGTTCTGCCGCAAGATCGAGCGTATCCAGATCCTCGGCTGCGGCACGGCTTTGCACGCTGGGCAGATTGCGAAGTACCTGATCGAAGGTCTCGCGCACATCCCGGTGGACCTCGACTTCGCCTCGGAGTTCCGCTATCGCAGCCCGCGCATCGTGCCGGGGACCCTGGCCCTCGCGATTACCCAGTCGGGCGAAACTGCCGACACCCTGGCCGCGACGCGACTCGCACGCGAGCTTGGTGCCCAGGTCGCCTCGATCTGCAACGTCGCGGGCTCGAGCCAGGTGCGTGAGTCCGACGCCACCATCCTGACCCACGCGGGCCCAGAGATCGGTGTAGCGAGCACCAAGGCCTTCACGGCCCAGGTCGCAGCCGCCACGCTACTCGCCATTCGCCTCGCGCGCGGCCGGGGCGTCATGCACGAGCACAAGGCGCGCGAGCTCCTGGAGGAGTTCCGCCTCATTCGACCCAAGATCGAGTCGCTCTTGACGGACGAATCCGTCGCGAAGTGCCGCGAAGTGGCGCGCACCCACGCAGGTGCCCGCGGCTTCCTGTTCCTGGGACGTGGGGTCAACTTCCCGGTCGCGCTCGAAGGCGCGCTCAAGCTCAAGGAGATCGCCTACGTGCACGCCGAGGGCTACGCCGCCGGCGAGATGAAGCACGGTCCGATCGCGCTGATCGACCCGGGCATGACCATTCTTGCCATCAACTCGGTCGGACACGTTGCCGAGAAGACCCGCGCGAACATCGAGCAGGTCAAGGCACGCGGCGGTGTCACCGTCAGCGTTGGGTCCGACGACCTGAGCCACTCGATCGCCGACAGCTGCGTCGCGGTTCCGGCCACCGACGAGTGGCTTGCGCCGATCCTCAATTCGATTCCGCTCCAGCTGATCGCCTATCACATCGCAGAGATCCACGGCTGCGACATCGATAAGCCCCGGAACCTGGCCAAGTCCGTCACCGTCGAGTAGCGCGCTCCATCCCATGAAGATTCTTGTTACCGGAGGAGCCGGCTTCATCGGCTCCCACCTTGTAGAAGCGCTCGTCAAACGCGGCGACGAGGTGGTCATCCTCGACAGCTTCAATGAGTTCTACGACCCCGCGATCAAGCGCGGGAACCTCGCGGCCATCGAAGCGACCGCGGGCGCACCGATGGGCAAGGGACCGGTGTCCCTCGTCGAGGGGGACATCCGTGACGCGGACTTGATGGGGGACCTCTTCGAGCGCGGCGCGTTCGACGCGGTCGTTCACCTCGCTGCCATGGCGGGCGTGCGTCCGTCGCTGGAAGATCCGCTGCACTACCAAGACGTCAACGTGCGCGGCACGACCATCCTCTTGGAAGAGCTGCGCAAGCGCCCGAAGACTCGCTTCGTGTTTGCGTCCTCGAGCAGCGTCTACGGCGGGAATACCAACGTGCCGTTCACCGAGGCCGACGACGTGCACAATCCCGTCTCTCCCTACGCCGCCACCAAGCGCGCGGGCGAGCTCCTGTGCTACACGTTCCATCACCTCTACGGGATCCCGACGGCGTGCCTGCGCTTCTTCACGGTCTTTGGCCCGCGCCAAAGGCCCGAGATGGCCATCCACAAGTTCGTGCGGATGACGCTCAACGGCGAGCCGCTGCCGTTCTTCGGAGACGGCACGACCCGGCGGGACTACACCTACGTCGATGACATCATCGACGGCGTCGTGCGCTCGATCGATCGCTGCGAGGGCTACGAGATCTACAATCTCGGGGAGTCGCGGACGACTTCGCTCAAAGAGCTCGTCGGTCTCATCGGTGAGGCTTGCGGCGTCGAGCCGGTTCTCGACACCCAAGGAATGCAGCCGGGGGATGTCCTCGTGACCTACGCCGACGTCACCAAGGCCCGCGAGAAGCTTGGCTACGATCCCCACACCACCGTGGCCGAGGGCCTCGAGCGTTTCGTGGCCTGGTATCGCAGCGAGACACGTCCCGCGTGACCTCCGGCAGCGCCCTCACGGGTGCCTGCGGGGAGTTTTGGGGCGCAGGAGCCTGTCAGGTGTCCCACTCGGTGCCTTCATCGAACGCCAATCGCTCATGACGCCCACGCGCTCACCCAGACCGGGTATCGTTCCCCTCCCCTGACCCGACCAATCGACTCTCCAGAGGCTCCCACGATCCTTCGATCGAGCACGGCGCCTCCGGGTTCAGCCCCTCCCCAACCACACTCCGGGCTTCAAGCATCATGAAAGGCGTCATCCTCGCCGGCGGCCTTGGCACGCGGCTCTTTCCGCTCACCAAGATCACGAACAAGCACCTTCTGCCTGTCTACGACCGGCCGATGATCTACTACCCGATCCAGACGCTGGTCAATGCGGGTATCGACGACATCATGATCGTGACTGGCGGCCGTAAGTCGGGCGACTTCCTGTCGCTCCTCGGCAACGGCCGCGACTTCGGTCTCAAGCACCTGAACTACACCTATCAAGAGGGTGAAGGCGGGATCGCGGAGGCCCTTGGCCTCGCGGAGCACTGGGCCGCAGGCGAGTCCATCGCGGTGGTGCTCGGTGACAACCTCATCGAGAAGAACATCAACAAGGCCGTGGCGGACTTCAAGGCCCAGGGCAAGGGCGCGAAGATCATGCTGAAGGAGGTGCACGACCCGCATCGCTTCGGTGTGGCCACGCTTGAGGGCGACAAGGTCTCCAAGATCGTTGAGAAGCCCAAGGACCCTGAGTCCAACCTCGCGGTGATCGGCATCTACATGTACGACGGTCGGGTGTGGGACATCATCCACCGCCTTGAGCCCTCCGACCGCGGCGAGCTCGAGATCACCGACGTCAACAACTGGTTCATCGAGGACGGGTCCATGACGTGCGAAGTGCTCGACGGTTGGTGGACGGACGCCGGCACATTCGAGTCGCTCCATAGCGCAGCCAAGCTTGTCGCCGATGGTGGCGCCAACAAGGTCGACTAAGAGAGGCCAGCGGCCGTCCTGAACGGCCGGCCCAGCTCCAATGACAGACAATAAGACCGCTTCCACTGAGGCCGACTCCGGTGCTCCCGAGGGGAACGCCCAGGAAGGGCTCGTGGGCATGCCGCCACAAGACGCTCCGTACCGAGTCCTCATCACGGGCGCAGCAGGGATGCTGGGCAGCCAGGTGCTGATGGCAGTGCCTGACGCCGTTGAGGCGCTGGGCACGGACATGCGCGAGGCCCACGGCGTCGACCACCTTGGCGTCGACCTTACGGACTCCGAGCAGGTCGCCCAGCTCTTCCAGGACCTCGCGCCGCTGCACGGGGTGATTCACTGCGCCGCTTACACGGCCGTGGACAAGGCGGAAGAGGAGCCAGAGCTGGCCCAGGCGGTGAACGGCAACGCCTGCGGCGTCCTCGCCCATGAGGCCGCGAAGGCAGGCATCCCGCTGGTGATCGTGTCGACGGACTTTGTGTTCGACGGAACCGCAACAGAGCCCTATCAGCCAGACGACGAGCCTTCACCCGTGTCGGTCTACGGACGCACGAAGCTCGACGGTGAGACACAGGCCCGCGAGGCCCATCCGGACGGCGTTCGGATCGTTCGGACCCAGTGGCTCTACGGACCGCGGGGAGGCCACTTCCCTGGGACCATGCAGAAGCTCGCTGCCGAGCGCGATCAGCTCATGGTCGTCTCGGACCAAGTGGGCTCGCCGACCTCGACGCTCGAGCTCGCGCCTGCCCTTTGGGACGTGCTGATGCTCGGTGAAGCCGGCGTGTATCACGCCGCTTGCGAAGGGGAGGCGTCGTGGTTCGACCTCGCCGTCGCCACCATCGAGGCGAGCGACCTCTCCGATACCCAGATCGATCCGTGCACAACGGATGAATTTCCGCGGCCTGCGCCGCGACCCAAGTACAGCGTACTCGACTGCAGCAAACTCTCGGAGCTGCGCGGCAAGTCGCTCTTGCCTTGGAAAGACGCCCTGCTCACCTACCTCGGGAGCGACTAGTTATGACTACATCAACGCGTACCGTCCTCGTCACCGGTGGCTCGGGTTTCATCGGCAGCAACTTCGTCCAGATGCTGGCTGAGGATCGTCCGAACTGGAAGATCATCAACCTCGATGCCCTCACCTACGCGGGCAACCCCGAGAACCTCAAGGAGCTGGAGTCGTCGGCGAACTACACGTTCGTGCACGGGGACATCACCAAGCCGGAGGACATCATCTCTGCGTTCGACGCAGCGGGGGAGAGCGGCGTTTCGGAAGTCGTTCACTTCGCAGCCGAGAGCCACGTGGACCGCTCGATCATCAGCGGCCTGCCCTTCGTGCAGTCCAACGTGGTCGGCACCCAGATCCTTCTCGACGAGTCGCGCAAGCGCGGCATCGAACGCTTTGTGCATGTCTCCACGGACGAGGTCTACGGATCGTTGGGCAAGACGGGCTTCTTCACCGAGGACACGCCCCTCAGCCCGAACTCACCCTACTCGGCGAGCAAGGCGGGCAGCGATATGCTCGTGCGGGCCGCGTTCCACACCCACGGGTTCCCGACGCTGATCACGCGCTGCTCCAACAACTACGGTCCCTACCAGTTCCCCGAGAAGCTGATCCCGCTGATGATCGCCAACGCTCGGGAGGACAAGGCCCTTCCCGTGTACGGGGACGGCATGCAGATCCGCGACTGGCTCTACGTTCGCGACCACTGCGAGGCGATCCTCGCCGTCCTGGAGAAGGGCGTCGCGGGCGAGGTCTACAACATCGGCGGACACAACGAGTACCCGAACATCGAGATCGTCCAGGGCATTCTGAAGGCCCTCGACAAGCCCGAGTCGCTCATCGAGTACGTGACGGATCGTCCCGGCCATGACCGCCGGTACGCCATCGACGCGAAGAAGATCGATGAAGAGCTCGGTTGGAAGCCGCGCTACACCTTCGATCAGGCGCTCCCCATGACCATTCAGTGGTACCTCGAGAACGATGCCTGGCTCCAGAACGTCCGCTCAGGGGCCTATCGGGAGTATTATTCCGCCCAGTACGGCGCCTAGGGAGGCCAGCCCGCCCCGAGGGGCTGGGCGCTGGGCGAAGGGCCGCTGAGGCGGTCCTCTCGTGCTCTTTGAAGCGGCCCTAGCGGGCCGTGGCGCCGGTTTTGGGCGCGAGGCGGGTCGAGCCTATTGCTGGCCCCGACTTGCCGACGCATTTCGGGCACTGAAATGCCGTTTAGGCCCTAGAATTGGGTGACAGGGGTCGGGCGGACGGGGCCTATGATCCTGGTGGCGCCCGCCAGGGTGGGGGGGGCGCTGGACGGTGAGTTTGGAGGCTTCTCGCAAGAGGATCTCCCAATGAGTCAACCCGTTGGGCTTTTCTGCCGATCACCAAAGTCTGCTATCCAAAGGGGCACCTCAGGTCCTCAAAATCTGCCCTGAGAAGGGCCCCCTCTGACATCGCACCAACGCGCCAAGCGCTGACCCCAGCGCCCGCTCGAACACCATGCCGCGCCATTCATTCATCCTGCTCTCCCTCCTAGCGATCATCAGCCTGGTGGACCTGACGAGCTGCCACTCGTCGCCTTCCAAGCGCGCGCTGCAGTACATGAACCAGAACGGCTTCGGTCGTCGGTACTCGGGCGAGTCCCAGGAAGAGGACTACGTCACGACCGGCGACAATGTCCGCGTCTACGACGTGAACCACCCCGAGGACATCAACTTTGCCGTGCGTGTCAGCTCGGACGGCACGGTGCTGCTCGACCAGATCGGCCGAGTGTCGATCGCTGGATACACGCGCTCCGGGCTCGAGGCCTACCTCGCCGAGCGCTACTCCCCGTACTACACGACTCCGCCGAGCATCGTGGTGGACATCACGACGAAGGGAAAAGTGTTCTTCGTGCTAGGGGAGGTGACCTCGGAGGGCTCGAAGCCGTTCCAAGGCAACCAGACCGTCCTCGACGTGGTGCTGAAGGCGAAGCCCAAGCAGGACACGGCCAACATCGGCCGCTGCCTCCTCATTCGCGGTGACCCCCAGAACCCGCTGCGTCTGCCGTTCAACCTGAACGACATCATCAAAGGCGATACTACGACCAATTATTCGATCCAAGAAGACGACATCGTCTGGATCCCGCCGACGCTCTTCGCCGAGTTCGGCTACTTCCTTCGCGCCGCACTCTATCCCGTAACCGCTGTCTTCCAAGCGATCGGTGGCGCACTCCTCGGTGCACAAGGTGGACGCAATGTCCGCAACGGCAACAACCGAGGTCTACTTTCGTTCGGGGGCGTTTTCTAGAGCTATGGCAGTTGAAGTCGAAGCAGCAGGGCAGGTCGACGAGTTCCTTCGGGTTCTCCGTCGCCGCATCTGGTGGATCATCATTCCCCTCAGCGTGATCGGGTCGCTCGGCACGTTCTTCGCCGTCGTGGTCCCGAAGAAGTACGTCGTTAACACCAAGGTCATGGTGCGCGACGGCGACGCACAGACGGGCAAGCTGGGCGAGGCCGCTGCGATCGAAGGGGCCGTAGCGAAGATCAACATCACGTCACCCGCGCGTATCGACTCCGTCTTGAACAAGATGGCGATCCCGGAGTGGCGCAACCTCACGGCCTCGGAGCAGACCGACTACCGCGAGGACCTGACGGAAGACCTGAAGGTTTCTACCCCGACGATGGCTCGGGAGTCGAACCAGCAGCTCGTTGAGATCGAGTTCCAGCACACGGACGCAAGTCGTGCGCTTCAGTTCATTCAGACCCTCAGCAAGAGCTGGACCGAGGAGGTGCTGCAGCGTCACTTGGCCCGCGAGGAGACCGAGCTGCGCGAGACGCTTGAGATGCTGAACGACCTGAACAAAGAGCGCGCCCAGGTCGTCGAGGACGGCCGCCGCGTCCGCACAGAGCACGGGATCGCGCCGACCCCGGTTTCCGAGCTCTTTGGCGGAGGGGACTCGCGCCCCGCGTCGTTCGCGCAGCAGGATCAACTCAGCACCGACGTGATTGACCTGGCGGCGGAGATCGAAGAGGCGGACCTCAAGATCGAGCGCGACACCGATGAATGGGCCAGCATGCCCGAGTTCGAGGAAGAGGTCGCCCAGGGTGAATCTGGGAGCGCCGACAAGCGCATCGAAGAGATCAACGAGCAGATCGAGCAGCTCCGGGACGACCGGATCAAGTACGGCTGGTCCCCGAGCCACTCGCGCTACAAGCAGATCGAAGAGCGCATCAGCGGTCTCAAGGAGCGCAAGAGCCAGCTCGCCGCGGAGCGCCAGCGCGCCCAGTTCGAAACCACGGACCTGGTGCAGAACAAGGACCGCCTTGCGCTGCGACTTGAGATCAACAAGCTGACGACGCTGCGCGACCAAAAGATCCGCCAGCGCCAGAACCTCCTGGACCGCCTGAGGCGCCTCGACAACCAGAACCAGCAGCTGCAGGACGCCCTGTCGAAGACCAAGATCTACGACCGGCAAGAAGCTGCTCTGAGCGAGACGATCAAGGGCCTGCGCAGCACGGCTAGCCAGCTTGAGATTCGCGTCCAGAAGCTGAGCAGCCCGGAAGGTAACCCCTTCGAGGTGCTGCAGAAGCCGACGCTGCCCATCAAGCCGACGTCGCCAAACCCCTGGGTGATCTCCATTGGCTCGATCCTCTTCGGATTGGCCCTGGGCTTCGGCCTTGCGATCCTCAAGGAGTACAGCAAGAGCTGCTTCCGGACCGCCCGTGAGCTCAACCGCGTCATGACCCACCCGGTCCTGGGTACGGTCAACGCCATCAGGACGCGCCGCGAGCGCGCCCGTGCCTTCCTCATGCGCAGCGTCCTCGGCGGCGGCTCACTGCTCTTCGTGCTCTCCGTCGGTTATGTGACCTGGGCCTGGGCGAACAAGCCTGAAGCCCTCACGCAGCCGCTGATCGACGCGATTCAGAAGTTCCGCGAGCTACTCACCTAACGCTAGGACCCCTCACCCAATCGTTGGGCGGGGGCTTCTCGGCTGAATCCCATGCGCGATCTGTTCGTCGCCCTCTTCGTGCTCGCGGCACTGCCGGTCTCTTTCAAGAGACCAGCGGCGGGCATGTTGACGTTCTCGCTGCTCGCGTACATGCGGATCCAGGACCTCACTTGGGGGTTCGCCCGCGACCAGCGTTGGTCGCTCTACGTGGCGCTGGCCATGCTCGCGGGCTGGCTGTTCAGTCAGGACAAGGAGAAGCCCATTTGGTCGTTCCGTACGGCCTTGCTCCTGTTTATGCCCGTGTGGATGTTCATCGGGCTCGTGGAAGAGACGGGCATGAAGGCCTTCCAGTCCACGAACTTCATCGAGTACGGGAAGATCATCTTCATCTCACTCTTTACCACGATGGTGATCCAGCGCCGCGAGCACCTGCGCGCGCTGATGTGGGTGATCGGGGGCTCCTTCGCGTTCTTCAGCCTCAAGAACGGTGCGGCGGCGTTCCTGTCCGGCGGCAGCCTCTATATCATCCGCGGCCCAGGCGGCATGCTGGAGGACAACAACGACTACGCGCTCGCGCTGGCGATGTCGATTCCGGTCCTCGTGGGCCTCGCGACGTCGGAGACGAATGGTAACTACAGCAAGTGGCTGAAGATTTCGGTCCCCTGCGCCTACCTCAGCGTATTCGCGACGCGCTCCCGGGGCGGCTTCCTCTCCGCGGGCCTTGCCACGTTCATCCTGATCTGGAGGTCGAAGAACCGGATCGCCGGCATCATGCTGATGGGGGTGGCTGGGCTCCTCGGTCTCCTGGCCCTGCCCGCGGGCAGGGCCAGGAGACCG
>CALHGQ010000117.1 GCA_938030175.1 uncultured bacterium | reverse complement strand
CGCCCACTCCGATGGAAACCGTCAGCCGTCTAGGAACGAAACAAGCAGGTCTGCGGGCCGCGACAGGATCGCACGGGTGCCGTTCGTCATGATGGGCCGCTGGATCAGGGTCGGATCTTTGGCCATGGCTTCGAGGATGAGTCCGCCCTCGGTGTCCGCGCCGATGCCGGCCGCGGCTGACTCCCGTGGTCGGAGTAGCTCATGGGGCTCCAGCCCGAGGAGGCCAAGCGTGGCCTTCAGCTCGTCCACGGACAGTGGCTCGTCCCGGTACTCGCGGTACCGGTAACTCACGCCCATTTCGTCGAGCAAGGCGACCGCCTTGCCGCACGTGCCTCATGTCCCGGTGCAGATCAGGGTCCAGGGGGCGGGTTCTTGGCCAGCTGGATTACCAGCTGGATTGCCAGCTGGGTTCGAGGCGGAGTCAGTCGACATCGGCGGTAAAGTGGTGGGTCAATGAATGAGTCAGCGAGTGGCGGCTTGACCGGGTGGACTCCCGGCCTGTTCGACGATCCTACGGGATCGAGGAAGGGCGCGCGCATCGAGCTCGCGCCAGATGCGTACCTCCTGCCCGGGCTGGCATCGGCCGAAGCCGCAGAGCTCTTCGAGGCCATCGGTGTCGTCGCCGCCCAGTCCGACTTTCGCCACCTCGTGACGCCGGGCGGACACCGCATGTCCGTTGCCATGACGAACTGCGGAAGCGTGGGCTGGACTACGAATGAACGGGGCTACGTCTACAGCCCCAATGATCCCGCCACCGGCCGTCCGTGGCCATCCATCCCGCCCGCGTTTGAAGCCCTCGGGCGGCGAGCCACCGACCTCGCGGGCTTTGCCCCGCTGAGCGCGAACGCCTGTGTCGTGAATCGCTACGAGCCCGGCTCACGTCTGACACTGCACCAGGACAAGGACGAGCAGGACCTCACGCAGCCCATCGTCTCGGTGTCCCTCGGATTGCCTGCGGTGTTCCTGCTCGGCGGCTTCGAGCGCTCCGCACCCACCGTTCGCCGGAAGTTGGAGCACGGCGACGTGGTCGTCTGGGGAGGTGCTTCACGGCTGCGTTTCCACGGCGTCCTGCCCATCGAGTCCGGAAGCCACCCGCTCTGTGGCCCGTACCGCTACAACCTGACGTTCCGCGCAGCGCGCTGAGAATCAACCTGCACGGGTGGTGAGGCGCGGCGTCGAGGTCGATCCACGCGGTGCGATATCGTCCGGGAACGGGGACTCTGTCACCGGCAGCCGGTGCGATCGGCCATTCGGCGTCCACTCTCAGCCGCCGCGGTACTTGTCGTGCAGGCCGCCCCCCGCTCGGATCATCGGGTCGATCTTCTTCAGCCGACTGAGCTTCGTTTCCGGCCGCTTCGCGTCAGCGATGTGCGCTGCGTATTCGCGTTGCTTGCCCGGGGTCAGCGCATCGAACGCCTTCGCTAGCGGCTTGCTCTTCTTGAGCGCTGCGCTCAGCTCCGGCGGGATCGCCACCGCCTTCCCCCTCACGGGCTTGATCTCTTGGCCCGCGTCCACGAGGGCCATCGCCTCTTTCACGTACGCCTTGATCGTGCGGACCTTGATCTCCTTTGCAGAGGTGAACCGCCACTGGCGCAACGCCTTGGCCTTGGTTTCGCCCGAGGAAGACAGAACGCCCGCCTCATCTGCGAGGAGTGCCCCCTGGTGGAACCAGAGCGAGAAGTGCTCGTTGAAGCCTGCGATGCCCACTAGGTTCTTTCCCTTGTAGGTGTAGGCCGGGGCGCCCCACTTCACTTCTTCCGTGAGAGGCGTGCTGGCCATGATTTCGCGGAGCCGGCGGAGCTCCTTGGCGAAGGTCTTTCGGCTATCTAGGTAGGCCTCGACGGTCTTGTGGCGATCCATGGGCCCATCGTGCCCCCAAACGCCCAAGAAGGGGCCGAGAAAGGGGGTTCAGAAAGGGTCACTGATAGTGGCGAAGAGAGCCCCCTTTCCGGGATAATCACGGGTCTACTGTTGGCCGCGCCAAATCGCTCGCAGATGCCCGTTCTCGGGCCTCTGGGGGACATTTCGCGCCTCCCCGCACCCCCCCCAAGGCTGCTCTCTCCTTCGCAGCCGCCAGACTGCGGTTCCTCACCGGAACCGTAGCCCCCAGCCATGACTGATCCAGAGGCCCCCGAGGGCGCTGAGCCCGACGACGAAGCGATCGTCGCGGCCACCCCCGAAGAGCTTGCATCCAGAGGCCGGACGACCCCGCGCTCCATCGAGCGCGAAATGAAGGAGTCGTACCTCACGTACGCCCTTTCGGTCATCCACAGCCGCGCGCTTCCCGACGTGCGCGACGGCTTGAAGCCATCGCAGCGCCGCATCCTCGTCGCGATGAACGACCTGAACCTGAGCCCGCGGGCGAAGTACAGGAAGTGCGCCAAGGTGGCCGGCGATACGTCCGGTAACTACCACCCCCACGGTGAGTCGGTGATCTATCCGACGCTCGTGCGCATGGCCCAGGACTTCTCGCTGCGCTACCCGTTGGTAGACGGCCAGGGGAACTTCGGCTCCATCGACGGCGACCCGCCCGCCGCTATGCGTTACACCGAGGCGCGCATGGCCGGTATCACCATGGAGATCCTCTCGGATCTCGATAAGGAGACGGTCGACCTCGAGCCCAACTACGACGAGACGCGCATGCAGCCCACGGTGCTGCCCTCGCGCTTCCCGAACCTCCTCTGCAACGGCTCGGACGGCATCGCTGTGGGCATGGCGACGAGCCTGCCGCCCCACAACCTGCGCGAGATCGGGCGCGGCCTCATTGCGCTGCTCGAGAACCCCGACCTCGAAACCGACGAGCTGCTGAAGCTCGTGCCGGGTCCGGACTTTCCCACGGGCGGCACCATCATGGGCCGCAGCGGTATCGTTCAGGCGTACACCACCGGCCGGGGGCTGGTGCGCGTGCGCGCCAAATACGACATCGAGGAGACGAAGAACCGCTCGCAGATCGTCTTTACGGAGATCCCGTACCAGACGAAGAAGGGCGGCAACGACACCGGCATCATCGCGAAGATCGTCCAGGTCGTGAAGGACGGCCGGATCGTCGGCATCGCGGACGTCACGGACTACTCCAGCCGCGATGGCATGCGCCTCGTGGTCAAGTTGAAGCGCGGTGAAGACCCCCAGGTCGTGCTCAACCAGCTGTGGAAGTTCACACCGCTGCAGAGCACGTACTCGATCATCAACCTGGCGATCGATCGCCGGCAGCCGCGCACGCTGCCGCTCCGCGACCTCATGCAGGCGTGGCTCACGCACCGTCGCGACGTCATTCGCCGTCGGACGGCGTACTTGCTTCGCAAGGCGGAAGAGCGCAAGCACATCGTGGATGGTTTGCGGATCGCGGTCGACAACATCGACCGCGTCATCGCGATCATCCGGGCGTCGGCGAACCGCGACGAGGCCAAGGTCGCGCTGTCGGACGAGTTCGGCCTTTCGCCGCGCCAGTCCCAGGCGATCGTCGACATGCGCCTCGGTTCGCTCACCGGTCTAGAGCGTGAAAAGCTCGAAGCCGAGCACGCCGAGTTGGTCGCGAAGATCGCGGACTACGAGGACATCCTCGCCCGCGCCGAGCGCGTCACCGCGATGATCAAGGAAGACCTCCTCGAGATCATCGAGAAGTACGGCGACGAGCGCCGCACGGAGATCAGCATGGAGGAGGTCGATGGCAGCATCGACATCGCCGACCTGATCACGGAGGACCTGACGGTCGTCACGCTCTCGCGCGAGAACTACATCAAGCGCGTGCCCCTCGACACGTTCCGCGCCCAGGCGCGCGGTGGCCGCGGCATCAAGGGCGCCGACCTCAAAGACTCGGACGTCCAGCGCTCGGTGCTCGTGACCTCGACCCACGACTACCTCCTGTTCTTCTCGAACATGGGCCAGGTGTTCTGGCAGAAGGGCTACCAGATCCCCGAGGCAGGTCGGAACTCCAAGGGCCGCTCGATCACGAACGTTCTGCAGCTCCGGGAGGGCGAGGAGATCAACACGATCCTCCGCGTGCCCGAGTTCGACGACGAGCGCTTCATCGTGTTCGCGACGAAGTCAGGCATCGTCAAGAAGACGAAGCTCGAGGCGTATTCGCGGCCGAAGAAGGGCGGCATCCGCGCCATCCTCGTGGACGAGGACGACGAGGTTGTCTCGGTGCGCTTGGCGAAGCCCGGCGACACGGTCATCCTGTCCATGTCCGGTGGTCGAGCCATCCGCTTCGACGAGTCGAGCGTCCGCTCCATGGGACGCACGTCCCGCGGCGTGAAGGGCGTGAAGCTCAAGGAAGAGGACAAGGTGGTCGGGATGGTCGTGGCCGAGCCGGACGCGTTCCTGCTCACGGCGACCGAGAACGGCTACGGCAAGCGGACGCCGCTCAGTGACTACCCGATCAAGGGTCGCGGGGGCCAAGGCGTCATCGACATCAAGTCCACCGAGCGCAACGGCCAGGTCATCCAGGCCAAGTTCTGCCGCGAGGACGACGACATCATGTTCATCACGACGAGCGGCATGATCGTTCGGACCCACGTGGCGGACGTCTCTTCCATCGGGCGCAACACCCAAGGGGTGCGCCTTGTGAACCTCAAAGGCGAGGACAAGCTGGTCTCCGTCGAGGTGGTCTCCGGCCGCGATCTGGAGAAGTTCGCGACCGAAGGCGAGGTCGCCGGCGACGACGCGGTGAGCGACGTTGAAATGGCTGCGGGCGGTGCTACAGATGCTGCTGCGCCCACCGAAGACGCATCCGAGGGGACCGACGGCAACGATGCCGACGCCCAGGACGATGCCGGGGGCGAGGAAGAATAGACCCATGGGTTTCCAAGACCAGATCCAAGCCGACCTCAAGGACGCGATGCGCTCGGGCGAAACGCTCAAGCGTGACACGCTTCGCATGCTCATCGCGGCCTTCAAGAACGAGCGCATCGCCAAGGGCGAGGACCTTGACGATGACGCGGCCCTCGCCGTGGTTCGCAAGGGCGTCAAGTCCCGTCGCGACAGCGCCACGCAGTACCGCGACGCGAATCGTCCCGAGCTCGCCGAGAAGGAAGAGGCTGAGATCGCCCTGCTTGAGGGGTACCTCCCGAAGATGCTCTCCGAAGACGAAACGGCCGCCGCGGTGGACGCGGCGATCGCCGAGACGGGTGCGAGCGCCAAGTCCGACATGGGCAAGGTCATGAAGGCCGTGATGGCGAAGTACCCAGGGATCGTGGACGGCAAGCTGGTGAACCAGCTGGCGTCCCAGAAGCTCTAGCGGCGGTACGGTTCCAGGTTCAAAGCCGCCACCTGCCCCGTGTGAGGAGCATCGCTCCGCACACGGCGCAGGTGGCGGCTTTGTACCTGGATCAGTACCGCCGCGTGCCGCAGCTATCCCTTCAGACGAGGCCGAGCCCGGCGAACCTTGAGGGCGGGCACCGTCCCGGAGTACCCACCACGCCGTCGCCCACCACACAGGCGCCTCGCCCTCTCGGCCTGCTCAGCGGTCCCGAGCCCGAGACACATGCAGCGGCAAGAACGACCCGCCACGTTTGTATGACTTCGGTTGCCCCGCCGCCGAGAGTAACGACCCCGTCAACTCTTGCCATCGCTGCGTCACAACAGGGCGACTTCCGACGTTTTGAGTCTTTGCTGCACCTGCTGGACGCTCGATCGACCAATAGAATGCGGACCCCCTTCCGGAGGGCAGCTCATTATGAAAGCCACAACCTTACTCACTGCCGCCGTCCTGGTGGCTGGCAGTGCTATCCCAGCCTCGGCGCTCTTCGCATCCGGAAACGGATCGACGGAGCTCACCGGGGCCGCCGCACCGACGGCCCAGGACACCGCAACGGAGACCTTCGAGTCCGTCGTTGCTTCGTACGACAAGGCGCAAGCCAAGTTCAAAGAGGACATCGCCGCTGCTGACAAGAAGGAGCGCAAGGCGATCCGCGCGAATCACCCGATCAACGAGTACTGGCCCCGCTTCGAGGCGATGGGTCAGGCCGGTGAAGGTCGCGCGCTCCTTTGGCTAGCGAAGAACATCCGCACCAACCGTGCGATCAAGAGCAAGGACCGTGCTGCGGCCCTCAAGCCGCTCTACACGGCCCTGGCTGCGAACCACGTCAACGCTGACTGGTTCGAAGGCGCTCTTGAGAGCCTCGCGGGCCAGAGCCGCGTGCTTGGCATTGACGACACGAGGGCTCTCTTGGGCTCGATGCTGGAGAAGGCCGAGTCCGACAAGGGCAAGGCAGGCGTGATGTTCTACCACGCGCAGGTGCTGGAGAAAGAAGCGCCCGAAGAGGCTGCGGCCCTGATGGCGGAGATTCTCGAGAAGTACAGCGGGACGAAGTACGCCATGCATGCGCGTGCCGCGAACGCCAAGCCGGAAGACTCCGTGGTCGGCAAGATCGCTCCGAACTTCATGGCCGAGTCCATCGACGGGTTCGAGTTCAGCCTCGAGGACTACCGTGGCAAGGTCACGGTCCTCGACTTCTACGGATTCTGGTGAGGCCCGTGTAAGGCGGGTATGCCCCACCTTAGGGAGCTCGTTGAGCTCCACAAAGACGACCCATTTGCACTCATTGGAATCAACGTGATGGACAGCCCGGAAGACTTCCGCGCTGGCGTCAAGAAGTACGAGGTTAGCTGGCTGAGCGCCTTCGAAGGCCAAAAGTCGGCCATCGCTGACATGTACTCCATCGTCGGTTTCCCCACCTACATCGTGCTCGATGTGGACGGCAAGATCGCCTACCGCGGTCATGTCGGCAAGGAGATCGACCAAGTGGTCGCCGACCTCGTCGCGAAGGCCAAGAAGTAGTCGATGACCCATTCGGAACGACGCGGCGGGGGCGCTTTGGCGTGCCTCGCCGCTGCACTTTGTGCAGCGGCCTCCCTCGGCTTGGCCGGGGCAGCCCAAGAGGGCCAAGCGTTTGCGGCTCAGTCCCTCGCGGCAGAGCCCCAAGCGGCAGAGCCCCAAGCGGCCGAGCCCCAGCGCGCCACCGGCCCAGACACCCGGCCGCTCGTTCCTGCTGACACCCTCCCGACGCCCTTCGTGCGTGCGGTTTCCCTGGGCGTTGAGCCCCTGGAAGAGGGCTTCAGCGCATCGGAAGAGGAGTTCGCGCTCGGTCGCAGGCTCTTCTTCGACCCCATTCTCTCCGGGCGCCGTACGGTGGCTTGCGCCTCCTGTCACCGCCCCGAGTTCGCGTTTGCCGACAACCGCCAAACGTCCCGCGGCATCGAGGGCTACCTCACCCGCCGCAACGCTCCCAGCCTCTTCAATAAAGGGCTCGACACCGAACTCCTCTGGGATGGCCGCGCGGCGACCCTGGAGGACCAGGTCCTGATGCCCATCGAGAATCCGGAGGAGATGGCCCTAGGCAAGGCCGCGGCGATCAACCGCCTCAGCCAAGAGGGCGGCTACCCCGAGGCCTTCAAGGCCGTCTACGGCCGCGAGGTCGATGAAGAGGCACTGGCCCACGCGCTAAGCGCCTTCGTTCGCGGTCTCACCGTCGGCGACTCGCCGGTGGATCGCTTCCGCGACGGCGACGTGGCGAGCCTCTCACCTGAAGAGGAAGCTGGCCTTTGGCTGTACGAGGGCCGAGGACGCTGCTGGGAATGCCACAACGGCCCGAACTTCTCCGACGGCCAGTTCCACAACACCGGGGTCGGCGCGGTGGACGGCGTCCCCGAGGTTGGCCGCTTCCTCGTTACGGAGGCCGACGAAGACCGTGGCGCCTTCCGGACGCCCGGCCTGCGCATGCTTGAGCAGACGGCTCCCTACATGCACGACGGAAGCCTCGCCACGCTAGAGGACGTCGTGCAGTTCTACCGCGAAGGCGGCACGCCCAACTCGCACCTGTCCGCGCGCATCAAGCCCATCCGGCTCAGCGACCAGGACGCGTCGAATCTCGTCGCCTTCCTCAAGGCGCTCTCGCGCCACTAGAGCTACAGCTCGAGCGTGAAGGTGATCGCGCTAGAGAAGCGCAGGTCGACGCTGTCGCGGTAGAGCCCCTGGGCGCACCACGTCGTGCCGGGACCTAGCTCCAGGAGGGCATCGTTGTTGCCGACGATCTGGAACTGCGCCTGGCCCACGGAGTCCGCGAGCTCTGCGCCTCCGATAAAGAAGCGCGCGCGCGGGTCGAGGCAGAAGTCGCCCATGGAGCCCATCGGGGTGAACGCTTGGGCGCTGGAGATCATGAGCCGCGCTTGGGCGAACGGCGGCATGCGGTCGAGGAAGAGAGAGAGCGAACCCTCGGCGAGGTCCGGGCTGCCCAGGATGCTGGTGCGCGCGCGGAAGCCGCGTGAGTTCTCGATGCTGCGGCACAGCCCATCGCTTGTCCACTCGCCTGGTACCAGCGTCTCGCGCGTCCCCTCGTCGTAGTAGCCCACGCGCCTGCCCTGGCCAAAGTACAGGCCGCTGAGCGGAGTGACGCGGTGGGTCGCGGTGTCGTAGAGCGCCATCCCGTCCTGCAGCGTGATGAGGAGCCGCTCGTCGACGGACTCGACGATGCCGCCTTCGAAGGGGCCTGCGTCGTACTCGCCGATGAACG
Organism: uncultured bacterium; assembly: GCA_938030175.1. Lineage (GTDB taxonomy): Bacteria > Planctomycetota > UBA1135 > UBA1135 > Saltatorellus. The sequence goes on along the minus strand of CALHGQ010000117.1, from coordinate 12,352 downwards.
CACCTGACCTGGAGAACTCGAAGACGCGCACGTCCCCGGCCGCGAGGATGTTTCCGTTGACGCGCCGGCTGAGCTGCTTGGGGCTGGAGAGGACGCCGAGGGTCGTCGGGACGGTGGGGCCGGCGAAGGTCTCGATGAACTGGCCGTCGAAGGTGTACCGGTCGATGCGACTCTCGTCCTGGATGGCGATCAGCATGGACGTCGCGAGCTCCATCGTGTCCCCTGCCCCTGGAACGGGGATCGAGCCGATGAGGTTGCCCGCGCGGTCATAGATCCGCAGCGACTCCGTGGTCGTGATGATCACGCGGCCGTCTTGGGCCATCGACTGGGCTTCGATACTGCGCACCGGGTCGGGCACGGGGAACGACGCGATGAAGTTTCGGTCCCCGCGGGCTTCGTACCGGTAGATCCAGAACGGCGCGGCGACCCACACCTCGTCGCCGACGAGTTCGACGTCGGTCAGTTGGCCGTTGCTGGGCGCGGGGATCGCCGTCGCTTCGACGTCGATCCAGTCTCCTTGGACCAGCGCTCCGACGCGAACGTTCACCAGCGCGATCTGCGCGTGCGGGCGGTTGTGCGGCACCATCACGCGCTGGGCGAGGGCTGACGCGCCCATCGACGCAGCGGCGGTCCATACGCCGAGCCCGATCCACGCTCGCACGGTTCGGTGCGGGCGCAATCCTCGAGGACGGGGCGGCTGTTTGGGTGCGTGGGAGAACACAGTAGTGGCGCGGTCGCCGCCCCTAGGGTAGTTGCCCTTGGGCGAAGACAGATCGAGGAAGCTGGGGTTCTGGGGGGCTGAGGTGCAGGATCTTGGGCGGATTTGTCTCAGCCGATGCAGTTGGACCTAATTTGAGACGAGCTTGCCCGTAGCGCTGCCGCTAACGTGCTGGCGCGGGTCCCCGTCGCCGCTCCTGCACTCCTCCATCGCGTCCTCAACCGCCCATTGAATCAGCCCCCCGAAGGCCGGAAGCCAGCAGCCAGCAGCGCAGCGAGCGACGCAGCTGCAGCTTCTGGGGCAGACGAGGCAATGGGAGCAGCGAAGGCTTCTGGCACAAGCGTTCCACCCCCGGGTGAGCGCCACTCTCGGCTCGGTCGGCGGACCGCTCTGATCTCAGCACTGACGCTGCTGAGTCGGATCCTCGGGTTCATTCGCGAAGGCATCGCGTCGGCGCTCTTCGGCAGCAACTCCGGCATCTACGACGCGTTCATCACCGCGTGGCGCGTGCCGAACTTGTTCCGGCGGTTCCTCGGGGAAGGGGCGCTGTCGACGAGTTTCCAGACGGCGCTGACGGCGGTGGACTCCGACCATGGGGACGAGGCGGGCAACACGTTGTTCGTTCACACGCTGCGCATGTTGGCGGGGCTGCTTGTGGGGCTTTGCCTCGTTGTGATGAGCCTCGTGTACTTCGCTCCAGACCAGATGCCGTACACGGGGTGGCCCTGGCTGGGGGACGATCCCGCCGAGGTACGGGAACTCACGCTGCGGGTCCTTCCGTTCGTGATTCTCGTTTGTGTATCGGCGCTGTTCACCGGGGCACTCCACGTGCGCGGACGGTTCGGCGCGCCGGCGGTTGCGCCCGCGGCCATGAACGTCGTCTGGGTCATCACGCTGCTCGTCATCGCGCTGCGTTTCGGCTGGTTCGGTCCGTCGCCTGCTGCACCGGGCGAACTTGGGGTCGAGGGTCAGCTTCGCCACCTTGAGATGGCGCGCTGGCTCGCCTTCGGCGTGTTGATCGCGGGGGTGGTGCAGCTTGGTGTGCAGGTGCCAGCGTTGCGATCCACGGGGCTCGCCATGGGTCGCTTGCGGCACGCGCTCCCAGAGGGGGCGCCAAGACCTCTAGGGATTCTGAAGCGATCCGCGCCCCTCGCGCTGGGCGCAGCGGTCTACCAGATCAACGTGATGGTGGACGGTCTCATGGCCGAGAGCCTCCTGCCCAAAGGTGCGCCCACGCTGCACTATCTCGCGAACCGGGTGCAGCAATTCCCAGTGGCCCTCGTGGCCATTGCCGCCACGGGTGCGGTCTTTCCCGCACTCCAGGCCCTCGGGCACAAGCGGGACCTCGCGGCCGTACGAAGCCTCCATGATCGGACGCACCTAGCGATCGCCGGGGTGGCCATTCCCGCGGCGCTAGGCCTCATGGTGCTCAGCGGCCCAGTGATCGCGGCGCTGTTCGAGAGAGGCGCTTTTAGCAGCGAAGGCGTGGCCCGCACGACGCCCGCGTTGCAGGTTCTCTGCCTGGCCATCCTGCCCGCTGGCGCAACGGGCTTGATTGCCCGAACGTACTACTCCATGGGGGATTTCCTAACTCCCGTGAAGGTCTCGAGCGTCATGCTCGTGCTCAACGTCGTGCTGAACGTGTGGTTCCTCAAGGGTCTTGGTATGGACGTTGAAGGCCTCGCCGCTGCGACAGCCATCACCAGCGCCCTCAACGCGGTGGCGCTCCTGCCGGGGCTGACACGCAAGCTCGGGCTGCCGTCGTGCCAGCAGCCAGTGAAGACGGTCTTGGGCAAGATTATCGCCGTGTCCGTGGTCGCGGCGGCGGCTGCAGGCTTCGCTGAGTCGTTGCTGGACGGCGTGGTTGGCCGCACGCTGGCCTTAGTTGTTGCCGTTGCGGTGGGCGGCGCGACGTACCTCGCACTCGGCGCACTGGTTCGCATCGACGTTGTTCTCACGATTGCACGAAAATTCGTTCACCGAAAGACCGTTAGTTAGGTCGGCCTTCGGAATTAGTCGCGTGTTCGAAACGAACATTGCTTGCATCGAGTTCGCTTCCTGGAAATGATCTACGGGCTTGCCCGCAGGCGCGCACCGAATCGCTTGCACCTTGGACCGACACCGCTGCACTAGACGCCACCAGCCCACGTGACTCCCATTCATAGCCAAGCCGATCTGTCCACCTCCGGAGCCCAGGCGCGTCCCAGGGGCCGCGCCGCATCGAAGGGCAAGCAGCCGATGACGAACGCGAATGGTGCCGACGCTCACGCAGAATCATCCGAGGCCGAGATGGCGCTCGGTGCCATCGACCCGCCGGTCGACCTGCCCGAGCCGGACCTCACGGAGAACGCGATCAAGGTCCTCGAGCGTCGCTACCTCGTGCGCGGTGAGGCTGGAAATCTCACGGAAACACCCCGGCAGCTTTTCTGGCGCGTGGCCAGCACGGTCGCGAAGGCCGAGCTGAAGTTCAACGCCATCGCGGAGGAGGCCCTGGAGGTCGCGAGGGACTACTACACGCTCATGAGCCAGCGGATGTTCCTGCCGAACAGCCCCTGCCTCTCGAACGCGGGACGGGGGAGCGGCATGCTCTCCGCCTGCTTCGTCCTCCCGGTCACGGACTCGGTCGAGGGCATCTACGACGCTGTCAAGGCGACGGCGCTCATCCAGAAGGCCGGTGGAGGCACTGGCTTCAGCTTCTCGTCCGTGCGGGCCGCCGGCGAGCGTGTCGACAGCTCGGGTGGCTCCGGCGCGGGGCCCCTGACCTTCATGGAGGTCTTCTCGAAGGCCTCGGACTCGATCCAGCAGGGTGCGTTCCGCAAGGGCGCCAACATGGGCATCCTGCGCGTCGATCACCCGGACATCGCCAAGTTCATCGTCGTGAAGGACGATCGGACCAAGCTGACCAACTTCAACATCAGCGTTGCGGTCACGGACGAGTTCATCGGGGCGCTCCGCAGGGATCCGAACGCGATTCACGAGGTCACGGATCCCCACACCGGAGAGTCGCGCCCGCTGCGCCAGCTGGCCGCAGGTGGCGACGAGACGGGCGACTGCTGGACCGTCGGCGAGCTTTGGACCGAGATCATCGCCCACGCCCACGCCACCGGCGAGCCGGGCATCGTGTTCATCGACCGTATCAACGCCCAGAACCCGATCAAGAACGTCGGCGAGATCGAGGCGACGAACCCCTGCGGCGAGCAGCCGCTCCACGCCTGGGACTCATGCAACCTCGGGTCGATCAACCTCGGCCGGTTCGTGATGACCGGCGACAAAGGGGGAAGCCCGCGCTTCCACTGGGACGCCTACCGCGAGGTGATTCACACCTGCACGCGCTTCCTCGACGATGTCATCGAGATCAACGAGTACCCGCTCCGCGAGATCGCGGAGATGTCGCGCTCGACGCGCCGCATTGGCCTTGGCGTGATGGGCTTCGCGGACGCTCTCTTCGAGCTCGGGCTGCCCTACGACTCCGAGGAAGCGACGGGCTTTGCGGAAGAGGTCATGCGCGTGCTCGATGAAGAGTCGCACCTTGCTTCGGAAGTGCTTGCGGACGAGCGCGGCGTCTTCTCGGCATGGGAAGGTTCCGAATGGCAGAAGCGCGGTGTTCGCCTTCGCAACTCCTACACGACGACGATCGCCCCGACCGGAACGATCTCGATCCTCGCGGGCTGCTCCGGCGGCATCGAGCCGATGTTCAGCCTCGCCTTCGAGCGGCAGATCATGCGCGACTCGGACGGACAGCCGACCGTGATGCGCGAAGTGAACGAGGTCTTCGAGCGTGTCGCTTCCGCAGCGGGCTACTTCTCCAACGAACTGACCGAGAAGATCCTCGAAGAAGGAACCCTCGCCCACATCGACGACGTCCCCGACGAGCACAAATCGCTCTTCGTCACGGCCCACGACATCGCGCCCGAGTGGCACATGCGCATGCAGGCCGCTTTCCAGCGTCACTGCGACGCTGCGATCTCGAAGACAATCAATTTCCCCCACGACGCCTCGGTGGAGGACGTGCGCCAGATCTACGACATGGCGCTCGACCTCAACGTCAAGGGGGTCACGGTGTATCGCGACGGCTGCCGCGCAATGCAGCCCATGGCGCTGAAGGGCTCCGGCTCTGAAAGCTCCGACCGTCCCGCGGGAGGGATGGAGACAGAAGCGATGGGGGTGGGTTCCGCACAGCCTGCCTCCATCGCGGACGTCGCTTCTATGCGGGTCGATCAGGCGGGCATGCTGGCACCGATCAAGCTGCCGGAGATCATGCCGTCGCTGCGTATTCGCCAGATGACGCCGTTCGGCAACATGCACGTGAAGGTGTCGGTGGATCCCCAGAGTGGCCGCGAGCGCGAGGTCTTCGCCCAGCTCGGCAAGGGCGGTGACGTGGCCAACTCGGACCTTGAAGCCATCTGTCGGATCCTGTCCCTCTGGTTGCGCTCTAACGGCAGCCTGGAGACGGCGGTGTCCCAGCTCTCGGGCATCGGATCGAGCCTCTCCGTTCCCACCAAGGACGGGCGGATCATGTCGCTGGCCGACGGATTGGCGACGGCGCTTCTGCGCTATGCCCGCGCCAAGAAGGAGCACGGTCTGGAGAACCTCCTCCTCGGTCGCGTCGACCCGGCATCGATCGAGTCCGACGAGCCGGTCGAGCGACGCAAGTCCGCTTCGTCCCAGAACCAGCAGGCTCGCTACAAGCTCAAGTGCCCGACGTGCGCGAACAACCTTTCCTTTCAGGAAGGCTGTGTGAAGTGCACGTCCTGCGGCTTCAGCCAGTGCTAGGGAGCACGGCGCCGGGTCTTCCGGGCTGAGCCCCAGCTCCTAAGGCCCAGCTCTAAGGCCCAGCTCTGAATCCTCTGGCCTCGAGCCCTTCGCGCTGAACGATCGACGGCAGGTTCCCGACGCCGAGTTCTCGGCGTCGGAGAAGTCAGTGCGCGATCGGTAGGCAGGATCGCAGCGTGCACCTCCGGCGCACCTCGAACGGCTAAGGCCTATCGACCGCCGCGTCCGCTCAACGGAGTGACTCCGCCAGCGCCAGGTCCCTTCGGGGGAAGCCCGAGCTCGCGCCGCTTCTTCTCAGCGTTGCGCCGCGCCTCTTCGTCCTCCGGGGTCTCGGGTCCGTCCTCTGGCTGCGGTGCGGGCCGACCATAGATGTCACGATCGCCTTTCTGCGCCGCGATCTTGCGGCCGTAGATATCCGTCGCGCCAAAGGAGCCGATCTCGTTGCGGCCAAAGATGTCCGTCGTGCCAAGCGTGCGCGGCACGAAGGGTCGGAAGAACATCTGTCCTCGGCCCGCTTCCGGATCGATGAAGGAGACCTCGAGTTCCTCTCGCGTCTCTCTCAGCTTGTACTCGCGCTCGTATCCGGCGCGCTCCCAGCGGAGCTCGCCCGTTTCCTCGTCGATGTAGGAGCCGATGATGGTCGAGCAGAACATCTTCCCGCTGCTGTCGACCTGATACTCGGCGGTGAAGGTGGTGTGGAGATCGTTCTCAGGAACGTCGGAGTCCCCTCCGGACTCCCAGAGCGCATGGAGCTCCAGGGACATGAACGAATCGCCGATGTGCATGAATCCTTGGGCGAGGCGCCCGCGTGGATTCGAGCCCGGGATCGTCATGCGCGTGAGCTGCCAGCCGCCCTTGAGGCGCTCGGCGAACGTGTTGCCCCGGATGGTGGTGCGGCGACCAAAGATGTCGTGGGCGATCCGCGGGTCCGAGCCTAAGCCCTCCGGCGGTGGGTTCGCGTCGAGCTCGAGATCTTCCTCGCCGTCCTGGCCGCCTTCTTGGGCCAGGGCGGCGTGGGGTGCAGGCGGACCAAAGAACAGGTTCGTGCTGAACCCAAGGGCCGGGAGGGCGGCGACTAGGAGGGTGCTGGTGATCCGTTTCATGGTGTTATCTCGTCTGAGACGCTCTTCTAGAGTTTCGGCCCGTCAGGACGGAATCCCAAGGTCGAAATCCTCTGTGTCCCCCAGCATGAAAGGCCTCTGCAAGAAGTGGGGTACTGAACTCCTGGTTCTCGCCGCCCGCCGTAGCAGGCTGCCGATAGCCTACAGCCCCAACAAGCCCATGAAACGCCATAACCTGACACACCTAGCCGCTCGAACGGCCCTCATGGCCGCATTTGTGGCTGCGCTCCTCTTTGGCACATCGGGGACGGCGGCCGCCCAGGACGCGACGGCCAAGCTCTACGCGAAGGTACAGGGGGACGATCTCCTCGTGGCCGTCAAGGTGACCCCGGACTTCGGCTGCTGGTTCTACGACGATGGTCCGGGCGACGTGGGCGGCCAGCCGACCGTGGTGACGCTCGGGGGCATCGAAGGAGCCGAGTGGTCGCCGGTGCTGTTCCCCGAGCCCAAGACGAAGTACGACGAGTCCATTGACTGGACGTCCAAGGTGTTCGACAAGGCGACGACGCTCTACGCCGTTGCCCGCGGCGTGGGCGCCGACGTCGAAGCAAAGAACGTCACCGCGCAAATCGACGGACAGGTCTGCGACAAGTCCCAGTGCGTTCCGTGGGCCGTAGAGCTGTCCTTCCGTAGCGCCGGAACAGACGCCATGTGGAGCGACTTCCCGGCGGCGCTTCTGGTGGCTGCCGCACCAGCTGTCGGATCAGCAGTCGGGGCTGAAGCAGCAGAAGCGGGCGCGGACGGCCCGCAGTGGACGCCAGTCTTCTCGAACACCGAGAAGGCCATGGCGCGCGCGTTCGCACGCGAAGGAGAAGACGGCGCGGTCGAGCTCGTCATCCAGGTGGCGACCCCCGATCACTGGCACATGTACGCCGGCCCGACGGACAAGGAGAAGGGCCCGGGTGTTGGCATCCCCACGACGGTGACGGTCGAAGGCGGCAACGTCGATTGGGATGAGGTCAAGTACCCAAGGCCGTTCCAGTACATCCAAGACAAGGGCGACCCGGACGGCTGGATCTGGTCCCACGAAGGCACGTTCCACTTTGGCGTCACCGGCGAGGCGTTCGACGACTTCGAGCCTGAGTCCATCGACATCGTGGTGGCGGGGCAGTGCTGCGATGAGTCGCTCTGCGTCAACATCAACTTGACTCCCACCGTCGAGGGCGAGGGCGAAGACGCGCTCTACACGGCGGCCTTCGCGGCGTGGACCCTGCCGGAGCTTCAAGGGTCCGATGCGATCGACGTGGGCCCGGGCTCGTCCGATGGGGCGGGCGGGGCCGCTGCCAGCGCAGAGGCCGCCGCTTCCGACGGCCCGAAAGAGTTCGGGCAGAAGACCAAGAGCGACAGCCTCCTGACGTTCATTCTCCTCGCGATCGGCGCGGGACTGTTCACGCTCCTGATGCCGTGCACGTACCCGATGATCCCGATCACGATCTCGTACTTCACCAAGCAGGCGGAAACCCGCGGAGGCAAGGTCCTGCCGCTGGCCCTCGCGTACGGCGCGGGGATCGTGGCCATCTTCGTCCTCCTAGGCATCGCGGCTGGCCCCATCATGGGCCAGGTCGCCGGCCTCCCGATCACCAACCTGATCATTGGCGTCGTCTTCGTGGTCTTCGCGCTGGCGCTATTCGGGATGATCAACCTGCAGCCGCCGCAGTTCATGATGAACTTCGCGGGCAACGCGAGCACAAAGGGGGGCTACCTCGGCGTGTTCCTGATGGGGCTGACGCTCGTGATCACGAGCTTCACCTGTACCGGGCCTTTTGTGGGCTCGCTGCTCGCCGCTGGGTCTGACTTTGGCGTTGGGCACACCGCGATCGGCATGGGAGCCTTCGGCCTCACGATGGCCACGCCGTTCGTGCTCCTGGCGCTTTTGCCGGGCCGGCTCAGCGCGATCCCCTCGGCGGGTTCGTGGATGAACACGCTCAAGGTATTCATGGGCTTCGTGGAGCTCGCCGCTTCGCTGAAGTTCTTCTCGAACGCCGACATCGCGACCCACTCGATGATCCTCCCGCGCGAGGTCTTCCTCGTTCTCTGGGCAGGCATCGCCTTCGTCGCTGGCTACTACTTGCTCGGACGCATCAACCTGAAGGGCGAAGACCCCGACGGCAACATCGGTCCGGGTCGCCTGTTGGGCGCGGTCGCGACGATCCTCGCGGGCTTCTACTGCCTGCTGGGAACCATGGGCTACCAGTTGGACAGCTTCATCATGAGCGCGATGGCGCCGCCGCCCAGCTACACCCGTGGATTGGTGGACTCGCACACGAGTGGCGGAGGCGGCGCAGCGAGCGCTGCGCCCGCTGGCTCCGAGTACCAAGGTGGGTCGTTGGTCGTCATCGACGACTACGATCGTGCACGTGCCATCGCACTTGAGCAGGGCCTAGGGCTCATCGTGAACTTCACGGCGCACACATGAATCAACTGTCGCCAGATGGAGGTCTCCATCTTCCCACTCCCGACCGTGCGTGCAGAGAAGGCAAAGTTCGTTGAGGCACGCCTGCACTCCGACACCGAGGACCTTGAGCTTCGGAAGCGCATTGCAGGTCTCATTGAGAACGTCGCCAAGTCGACGGCGCAGCCCATTTACGTAGCGATGAACCCGAGCACTGAAACAGAGCTCGGCCGCTTCAACGGAGCCTCCATTGGTGGCCCCGAGCCGTTCGTCGAGTTCCTGAGCGCCATGGCGCTGGAGCTCTAGTGTCGACGGAGTCTGAGGCCCAGGAAGCCGCTGAGCGAGAAGCCAGAGCCGAACGAGGCTTGGCGAGGGACCCTGTGGGGACCACCGAAGCAGCTCCTGGGCGGCCCGAGGCCGACCCCGAGAAGGGGGTTCGCATTCCTCTGGGTGAACTCTCCGACGACGCGCTCCACGCCATCGTCGAGGAGTTCGTCACGCGCGACGGAACCGAGCACACGGAGGGCGAGCGCAAGGTGGCCCAGGTCATGGGGCTCCTGGAGCGTGGTGCCGCCGAGGTTTGGTTCAACGAGAAGACCCGCACCTGCAACATCCTGCGGGTGGACTGAGGCGGAGCACGCGCTGCACGCTAGCGGGATCCGACGAACCAGCGCCCCAGGACGCTAGGGTCGATGGACGCCTCTAGGACGTCCGCGAGGCGATCGAGCGCGCCGTCAAGTCCGAGTCTTGGTGCCACCGGTGCCGGGCCGACGTCGCCGAGTAACGACTCCAGGATGCAGTCGTTCTCGAAGAGGCCGTGGACCAGGGTTCCCGCCACAGGGCCGAGCGCCGTGCCCTCAGCGGTCGATTCCTTCCCATGTCGGAAGAGGCCGACGGCTTCGCCAGGATCAAGGTCCCTGATGCGGCCGCAGTGGATCTCGTAGCCGGTGACCTCTTGGTGAGGATGAGCGCCCGCGCGGGTCAGCCACTGGTCTGCGCGATCGATCCGCAGCGTCACGGGACGCACCTCCTTCGCCTTCTCAAACGTCGTTTCAATGGGGAGCAGCCCCAGCCCAACCGACGTGCCAGGCTCGCCCTCGGCCCCGTGCTCGTCTTCGATCCGTGCGCCCAGCATCTGATAGCCGCCGCAGATCCCGAGGATCCGCCCGCCGCTGCGCAAGTGGTCGGCGAGCGCTTCGTCGAAGCCCTGGGAGCGGAGCCACGCGAGGTCCGCGCGTGTCGCCTTGCTGCCGGGGAGGACCACAAGGTCCGCGCCGTCGAGACCCTGGGTTCTTGTGACGTAGTGCAACTCGACGCGGCGGTCGCTCTCTAGGGGCAGGAAGTCGTCGTGGTTCGAGAGGCGTGGGAGACGAACGACGGCCACGTTGAGCCGCCCGTGCCCCGATCCGAACGGGCCGTTGCGCACCACGACGGACTCCCCGTCCTCCTCGGGCAGTCCCAGGTCGTCCATGAACGGCACGACGCCAAACGTCGGTCGCCCCGAGCGCGCTTCGAGCATGGCGAGCCCAGGCTCGAGGAGCGACACGTCCCCCCGGAAACGGTTGATCAAGAACCCGCTGACGCGAGCCGCATCGTCGTCGGGCAAGAGCGCCATCGTTCCGACCAGCGAGGCGAAGACACCGCCACGGTCAATGTCACCCACGAGCACCACCTCGGCGTCGGTACGCCGCGCCACAAACATGTTCGCGATGTCGCGCTCCATGAGGTTGATCTCCGCTGGGGATCCGGCGCCTTCCGCGATGACCAAATCGGCCGTCTTAGCTAGCTCTGCCAGTGAGTCGTCGATGGCTGCGATACACCGGTCGCGATACTCGGCGTAGCCGTGAAAGTCCGCCCGTGCGACGGGTCTTCCGCGAAGGATGATCTGCGACTGCATTTCTCCCTCAGGCTTGAGCAAGATCGGGTTCATCGCGACCGACGGCTCGAGCCCCGCGGCGAAAGCTTGGAGAGCCTGCGCGCGTCCGATCTCCAGCCCGTCTTTCGTGACGGCCGCGTTCAGCGACAGGTTCTGGCTCTTGAACGGAGCGACGCGGATACCCCTCCGACTGGCGACGCGGCAGAGCCCTGCGGTCAACACGGATTTCCCCGCGTTAGAGGCAGTCCCTTGGATCATCAGTGTCTTCATGGGGCCTGTTGCCCTTCCTTGCGTTGGGTTCGTGGATACATTCAGAGAAACGCCCGAGTAAGGGCCCGAGTAGGAGCCCGAGTAGGAGATCGCGGAGTGGGAGGAACGTGCGGCACTCGATCAGATCTTCGTCAAGGATCGATACGATGGACCGACTGCGTTCCGCGACGAATCGTCCCGGAGAATCGGCTTCTACAGGATGACGTTTCACGGGGCCGCGGTAAGGTCCGCCCCATGACATCAGAGCCAATCGCACAGCATGGTTGGGTGAAAGGCGGCGGCTACCGGGCGGCGACTCAGCGCCAGGAGCAGCTGACGAAGCCCCCGGGCAGCCTCGGCCGACTGGAGGAGCTAGCCCTCACGCTCGCCGAGATCCAAGACGCCGAGAAGCCCAGCGCTCGGCCGGCGGCTGCCTTGATCTTTGCGGCGGACCATCCCGTCGTTCAGCATGGAACGGCGGCGTACCCCGCCTCGGTCACGGCGGGGATGGTGGTGAACTTTGCCGCTGGCGGGGCGGCGGCATCGGTGTCCGCCGTTCAGGTCCACGGCATGTGCCTTGAGGTCCATGACGTGGGCGTTGACACACCGTACGAACTGCCGTCCACGTGCGTCGCGAAGGTGCGCAGGCATGCATCGGCCGACCGGCGCGCAGGTGACCTGCGCACGGAAGACGCGATGGACCCCGAGCTATTCGCGGCCTCCATGGGCGCTGGGCGGGACGCGGTGTTGGCGCTCAGTCCGGCGCCGCGGGTGCTCGTACTTGGGGAAATGGGGATTGGCAACACGACGCCTGCCAGCGCGGTTGCGGCCGCGTTGCTGCAGCGACCGGCCACGGATCTCGCGGGACCCGGAACCGGGCTAGACGCTGAAGGCGTCAAGCGCAAAGCAGGCGTGGTCGGTGACGCGCTTGCACGCCTTGGCGCGGACGAGCCCATGGAGGTATTGCGCCGCGTGGGCGGACGGGAGTTGGCGGCGCTCGCAGGAGCGGCACTCGCCGCGCGCGAGATGGGTGCGGCCGTTCTGGTGGACGGCTTCATCGTGTCGTCTGCCATCTATGCGGCGGTCCTGCACCAGCCAGAGCTTCGCTCGCACCTGATCTTCGCTCACCGGTCGGGCGAACCGGGTCACGCGCTCCTACTTGAGGCCCTCGGGGCCACTCCGCTCTTGGATCTTGGCCTTCGTCTTGGCGAGGGAAGTGGCGC